>MFEO01000037.1:14368-16476 GCA_001777585.1 Candidatus Doudnabacteria bacterium RIFCSPHIGHO2_01_FULL_50_11 | reverse complement strand
GCGGCTGATTTGATAATCGATTTTTCTGCCAGGACTCGGAAAACGCTGATTTGCGCGGGAGCAACGATGTACCTCCCCCACTCCACGACTAGGTTGGGGTGCGGAATTTCCGCTCTGTCAGCTTGGATTTTGATTGTACGGATTAGCCTTTTGACCACCGCGTCAAGTGAATATATCTTCTTTTTCTCATATGGAATCGCCATCCCTCCTCCGATATCGAGCGTATCCAGGGAGGGATTCACTTTCTTCAATTTTACATAGTAGCTCATAGCCATTTTGGCGCTGCCAATGAGATCTTCAATACGCATGATCTGTGAAGATGCGTGATAATGAAGTACCTTTAAGTTGCGTATTCTCCCCAAATCAAGAATGTCCTTGAACGCGAAGCCAAACTGGTCGACCCGCTTGTCCCAGTGGGACTTAATTTTCAATTCGGGATCTACTCTGATTCCGACATCGCCCCTATACCCTCTTAAATAGTCTAATTCTGCGGAATTTTCAATGATAGGAATAATATCGAGATTCTTACCTTTTAATTCTTCGATGAGCCCCAAGTACTTATTGGTTTTTGGTCCGTTGCAAATGACCCGGATTTTGCTTGAGAATTGCTCTTGCTCCCATAAACGCTTGATCAGCCAGAGCTCATTTGCACTCCCAACCTCTATGTGGCCCCCTTCGGAGATGATGGGCAGGACAAATTCTTTGTTCTGATTGACTTTCATCGGATAATGGAAATAAAACTTGCCCTTGTACTGATTAACTTTTTGATAATAAGCGAAGGTGTCCAAGAGCTCATTGAGGCGCTCTTCAATGATGAAAGGGAAGGCTATTTCCAAGCTTGTGCCAAATCTTTTGATGAGTTCGGGGATCTGATATTGGTAGTTTCCCTCTCGTACAACAAGATTGCCATTTTTCACGTCGAAATGTTTCGTTGCAAACTCGCGTGAACCCAGCTTCCAAAAGCGCTGGAAATTTTTTCTTCTCGTTCGAATTCTACGTCGCTTTCTGGGCATTTGTGAGAGTTTCCGAGATTCCTGTAACTATTAGTTTATATCTCGTCCCCTTTCAGCTTGCGTCTTGTGATGCGAGCTTTTGCCGTGCGTTTGTCTTTTGACTTTTCCAGCTGCACTACAAGCTTGGGCACCATCAAGTCGATAGCAGCGTACATATCAGAAGAGAGCGACTCCGCGCGAAAATTAACACCAGGAGCGTCAACCGTGATCTCAGCCCGGAATACAAGGCCACTATGATGGCGTTTGAGACGCTCAAGCTCTACTCTGGCGATTGCCAGCTCTCCGTTGTGGCGGACGAGTGCGGACACCTTTTCTTCAACGTATTGTTTCAACGCGGGTGTCAAATCTAAGTTAGTACACTTCAAAGTAATGTTCATCGGTCAGGGTTTTGTTTTAATAATTTCGATCTCCCGCATGAGACGCTGAAGTCCCGCTTGTATAGTCTCCAGATTATGGACTGTCTTTTGGTCCTTCAGGACTTCCAATTCGTCGCTTTCCTGAATCTTATCGATATCCACAGATATTTCCTCTACGTCCACGCCCAAATCTTTCACCTCATCCTGAATTTTATCGATATCGGCTTCCACAGCGTTTAAGCTCGTAAAACTTCGGTTCACCGACATCTGGATGAATATCGCCAAATAAATTGCTTCCAGCGAAACGAGAGTAGTTAAAAAAAGTAGGATATTGTCAAAACTAAAACCCAGCCATTCTAAGCCGAAAAATCCAACAAATAGTATTGTGTGAACGATTATCGAAGCCGGTGTTCCTATCCACCGAGTAAACTTGTGAGAAATTTTTTCCAGAAAGTGTCCCTTTCGTTCCTGCATTCTCCAGGCTAAAATTTTCCGGTATACTTTATTTCCTCTTCGAGGCTTATGTCAAAAGTATTTTGGCACTTGTTTTTGACAAAGTCAATCAACTCTTTAGCGTTTTTTGCTGATGCCCCCCCCAGATTGATGAAAAAGTTTGCGTGCAAGTCAGAAATTTGCATATTGCCAAGCCTATATCCTTTGAGCCCCAAACCGCGATCGATGATGAAGCCTGCCGAGATGTATCCATCGCGCAGGCCTTCTCTCCAATTGGGCAGTCTCG
>MFEO01000037.1:0-14354 GCA_001777585.1 Candidatus Doudnabacteria bacterium RIFCSPHIGHO2_01_FULL_50_11 | reverse complement strand
CAGCACGTTCGGCCGCCACCTTGGCTATGCTCTCACGAATCCCGCGCATCTCTTCAGGGTTTTTGGCTTGCAGATCAAACGTCGCCCGAATTAAGATTTCCTTTGTTTCCTGCAATATCGAATAGTCATAAGAAAACTTGAAATATTCGCGGTCGACACTGCGTATTAGCGGCGTCGCTCTTGCCTGGGGGTCCAGAATTTCAGCCGCGATCAGGTGCCGGCCTGTTGCTCCGCCGAAGCAGTTGGAATTTCCAAACACGGCTCCCCCAAGCGTCCCGGGGATACCCACAGCCCATTCCAAACCAGCCAAATTTTGTTGCATACTATAGGTCGCTACTCTTCCCATCGGAACCCCCGCCCCGGCTGTAATGCGCGTCCCTTCGCACACGAGCTCTTGGAGGTCAATCTTCAACACCACACCAGGGAAGCCATCGTCGGAAACTAATACATTACTACCTCCCCCCAAAATCGCGACCGGGAGTCGACGTTCTTTCGCAAAATCCAAGCTCGTGAGGATCTCATCAGTTGCACGTGCGATGACAAAATAGCTGGCTTTTCCGCCTATCTTCCAATTTGTGTATGGGGACAGAGGAATCCCCTCTTGCATGTTGACCGGCAATTTATTCATGCTTTTTCTCCACCAATCGTTCTGCGACAGTGTATACATCGCCCGCCCCCATGACAATGATCAGATCGTATGCGGGTGCGAGACTACGAATTTTCGCCTCGGCGGCCCCAAGTGTAGGAGCGTAATATACCTCGGGGAGATTTCGCGAGACCGCCAAAGCCAGGTCCCGTGAACTAACGGAAACTGCCGAATTTTCACGCCCGGCCACTTGAAAGATTTCTACGAGTATGATTCCATCTGCAGCTTCCTCGCTAAGCACAGAAACAAAATCATCAAATAATGCCCGCGTTCTTTGAAGTTGATGCGGCTGGAATACCAAAAGAATTTTTTTTCCCGGGAAAAATTCTCTCGCACCTTCGAGTGTCGTTCTTACAGCCGAAGGGTGATGTCCATAATCTGAGATTATCAGTGCTTTACCCATGAAACCAAGAATCTCGAATCTCCTCCAAATTCCTTTGAATTCTTCCAGGGTTTCTTGGATAAGCTTGAAGGGTATCTGTGCAGAAGAAGCGGCGCCTATGGCGGCGAGCGCATTGTAGACATTATGAGATCCGGCGATCGAAAGAGTAAATTCTTGTTCGACTCCGTGAACCTTAGTGGCGATATGCTGCTTTGAAGCGAGAACCGATGAGTGAAGAAGGTGTATGGAACGGCCTTGTCTGCCGAATCCGCTCATATTCTCTAGTTTGATTAAGTTGACCACCTCCATGGTCACGGTGTCGTCATGGTTGAAGACGAGGAATCCGTCCTTTGGCAGCAAACCGACGAAAGAGGAGTATGCATCTCTGATATCGCGCAAGTCTCTGAATGAATCCAGATGATCTAATTCAATATTCGTTATTACAATCCCGAAAGGTTTGAGTGACAAGAATTGCCTGTCCAGCTCGTCCGCCTCGACTATAAAATATGGGCCTTTCCCTATGCGTATATTGCCCTGCCATTGGGAAACCAGGCTACCTACAAAGACCGTAGGATCAAGTCCCGCCCGCTCAAAAATAAAGCCAAGCATCGCGGTTGTCGTCGATTTTCCGTTTGTACCACAAACGGCTATGATCTTTTTTCCTTGGGCGATCTGTTGTATGGCTTGAAAATGCGAAAGCTGCTTGATCTTCCGTTTCGTCGCTGTAACTCGTTCGGGATTATCAGGCGCGATCGCTACGGAAAAAACTAACAAATTGCATTTTTCCGGAACATTCTTCTCGCTATGGCCTATCGTGACTTGCACTCCGGCATCGCGTAGCCTAGTAGTGATCTCGCTTTCGTACAGATCCGAACCTGTCACTTGTAATCCTAGCGCACGGTAATAGAAAGCAATTCGAGAAACACCTATCCCGCCGACACCAACGACGTGTACGCGTGTGAGTTTTTTGCTTTTTTTGAAAAATTCAAACATGATGTCAATTACAGATGTTTTAGTATTACCTCAGCGACGTTTTTTGCGGCTTCCGGCTGAAAAAGTCGACCGATATTAGTCTGAAATTGCTTTTGCAAACCAAGATCATACTTAAGTCTGCGCAAGAGCTCGATGAAAACTAATGGAGAAAGTTCTTCTTGGCGGGCAATGAATGCCATTTTTTTTCGATCGAGATATTCGGCGTTCGCTATCTGGTGCGAATCTGGCATAGGGATAATTATGGCCAGCTTTTTGCACGCAGCAATTTCGCTGATAGTGGAAAATCCTGCGCGCGAGACTACTACATCCGCTCGTCGCAAAAGGTCGGGGAACTCCTTTATTAAGTATGGCATGCGTTTGTAATTATATGAAGTCTCGGCTTCCATGTTTCTTTGTTGACCGGACAAGTGGATGACCTCGTAATGTCGCGCTAGCTCGGGGATAGACTGTATTACCAGGCGGTTGATGAATTCTGAACCTCCTCCCCCGCCTAGTACTAAAAGTGTTGGGTAATCGCTCTTCTGTGTTTTATTTTCGTCTCGATTGATTCTTACTGAGCTTGTGAAACTTTTCCTAACCGGATTTCCGCACAATATAATTTTTTTAGCTGATTTGCTTTTCCAAAGCCCCACACTTCCAGAAAAACCTAAAGCAGATTCTTCCAAGCTAACGGTTAGATTACGGACAACGGGAAATATCAGGCGGTTGGACAGTGCAGGCAAAAAATCTTGCTGATGGGCGACAGCGGGTATTCCAAGACTGGCCGCGGCGTAGGCGACAGGCACTGATACGTATGAGCCAGCGGAAAAGACCACTCTGGCGCGCAAGCGAACCAATAGTGACCGGGCTTTAAAGAAACCAAAAATGACCTTAAACACATCTGAAATATTTCTCAAATCAAAATATCTGCGGAGTTTCCCGCTTGGTATCACATACGAAGGTATTTTGTTCTCATCAAGCAAGTCTGATTCGAACGGTAAACCAGTTCCGAAATAGGCAAAAACTACTCTCGGATCCTCTATTCTTATTTGCTCTGCCACAGCCAGTAGCGGCGTCACGGGGCCGCCGCTACCTCCGCCGACTAAGACAACAAGTTTCGAAGAGGATTTCATATGATGCACTAAAATGATTTCAAGGCTGCTTCGTAAATGTCTTCAGTTTCCTTCGCACATTTGTCCCACGAAAAACGTGGAACATTTGCTCGCCCTGCTGCGGCGAGCCCGGCCGAGAATGCCTGGTCGCTCAAAAGTCTACTAATGGCATGCTCAGCAGAAACTTCGCTGCGAGGGTCGAAATATGCTGCCGTGTGTCCCAGGATTTCTCGCGCGACCGGGATATCCGAACTCGCAACCGGTAAACCTGATGCCTGGGCCTCGATCATGGGCAGGCCAAACCCTTCCAACAAGGATGGATTCACGAGACAGGAAGCACCCTGGTATAAGGCTTGCAGGTTTTCAGAGGAAACAAGGCCAGTAGCCACTATGCTTTTGGAGTTTCGGATCGAATATATTTCTTCTTTTACCAAGGGATAATTTTTGTCCATCGTCCCGACTAAAACGAGCTGAAGATCGTGGCCTTCTTCCCTCAAACGGTCAAACACGCGAGATAATAAGCCCAAATTTTTGTATCTTCGCCATACTCCCACAAAAAGTATATACGACGAGCTGATACCGAGGGCACGTTTAACCCTTTCAATTTGTTCTGGTGGTAATTTTTGCTTGAAAATTTCTGAAACCCCCTCGTGCACTACTTGTATCTTAGCATCCGGAACATGCAGCAGATTGATTATATCAGACTTTGAGGCTTCAGAGACTGCGATAATCTTTCGGGCGTTTCGTGCAGAATGGGATATGATCGCTCGATAAGCCGCGCGGTGGAAAATGTGAGAGAGTTTCGTGCCGGGGAAGTGATGATGGATGAGGTCGTGAATGGTCACTACAAAAGGTTTGGAATATAGGATGGGAGCATTGAAGTTCGGAAAATGGACAAGCTGCAGGCGTTCCGACTTTAAGATCTTAGGAAGTCTGTACTGCTCTTCAAGAGAATAGTACCTAGCGTTTACCAATCGGCACTCGGCAGACAATGACCTGAAATATTCAAATGCCTCTCGACTAAACATCCGGTCGAAAAAAAGAATGTACTGAAATTGTGGATGGTTGCGTCGAAGCAGGGCCTTCATTAAATCAATCGCGTAATGTCCAATCCCAAATCCTTCCCCCGCCATTCTCATGTCGAAACCGATTCGTGTTTTCATACAGAATGTGTTATTTCTTCGAACGCCTGTAGCGTTTGTCGCGCGGCCTGCTCCCAGGTGAACTTTTTTGAGCGCACAAGGCCTCGTTTAATCAGTTCTAGCCTTAGTTTGGCATCTCGCAAGACATCAAAAAAGGCCCTGGCTATCTGATCGGTATCAAAAGGGTTGACATACACCGCTGCGTCACCTAAGACTTCTGGAAGACTGGAATTCATCGCCGCAATAACTGGCGTACCACAGCTCATGGCTTCAAGAGGAGGAAAACCGAAACCTTCGTATAGACTGGGGAATACAAATATAGACGCATTGCGGTACAACATGGGTTTGCTATCCTCGGGAAGAGTTGACAAGAAATGAATGCCTTGGCGCTGAGGCGAATGGTTGATCCGCCGAATAGTATCGCGATACAGCCAACCCAACCCTCCCCCGATCACCAAGTCTACACTGCGCTCACCCATGGCGCAAAGCCGCTCATATGCGTCAATGACTCCTAATATGTTCTTTCTTGGCTCAATAGTGGCTATAACTAAAATGTAGGGGCGATGCAGTTCAAATTTTCTGACTAGTTCACGATTTTCCCCGGGATTTTTTTTTGAAACGAACCGGTCCTGATCCAATCCGGGATAGATCACTCTGATTTTGCTTTCAGGGACTTGAAATAGGCGAATCAAGTCTCTTTTTGTGGATTCCGATACTGCGATAATAAGATCCGAGCGCTTTGACGCTTTTCGGTCGGACAAGATAGCATGCCAAATTCTGCGCTGCCACGAAAAAAATTCCGGAGCGCGAATGAAAGACAGGTCGTGTGAAGTTATAACCAGCCGACACTTTTTAGACCAGGCGCCAAAAAGAAATCGCGGCGAAAAGAAAACGTCCACGCCACCTATCAAAGTGTCGATGTGCGGCCATTTGATAAGTGCAAAGAGCAGATTCAGCAAACGGTTTGGGAAGTGAAATTCTTTCACCTCTATCCGAGCTCCGCTCGGAAGAGCACTGGAAACTCGCCTAAAATGGTTGCTGAATAAAACGTATTGATTAGTCGTGTCTATTTGAAGCATCGCCCGGATCAAATTGGATGTATATACTTCAACTCCGGTTGTTTTCCCTTCGTTAAGAGTTCTCGTATCCACACCAATTCTCATGGTGCCCCCCTTTCCTGGATGGATCGACTTACAATTGCTTCGAATTTCGATCTATATTCGTTAACGCCAAATTTCAACGCGAAATTCCTGATGGATTGGCTTGTGAATCTCTCGTCCTTAAAGTCAGCTATGGCATTTACAATTGAGTCGACAGACTGGGCGTCAAAAAAATCACCAGTTAAGCCTTCACTCACGAATTCAAGCGCGCCTCCTCTGCGATATGCTAATACCGGTGTACCGCAGCTCATCGCTTCCACCATAGACATGCCCGCATCCTCTAAAGCAGGGTATATAAAAGCCTTCGCGTGCTGATACAAGGACCGTAATTTTTCGTCGGTCACGCGTCCCAATATCTTCACTGTCGGTCCCGCTATCCGCACCAATTCCGAGGACTCGGTCCCGTCCCCGAATACCAGCAGGGGTATTTTGAGCTTATTGGCGGCAAGAATCGGGAGTTCAAAATGCTTGTATGGCTCCAGTCTCCCGCCGGTCAGGAAATATTCTCTATTTGACGTGCTCGGAGCAACCTCAAAAAAATCGGTGTCAACTGGAGGATAAAGCACTACGGAATTGCGTTGATAATAACGTTTGATTCTGTTTTGCACTTCCCGTGAGTTCGCTATAAAAATATCGACTCGCTGCGACGCTTCCCAATCCATCCTCCTGAATCTACTCAGAATGGGTTTTACTATAATTTTTACAATGGCAGGATAACGTAAGTTTGCGACATACGTATCCCGATCCTGCCACAAATACCGAGTTGGGGTATGGCAGTAGCAAATGTGAGTACCGCTGCCTACTCGGACCCACTTGGCGTATGCCGAGGAGTCTGAGATTACTACATCGTAGTCCTTCATATCAAAACTCGATACCGCCCAGGGCATCAACGGCAGATACCACTTATAATGCGCTCGCGCTCCGGGAATTCTGCCTAAAACGCTTTCTCGGACGTCCCAGTTTTCATATCGTCCTTTTGTCTTCACTCGGTCATGAAATATCGTATAAACGGGCGCTTGGGGGTAGATCCGGTGCAAGACCTCGAGCACTCGCTCGGCTCCGCCAAATTGAGTCAGAAATTCATGAACGAGCGCAACCTTCATTTCAATAATACGCTTTCTTTTCAGCCCGGCTAAAGAGAACTAGCAACGTATTGAGGATAATTTTCAAATCTAGGGCAAAAGACCAATTTTCAATATAAAAGGTGTTCAATCTGATCTCTTCTTCAAATGGCAGGTCAGGCTCGCGAGCCTGCGCGATCTGTGTTAAGCCGGTCAATCCGGGCTTTATAGTAAATTGGCGGCGATACTTTTCACGATACAACTCCACTTCCTCGATTACGTGCGCTCTGGGTCCGACCAAACTCATTTCCCCTCGCAACACATTCAATAACTGTGGAAGTTCATCCAGCTTGGTTGCTCGTAGAACGCGACCCAGTCGTGTCACTCGCGGATCGTTTCTTACTTTGAGAAACGGGCCATGCCGAGCGTTCACTTTCCAAAGTTCTTGCCGCATATTCTCAGCTTTCGACCCCCCATACTCCTCCCCTACTGATAGCTCTTGGAACATTGAGCGAAATTTGTAAAATTTGAAAGGCCTCCCCTGTCCAAACCTTTGCTGGACATAGAGCACTCTACCGGGGGAATCAATCCGAATTGCTATCGCAATCAGAACGATCAAGGGCGACAGAAGAAGTAGCCCCAAAAAACTCAGAGTTATATCCATAACTCTTTTTACGACCTTGCCCCAGCCCTGCAGGGGCGTATTTCGCAGCTCAATGATTGGAATCCCGGCAACGTCCGTAGCAGTGATATTCGTTCGTTGTGATTCGATGATATCAGGTACGTACTGGAAAAGGATGCCATGATCGTGCGTGAATCGAACCAAATCTTCATTAGCTGAGGGTGTCAAATCCACGTCAGCTTGGAGAATTTCATCAATCCCATCAGCGTTGTCAATACGTTCCAGGTTGTGAACGAGCGCAGCATCATCGCGTCCGTCCAGTATGGCAATTATCTTGTATCCCAGCCTCGTCTGCTTCTTAATCTGCGCCTCCAGCCCGTAATCACCCTTCGCCCCACGAATGAGCACCAGCTTGTGTTGCCCGATTCCACGGCGTAATAGCGTTCGCTCAGTAAGTAATAACACGGTTCGACCAAGACCAACTAGGAGAATCGAAAGTACCCAAGTAAGCAAGACGATAAGGCGAGACGGGAAAATCTGAGGGTCAAAAAAGTAAGCCGCCACAAAAACCATGAGTCCCGCTGAAACAACGGCGGCCACTCGAATAATCATCGGCCAAAATCTGCGCGTACTCTTTAGATTATATAGTCCATTGATGGCGAGGAATGCGAGTACGATAGGCAGTGCTACAAGAAAATTTCTTAAGAAAGAGGGGTATGATAGGTCAAACTGGATGGGATATTGTGGGAAGGAATTAACAGTCCGGTAGCGGAGAAAATATGCCGCACTTGCCGCAAAAAAAAGCATCGCCGAATCAACAACGATAGAGACTATATTAAATATCAGTTCTGAGCGCTTCATTTAAATATACTGTATTTTAGCAAATTTTCAGCTTTCTTCCCAATATTACTAACGTTAAGTTGCCAACTTGACTGGCACAACAAAACCTGCCATACTCATAGCGCTTTGATCAACAAAGCTTTTGTTATTCCCAGGGAAGCCGGGCAATCGCTCCCCGCCACCGGCGGGGGGAGGAAAGTCCGAACACTACTTCGGTAGCCGCTTAAGCGCCACTGAAAAAACGGTAGTGGGCAACTCCCATCCGGAGCAACTCTGATCGCAAGGTCGGAGCCAAACCGAGAGATGCGAACAGAGACGGTTTTGCAAGAAATTGTAAAACCGCCCAGTCGAATGACTGGGCGAGCCTTGGTGGCAACACCGGGTATGAAACGGCCAAACTCTTACCGGAGTGCAAGGTATGAAACCGCTCCATCCGATTGGTAACAATCGGAGCAGACAGATGATTGCCTATCCCCCGCCACCGGCGGGGGTGGACAGAATTCGGCTTACAGGCTTGCCTGGGAATAACAGAACCACAATTTATTTGAGACGACCGTTCCAAAGGGCCCACGTGGCCTTTTTCTTTACCAGGAAACCCCGGGCTAAAGCCCGGGGAGGAGGTCATTCTTGATTTTATTTAAAGCGTACTAACGTTTGGCCCAGTTCGGGTCGCGGATGCAAGCACCGCTCCTTGAAATTTTGCGGTTTCAATACTTCCACCGCGGGGAAAGAACTTTCTTTCCCCGACCCCTTTTCTCCTCATTGGTCCGAACTAGCGTTTGGCCCATTGAGGGCCACGTCTTGCGCGCTTAAGTCCGGGCTTCTTCCGTTCTTTCACCCGCGGATCGCGCGTGAGAAAACCAGCTTTTTTGAGTGTGGGTTTATCTTCAGCGTTCCGAAAAACCAAAGCTCTAGCGATAGCATGTCGAGCGGCTTCTGCTTGTGCGTGCTTGCCGCCTCCATGTGCGAACATCTCTCCACCAGCTCGCTCGTCAATACCCAGAAGATTGAGAGGCGAGGTTACGATTCTTTGTAGGTCAGGTGTCTGGAAATAATCCTGAAAAGGCTTTGTGTTAACCGTGAACTTTTTTCCGTCAAAACGAAGACGCAGTTTGACCATCGCCGTCTTCCTCCGACCAATTGCATATATATAGCGAGCACCAGCCTTTTCGCGAGGAGCGAGGGTTTCCCGTTGTTGTTCTTCGTGCGAAGCAGCTTCTCCGGTACGCTCCTTGGACAGTTGAGAAGGTTTCTTGACATGGCTTGCGGCTCGCTTCCTGACCAATGGTTTTTTCTTACCCGTAACGCTCTTTTTCACGGCAATAGCTTGTTCCATAAAAGAGTTTAAATTTCTGCAGAATCAATTTTGAACGAATGCGTTCCCTCCGATACTATTTTCAGCCGTCTCAGTTGCATCCTACGCAGTTTATTTTTGGGCAACATGCGCCGGACTGCCTCACGGAGTATCACTTCCGGCCTGGTTGCGAGCAGGTCTTTCATAGCTGTCTCGCGTATTCCACCGGGATATCCTGAGAAATGAAAATATTTCTTCTGGAATAATTTTCTGCCAGTCAGCTTCATGTGGGCGGCATAAGTCACTACTACGAAGTCGCCCATATCCACGTGAGGTGTGAAATCAACCTTGTTCTTCCCCATCAAGTATTGTGCGGCGCGCGATGCCAGCCGTCCTAGAGACTCGGTGCGTGCATCAAGAATGTGCCACCGGCGTACAACCGTCTTGATATTTTTTACTGTGGTCGTCATTTAATACTTTTAAACAAATTCGATCCTGGCCCGAATCGAGCCGTCTTTTGCAGCGCCCAAGCGAACTAATCTTGTGTATCCTCCTGGTCTGGCCTTGTATTTTGGAGCTAGCACTTCAAACACTTTTCGTGCTGCATTAGGAGGCAGCGCGGAAAAGAGTTGTCGCTTGGCGTGCAGGTTGTCATGCTTCCCTTTTGTGATGAGACGCTCCACCAGGCTACGAACTAGTTTGGCGCGCGCGGATGTTGTGTCGATCTTCTCATGCAGAATCAGGGCAGTAGTCATTGACTTCAGAACCCTACGACTCCGATCATACCCTATCTTTAATTTCTTCTTCTTCCTGTGACGCATTGTCCTGTTTTCAATTTATAAATTCTTTATCGCTTCTAGGATTTCGCTTATCGACTTTTCTCCTAAGCCTTGAAAATTTTGCAACTCAGTTGCAGTCAGCTGACGCAATTGAGAAATAGTTGTTATGTTGTTTTTCATCAAGGCATTATATGACCTGCGTGACAAATTCAACGACATTAATGAGTCCTCCGAATTATCTGGAGATTCCTTAATTAGCGGCTCTTCAGAAACCTGGGGAACCAGTTCTTCAACATTATCTGCCGGAGCTGCAATCTCTGGCTCGCGCTCAAAATTATCCTTCAAAAGAAGCTGGAAGTGATCAACCAGTATCCGTGCTGATTGGTCCAACGCTTCTCGTCCAGTGATGGTGCCGTTCGTGACTATATGAAGCGTGAGCTTATCGTAATTTGTCATTTTTCCGACGCGTACGTTCTCCACTGAAAAGTTTACGTTTCTTACCGGCGTGAAGATCGAATCGACTGCTACCATGCCTATCTCCATCCGCTCATCTTCACGGGCTTCGACGGGCACATATCCCCGACCTTGCTCTACAACTAATTCCATTTCCAATTCAGCATTTTTTCCATCCAGAGTAGCAAGATGCAAATCCGGGTTCTTTACCTCGACTTGGTCTGTCTTGGTGATCATGCCGGCTTTGACAGCTTTATCTCCTTTTACCTTCAGCTGCAGTCTTATGGGTTCATGAGAATGGCTTACTAAGCAAAGCTTCTTCAGATTCAAGATAATGTCGACGACGTCTTCTTTCACATTCGGAACAGTGGAAAACTCATGATCTACCCCTTTTATTTTAACCGAGGTGACTGCGGCTCCGGGCAACGAGGAAAGAAGCACGCGTCTGAGAGCGTTCCCGATAGTGACTCCATATCCCGGGTAACAGGGTTCGAGGACAAAAACTGATTCGTTACCGTCTTCCTTTATAAATTTGAAAGTTTTGGGGAGAGAAATTTGTTCCATGTAAGTGTTGGCCGTCGAGCGGCTAAATAATTAATTTTGGTTTATCGAGAATAGTGTTCGATAATTAACTGAGGATTGATCGTCGCGTCGAGTGTTTCGCGAGCCGGCACACTCAGTACCCTACCCGACAAAGCCCTCGGGTCCAACTGAAGCCATTCTGGCGGCTGGGCTTTGAGAATGATCGTCTTTAGATTCTCGATATTTTTGGATTTCGCTTTCGATTCGCGGATCGAAATCTGATCACCCACTTTCACTTGATAAGACGGGATACTCACCTTCTTACCGTTAACCTCTATAAATCCGTGCGATACCAGCTGGCGTGCCTGCGGACGCGTAGTGGCAAAACCCAGTCTGAACACGGTATTGTCTAAACGAGTCTCTAAGAGCTGCAAAAGAATCGACCCTGTCTGGCCATGTTTCTTTGCCGCTTTCTTGTAATAACCCCGAAACTGCTTTTCTAACACGCCGTACATCCATTTCGCTTTCTGTTTTTCGAGCAGTTGGTGACCATACCCGGATATCCTCCTCCGGCTTGCGGCTCCGTGAATGCCGGGTGGAAAATTGCGTTTCGTGAAAATCTTCTCGTCTTTCGGGAAAAGACGGGTGCCAACCCTGCGCGACATTCTTGATTTTGGACCGGTGTGTCTTGCCATAAACTCTAAATCAGACCCTTCTTGGTTTTTTAGCCCTTACTCCCCCATGAGGGATGGGAGTGCGATCGCGAATTGTCCGGACTGCAATTCCCGAGCCCGTCAGAGCTCGGATGGCAGAGTCACGTCCTGTGCCTACGCCTTTTATAAAAATATCGACTTCCTCAATGCCGATATCTTTCATACGGCGGATAATCTCTTCCATAGTTCTTTGAGCGGCATAGGGCGTAGATTTTTTCGAACCCTTGAATCCGATCATACCGGCCGATGCCCAAGTGAGCACTTCACCGGCTGCATCTGTCACAGTGATGATAGAATTGTTATAAGTCGAGGATATGCTAATCCGGCCCTTGCTTACCTTGCGATATTTGCGTTTAGACTCGCCAGCGGTCCCCGCCTTCACTTCATCGCCCGCGAGAGTTTTGACTTTCTGTTCGCCCATAGATTCTAAAAAATTAGGTCTTTTCGGCAGATGTTTTGCGCCCTGACCCCATGGTTCTCCGCACATTGCCACGACGCGTTCTTGAGTTCGTCTTTGTCCTCTGACCGCGTACTGGGAGACCTCTGGAATGGCGGTACCCTCTTCGTGCTCCTATTTCTTTCAGCAACTTAATATTCATGGTGACTTCCTGGCGAAGCTGCCCCTCGGTCTTAAAATTCTTCTCAATATAGACCCGAAGTTTATTCTCCTCTTCCGTCGAGAGTTCTTTGGTTCTCTTGTTGGGGTCCACTCCTGTTGCCTGTAACGCCCTGCGTGACAATGAAATACCCAAGCCATATATGTATGGCAGGGCTGCTTCGATTCTTTTGTTAGGCGGGAGATTCACCCCCGAAATTCTAGCCATACTTCACTATCCTTGCCGCTGCTTGTGTTTGGGGTTTTCGCAGATAACTCTGACGATCCCCTTTCGCTTAATAATTTTACACTTATTGCAGATTTTCTTGACCGAGCTTCTAACTTTCATATTTAGTAAAAAATAAAATCCGGGTATGGCTATTGCCTACCGGTTGGATTTACAGGCGTTTCGTGATCCTGCCCCGCGTCAAATCATACGGGGTAACTTCCAGAACCACTCGATCGCCCGGCAGAATCCTGATGTGGTACATCCGGAGTTTTCCGGAGACGTACCCCAGAATCGTCTGTCCAGATTCAAGCTGTACTCTGAATTGAGCGTTCGGCAAAGATTCAACAATCTTGCCTTCTAACTCAATCACGTCCTGCTTCCCGGAGTTCGATCCTAAGGCTTGAGGCTCAGGTATAGGGGTGCAAAATTACTTCTTTTTGAGCATTGGTATAGTAGCAGGGCGGCTGCCCTTTGTCAAATCCCGAGCCTTTAGGATAACGGCGATCTTATCACCCCGGCTGCGACTAAAGTATTTCCCCCATAGAGCGTGCAAAATTGTCCCGGTGTAATTCCTTTTTGTTTGTTTTTGAATACGACTGCATATTGGCCTCTAATTTTCTGCAGCTTCCCTGGCTGTAGTTCTTGGCGATGGCGGATTCTAACCTGAAACCCAACAGGCAGGGCCATTCTTCGACCCACCCAATGGCATGAACGAAGCAGAAGTCCTTTTGAGAAAAGCTCCCTGGATTTTTGACCTTGGGCGACTATAAGTCGGTTTCGACGCAAGTCTTTACGCACAATATAGTAGGGAATGCCGCCCCCCAAGTGCAGCCCGTGTCGTTGTCCTATTGTGTAGAAAGGCAGCCCTTCGTGTGTCCCTATTTTAGCTCCTGATGTAGTGACTATCGCCCCAGGGGTTTGGCGTATTTCAAGTTTAAGAAAGTCTGTGAGCTTCACTTCTCCGACGAAACAAATTCCCATGCTTTCCGGCCTATCCGCATTGGGCAATCCTGCTTCCCGCGCGATTGCCCTTACATGGCTCTTTGAATAATCGCCTAATGGAAACAATGTTCTTCTAAGCTGCGCTTGCTTCAGTAGGCAAAGAAAATAACTTTGGTCTTTATCTTTGTCGCTTGCTCGCTCGAGTTTCCAAAAATCTTCTTTTGACCTTGGTCGGATTATTTTCGCATAATGTCCGGTCGCTATATACTCAGCGCCTTCTTTCCGCGCTCGGCGCAGGAACGATCCGAATTTTATTTCGCGGTTACACATAACATCAGGATTGGGTGTTTCCCCTCTTCGTTCTAACCGGAAAAAATAATCTATGACGCTCTTACGATATTCCTGTTCAAAATTGTAGACTTTCCAGGGTATTCCTATTGCGGCGCACACTCGCTTGACCATGGCCAGATCTTCTTTCCAGGGGCAATGAAAATCAAGTTTTCCCTGGAACGATTCATCTGACCAATTTTTCATATACACACCCGTCAGTTCGTGCCCCATACGCTTAAGAAGCAGCGCTGCCACTGCTGAATCTACCCCTCCTGACATGGCCACATAAATTTTCTTCATATCACTGGATCTTGAAACTCTGTCCATAAAAGTATTTAGGATAACTTGGGGGTGGAGAAGAGTCAAGGCATACGTGATTTCGGAACCCCAATAATTTTAAAATAGAAATATTTACAAGCACCAAAACGGCCCTGCAAAAAGACAAGACTTTCACAGAAATTAAAATTTAACTTTTTGCGGTTGTTTTGGCTTATCGTCTTTGTTTTGCAAGTCTTCCTTTCCTCCACCCTTCACCAGTGTAGCCAGAACCTTCTCGACTT
>MFEO01000036.1:18813-26615 GCA_001777585.1 Candidatus Doudnabacteria bacterium RIFCSPHIGHO2_01_FULL_50_11 | reverse complement strand
ACCTTACCCTCATCCACCCAGTTGCTGGCGACTTCAACCGCAGTCGTAATGTATCCGCCGGGATTGTTTCGCAGATCCAATATAACTCCTGCCACGTTTTCTCGAAGCAATTTTGTGACAGCGTCGTTCATGTCGCCCTTGGTATCATCGCCGAACCGCCGCAATTTGATGACGCCAATTTTCTTTTTGCCCACGTCCTTATATTCCACACTGACGCTCTTGACCACGATTGTATCACGGATGATTGCCACCTCCCGCGGTTCCGCATCACCTGTCCGATATATAGTGAGCGTAACCTTGGAGCCTTTCGGGCCGCGAATCTTGCTTACTGCTTCATCAAGCGCCAATTTTTCCGTTGACTCACCGTTGATTTTCAAAATCTGGTCTTGAGGCTTCAGCCCGGCCTGCTCAGCAGGCGAATCTTCCAGAGGCGCTATAACCACAAGAGCATTGTTGCGCATGCCAATCTCGGCTCCAATACCTGAAAATTCACCCTTCAAATCAGACTTGAACTCTTCTGATTTGATGGGCGTGAAAAACACCGTGTAAGGATCGCCCAGGCTTGCAACCATGCCCGATACGGCGCCGTAGAGTAGCTGCTGCTGGTCTACGGGGCGCTCGACATATTTCTCGTTGATTGTGCTGATTGCGTCCCAGAGTATCTGCCAATTCACGTCCGCAGGAGCATTGCCGCGATTTCGCTCGATGAAACGAAGTGGAGCAAGCTGTATGCTATATCCTTGCTGGGAAAAAGCGTAGCCCCCACCGAACCCCCCGACAAAAAGCAGCAGCGCGAGACTGCCGAGAATATATTTTTTGTTCACTTCGTAGAAACTCATGTGTAAATAGTATACCGGTTATTTTCAGTTCTGCAAATCAGCTGGAACCTTTGGCTAATGAACCGTTTTTTTTGCCCGAAAAAGATTTATAGCCAGCACAAAATACTGTCGTATGGTGATGCCCAGATATATGAACTGGTTGAATACCCAGGAATGATCGGCTGCATAATGCTTGCGATAGAAAATCCTCATCGCTTCGTGCGCCATGCGTATAGTGCGGAAGGGTATGGCCTGGGCCGAGCCGTACTTATAGTGGTGAATGGTGGCCCCGGGGTAATACATGACGGCAAAGCCCGCTTCTTTGGCCCGCCAGCACCAATCGAGATCCTCTCCATACATGAAATACTCTTCATCTAAGAGTCCTATTCGCTCGATTACGGCCCTTCTGATGACCAGGAATGCACCGACCACCGAATCGACTTCGACCTCTTGATCAAGAGGTGTTTCTATATTGTAGTCACTGAATTTCTTCAATCCGAAAAGGCGTAGGAAGGCATTAGAGGGATTGGGGAATTTGCGCCGGGCAGCGCGGTCAGGCGTACCGTCTGGAAGAAGAATCTTGCACCCCATGATGCCGACGTTCGGATGCTCATTCATGTAACCTATGGCTTTGTCAATCGCATCGCTCTCGACTTTGGTGTCGGAATTGAGCAAAAGTATCAGCCCGCCGGAAGCCTTAGAAATGGCTATATTGTTTGCTTTGGAAAAACCTAGATTAGAATTATTTTCTATAAGATTCGCTTTTGGAAATTCTTCTTTAATCATCTGAATACTACCGTCGCCTGAACCATTGTCTGAGATCAACACTTCATAAGTAAAGCCTGTCTTGGATGCAAATACTGACTCCAAGCATCGTTTGATAAATTCTCGGGTGTTGTAGTTGACTAGAATAATCGAAATATCCATAATCTTGACTTGAAGGCTACAAAAGCGTACAGTGTTACGAATAGAAACTACCACATTTAACTAGAGGAGGAAAATTGATACGGAAACGGCTCTTCGTCAATAAGGAGCAATATATTGGCGGTAGGCTGGTCATGAGCAGTAATACGATTACCTATCAAGGCGAGATAAAATCAATTAACAAGGCTGGCTCTCTCTTGGAGATCACGCTTGCCTGGAATTCTCGCTCGATCATGACCTACCTTCCTTGGGAACAATACCGAACCTTGCGATATACCTTCTCCCTTAGGGTCAGAAGCGTGGAGCGGCTCGGGGATGGTGCTCTGGCACTTTTCCGAAGTCACGACGGGCATCGGGCATACTTATACCCCAAGAATAAGCCCTGGGCACGTTTCATTACGGCAAGAGAAGTAGTCTGCCCGAATGGGAAGAACGGCAAGAAGCGCAAATAGTCGCTTCTTTTTTTATACAAACCACTTCGCCGCGCCTTCGGATGTGATTTTTTTATGGCTGAGTATATACCTTCGTTTCTCCAACATCTTGGGCAGCAGGCGAAAAAATTCAGGGACAACCCCCAGCGTCGAAGTCTCGAATATCAAAATATAACCCAGTATGGCCAACTCGCGCAATGCAATAAACGGCAATCCTCGCAGCAGCGGCGTTCCAAAGTCATTCTTTATGATACAGAACAAGTGGTTGCGCCAATTCCAGCGCCTGATCCGCAATGGCAGCGCCCGATGGTGGCGCACGAAAGAAACGAAGTGCTTATAGCCGCCTGGGTTGGAAGCCGCTTTCCGAGGATGATAGGCTAAGGCCTCTGGTACAAATCTGCATTCCCAGCCCTGGAGACGCAGGCGCCAGGACAAATCCATGTCTTCCCAATACGCGAAGAAATCCTCATCAAAGTATTCATATCGGTTGGACGCCACCAGAAGCTTTGCTTCTTCCAGCGCGCGACGTCGGAATATCGCGGCCGCGCCGGTACAGCCGAAGACATGCGTCACCCGATCATACTGTCCGCGGTCCTCCTCCCCTTGTCCCCGGTCGCGGCCGCGCCGGTATTTGTCAATCATAATCCCCGTGCCGTCTATAATCGCGGGCGAGCCGGGAGACTTGAGCGTCTTGCCGCCCGCCGCGCCGACTACAGGATCGTCGAACGCCGCAACGACGCAAGAGAGAAATTCCGGGGTCAGCTGCACGTCGGGATTCAATACCATCACAAGTTCCGAGGTGGCCATTTGAAAAAATTTGTTGTGCCCGCCGGCGTAGCCTAAGTTTCTGTCATTGGCAATGATAGTCACCTGAGGAAAATGTTCACGAACAAAATCCACGGAGCCGTCTTGGGAAGCATTGTCCATATAGAACAATTCGAAGTCCGTAAAGGTCTGCTTCAACACGGACTCGATGACCGGGCCAATCTGGTCTTTGTGATTCCAGCCGAGCAGATTGATGTTAAGCTTGTGCACGGTTATTCTGCTGTAAAATGATGACACATGATAGAAATACCCAAAACAAAACTGTTAACCGAAGCGAATACAAAGGATTGTTGAAAAAACTGTCGAACAGAAACAGAACGAGAACGGCTGAACTCGTTGCGACTAAGCGGCGGCTTGTTAAGTCTAGGTCACCCCAGATCGTCTTGCGCACTCTTACGACGATCGAACTAAACAAAAAAATAAGCGCGGCAAGGCCTACAATGCCGCACTCCGCCGCCGTCTGCAAGATCAGATTGTGAGCGTCAGTGCCCGGCACGGTGAAACGTGCCGTCACAGCGTAGGAAAAATTCTTCGCTCCAATACCGACTATGGGGTGGGCGAAGAATTCCTCTTGGGCAAGCTGATACAATTGGCTTCGTTGAACGAGAGACTCCGTGCTCATCATGTCGGAACGCAAGAATCTCCCCCATATCGTAGCTGAAGCATCAACCCGCCAAGCCTGTGGCTTTCGATAGATCTCAGAGACGAAAACGAATTGATACAACAGCATTGCACAGGCTGCAATCACGCCTAGTGTGACTAGGGAAAGAGACCGAGGCAAGCGTTTAACGAATTCATACCGGCGTACTAAAACCAAGACATACAACAATAGAATACCAAGCCAAGCCCCAATGACCGATGAACGAGTGTTGGTCAGCAACAAGGCTGCGCTGGTGATGATAAGCCCGAAAGCTACGCACGCGCGCTTGATTGCGGATAGCTCGGCCCAAAACAACAAATAAACTCCGCATATAGAGGCAACGGCCAGAAATAAACCCAAATATGAGGGGTGTTGCCACGTGCCCACGACACGGCTGACCTCTTGCCAAAGCAACAGAATCGACCTGTCTCGTTCGGCTAAAAAGGGAAAAACTATCTGTTTAAAACCCGGAGAATACAGCTGCCAGATAGCAAGCAGGGCCGAGGCGACCCCTGTCGTAAATACGAATATCATGAGGTTCTTCGGCAGTTCTCGGCCGCGGTACGAAATTACTAGACAGCTAAAAATAAAATAACCAATAAGATTCAAACCGAAAAAATACATTACGTCCTTGACGTGTGCAGCGCCAAGTGCGGACAAGGCCACGGAGAGCAAAAAAATAACCATTGGGGTAAGGAATGGTAATTGTTTCAAACTGAACTTTCCGGCGCTGTTTTTCGCGGCGCAAAGAGCGAGAAAACCGGCGAGGACAAGCAGAAGCAATAGCGACGTATCCAGATATGGCAGCAATTCAACGCTGGAATACAAGGCCAAGTCAGCTACAATAAGGCCCAAGACCCACGTTCCTACGCGGCGCATAGCGCTAGTGTCTGTCAATGTAAAGTTAAGCGCTGCAGCGGAAGCGAAGAGCAGCAGCCCATATATTGTTAGTTCGCGCTGTATAGGCGCAAGCAAGAGAACAACCAAAAAACCCGCGGACAGAAGCAGGTTAATAATAGTAGCCCTCCCCTGCGGTGTGATCTGTGCGGTCATCGCGTGGGCGGCTATAAGGCTGGATCCGTCGGGTAGCGATCTGCTTCTGCCTGTGGTATTTCTACGACTTGTAAGAATTTGAAGCCCCGCGCCTTGAAGGTAGCGGCTGAGAGCGGAGCCTTCCGGGCATTCTGTACAATATATACAGTCGGATTACTTGCAACCTTGACGAGCAGGTCATCCTCAAGATATAGCGGGTCGCTACTTTGAAGCAGGGCGAGCTCCTCGGGTGTCACCTCAACGACGGAAGAAAACTTATAGTTACGGTACTTGAAGATGAATCCGCTGATATAGTGGGTGCTTCCGGCCTGTACGAAGAGCACGGTGGCAGAGCCCGCAGCCTTGATGAGCGTGCCGTCGGCGGGAGCGAGGTGGGAGCCCAAAGCGAGATTGCCGACCTCGTCATCACCGAGAGTCACGACGGAAGAAAACTTATAGTTGCGCAACTTAAACACGAAATAGGGCACGGGGAACTTCTGTCCGAGCGCGGTATAGTAAACGAGCGTGCTCGTCGCCGACTTGACGAGCGTACCGTCCAGGGGCGGGAGCGTTGTGCCCTTCGGATATCCCGAGACCTCGAAATCAGAAGCTACAACTACTCCTGGGAACTTGTAGCCTCGCTGTTGGAACACGAAGCCGCTGATCGGACGCAAAACAGAGCTCTGGACAAGGTATACGACTGTCATGCTCGCCGATTTCAATAGCGTCCCTTCTGGCGGCAAGGCGGGAGCTCCGACTTCATAAGTGGCGACTTCTTGGTCAGGCAAATAAATTGTCTGAATGACGTCTAATTTTCTTTGATTTATGACAAAGTCTGATATTGGGTGCAAGATATTATCCTGCACTATGTAACGCGCAATTCCGCTAGAAGGAGAAACCAAGGTCAGATCGGGAGGCGGGAGCGGTTTGGCTTCAGGATATTGTTCAAACTCGGTTTGCGAAAGAATATAGGCTTTCGTCACGTCTAGCTTACGAAGGGTGAGAACTGTCCCTGAAACCAGCCTGCGCTCACCGTCATCAATAAAATAAATCTGTTCGGAATAAGCGAGCTTGATCAGGCTCCCGTTCGCATAGCGGAACCATTGATGATAGAACTTCCAGAAATTATAGTTGCCGTTATATACATGCGGCGTATATCTATACAGGGCGGCCGTCGCCGCGTTTACGATCGTGAAGGTCTGGGTTGCCGCCGCGTTATTGGGCGGCCCTTGGGTATTCTCTACGGTTATCTTGTCACCGGCTTGGGCCGCCCGCACTTTCGGAGCCGTTCCGAATGCGTTGCCCAAGGCATCAATCACCGGCCCCCTTCCAACCCGCCTGCCGTTTTCCTCATAATAAAAATTCCTGGCCAGGCTTCGAGCGGCCCCAAGGTAGCGACTGCCGTCGCTGTCGAGATTGCCGAACAACTGAAAATAGAATCCCAGGAAGAGATCACCGCAGCTTCCCGAATCCGGGCACCCGAAACCCATTGCCCGGTCAAGCCGGCGCTGCAAAATCGCGGGGTCTGAAAAGTTCCCATCAATTAAGCTTTGCTCTTTCTGCAAAGTGGTCAAAATAACCTGTGGATTGATGCGCGCTTGCTGTGAAGCGTCGTAGATAAGTTCGGCTGCCGTCCTGAGGCGTCCCAGGCTCGCACTGGGATCACCAAGCTTGGTCTTGAGGTCAGCGTCAGCCGGTTCTTTGAGCTTGCGGAGGAAATCAATATTGGTGTTTGAAAGCATACTTCCCCGAACTTCCAAGAATCGTTGCACGCCGGCTGCTCCGCCGAACGCGCCATAATCCCCGAAGCTTTGGTCGTCCACCAAAAAACCCGGATCAAAATCCGCGGCAAGAACCGGCAGCGGAACCATCACCACAGCCAAGAAGGCGAACGCGTATTTTATTTTAAGGGGATATCTCATAGGATATTCAAAGCACTGCCTCCCCGTGCGGATATCCTTGCAACTCCGACTCGGGTATTATATTAACCTGCG
The DNA here is from genome assembly GCA_001777585.1 of Candidatus Doudnabacteria bacterium RIFCSPHIGHO2_01_FULL_50_11. Classification (GTDB taxonomy): domain Bacteria; phylum Patescibacteriota; class Doudnabacteria; order UBA920; family 2-01-FULL-50-11; genus 2-01-FULL-50-11. Next base: position 19,951 of record MFEO01000036.1, on the reverse strand, counting down.
AGAACTGGAATTTCATTTGTTCGAACTTTGATAGACTCAATGACCGCAGCTGGCCGTCTTGCACAAGGTATATCGTGGTGTCTTTATCACCTCTTAGAAGGGTGCCGTCAAGCGGCGGCTCCAAGGTCACCGTCGGGTCTATTCGATAGCGGTCGAATTCTTCAGACCCGACCGGCACTACATCTTCCCATTTCAGGCCTCGATTCAAAAATGAAAAATAAGAAATGAGCCGTTTCTTGCCCTCGTGCATAAAGTACACTGCGGGAGTGCCTGATGCACGCATCAGCGCTCCGTTCCCCGGCACGAGGTTCGGCCCGATTGTGTAGCCTGGAATTTCGCTGTCTGGCACCGTCACCACAGTGGAAAAATTAAATCCATTCGACACAAACGACAAATAGCTTGCCGGCAACAAAATGCCGTTTGAGACTGTATAAACCGTAAGGGTATTTTCACCTTTCACCAAAGTGCCGTCAAGCGGCGCCACAGCAGAACCTTGTGGAATAGTCTCAATCTCAGTAGCTGCGACGTTTTTTATGCTAGCGGAAGAATAGCCCCGCTGCCCGAAGACAAAATCCGACACTGGACGCTTCAGGCCGTTCTCGATGAGAAAAATACGACCTGAGGAATCTTTGATCAGCGAGTCGCTGGTGAGGTTTCTGGCCTCCAAGGCCTTGAGGGCGTTGATTCGCCCGCTGCCGAGCCGACCGGTGCAACTTATCCCTTGGCAATTGTCTGGATTTGCCGAATCGATATTGTCCGTCGAGCCTATTATCCGGTCGCGGAGCGCAGCCCCTGACAAATCCGGATGCAGCGATTTCAGAAGCGCCGCGATGCCGCTCACTAGGGGTGCTGCGATCGAGGTGCCGGAAGCGAAGGCATAAACACTGTTATTCGTTGGCCGGGCTGGGTCGAAATAGGTCGAGAGCATGCCCTTCTGGTCCTTGTCAGTATTGAAAAGCGTTACCCCAGGAGCGGAAAGATCGATGCAAGAACGGCCGTAATTGGAGAAGCCCGCCTTGCGGTCATTGATGTCTACTGCGGCAACGCCCAAGACCAGGTTCCTCCCCGCATCATCGCAGACCGGATATACCGGGTTGATGTCCAAGTCCGAGCCGACTAAGGCGGCGTCATTGCCCGC
>MFEO01000036.1:18656-18806 GCA_001777585.1 Candidatus Doudnabacteria bacterium RIFCSPHIGHO2_01_FULL_50_11 | reverse complement strand
ACGTCAGAGCTGACCCCTGCGCCATTGCTATCCAGAGTCTTGATGGGCATCAGCCGCACATTCCAATTGACTCCGGCAATGCCCTTGCCATTGTTAGGAATCGCCCCGATGAGCCCGGCAACAAGCGTGCCGTGGCCATTGTCGTCGGAA
>MFEO01000036.1:0-18595 GCA_001777585.1 Candidatus Doudnabacteria bacterium RIFCSPHIGHO2_01_FULL_50_11 | reverse complement strand
TGAACCAGGCATTGTCCGCCTATCGGATTTTCCACTTGGCAATACGTAATATAGCCGCTCCCTACCCGCCCGTCATTCAGCTCCTCGTGGCGGCCGTTGATGCCCGTATCTACTATGGCTACCACGGTGTCACGGCTGCCCTTGGAAAGTTCCCACGCTTCGGGTATACGCAGTTTCGATGACCACCACTGTTTAGTGGAATCGGTGCCGTCTGTAGTAAAATACGGTTCGGAAGGCACGACGGTGTCGCTATTTACGGGAAGGTCTGGGCTAAGAGATTCAAATATGCCGCTTGACTCAAGCGCGCGATAGTCGGCAGCGTCCCCCGCAAGTGTCGCTCTCCATACCCTCTGCAAGCTGGCAGCATGAGCGAATGGATACACCCGCGACTCCAAAGTCAGCCCCATATCAGTCCGCAGCTCCCAAGGCCCGCGGCCTGCGGCGAATGTTATGACGAGAGGCGCGCGAGTTTCAGCCGCCACCCGGGGCACGGCGAGGCCTGCCAGACTGGACACAAAAAGCCCTGGACTAAGCCAGAGCAAAATTCGCGCCCGCCCTAATCGTTTATTTCGTATATAAGCCTCGTATCGCATTGTACTTTATTTTGAATAGATCGCGCAATGACTGCACGTACGCCATCAGCGGAACGTGCGATCCTCCTTGTTCGCGCCAGAGCACCGGTAGTTCCTTGATCCGATACCCGCGCAAATTCGCAATGGTCAACACTTCCATGTCAAAGCCCCAGCCGAAAACAGTAATCTTTCCGAAAATATCTTTTGCCGCTTTCTTGGTAAACACCTTGAATCCCAGCTGCGTATCGTGAACTCCCCATACAACCAGGGCCTGGATCAAGAGATTCGCCATGCGAGAAAGTGCGATGCGCCACCACTGTTGCTTGCGCGTGACGTTTGAGCCAGACAAGTACCGCGATCCTATGACGGCGCTGTAGCCTTGATCGAAATAAGCCCAGAATTTCTCAATCTCGGACACGGGTGTGGCATTATCGGCGTCCATGAACATGATAAATTCTCCGCTCGCGTGCTTAGTGATGCCATGCGCGACCGCTCCGCCCTTCCCCTTTTCGTGGGCCAAGTCTACTACAAGGTTCTCAACTGAAGAGCCCGCTAATTTCTTGACGACGTCATGGGTATGGTCGTTACTGCCATTGTCAATGACTATAATTTCGTAGCCATAGCCTTGTTTCTCCAAATACCCGTCAACCGAGCGCAGGGTCGCCTCGATGCGCTTTTCTTCGTTGTACGCGGGGATGATCACCGAGAGTCTTATGGGTTTGGGCATGTGGAGTATTTGTTTAGAAATTAGTGATTAGAATTTAGAAATTGCATCAACAGTATGCCATATTCCGAGCGATTCGACAAAAAACCCGCTTTCGCGGGTTGTGTGGGGTCTAAAAATTCCCGAATCTTTTTTTATGCCAAGCCCATGCGGTCGTAATGATAGTCTTCAGGTCAGAATACTGAGGCTGCCAGCCTAAGACTCTCTGAATTTTTCCGGGGTTGGCAATCACCACGGGCCGATCACCCGGCCGACGCGGGCCGTATTCGAATTTAACCATATGACCGGTATACTCGCACACCGCGTTGATTATCTCTAAGACCGAGTATCCCTTTCCCGTTCCCACGTTGAAAACTTCGAATTTGCCATTTCGCCCATTATCATTCTCAACGAGATAATCAAGAGCGAACTGGTGGGCAAGCGCTAGATCAAGCACATGAATATAATCTCTGATCGCCGTCCCGTCCTGGGTCGGATAATCGTTGCCGTTGATGGTGAGCACGTCGCGCGATCCCTGCGCAACGTGGAGTGCATTGGGCAGCAGTAGCGTCGAATGCTCGTTCGCGAGGCCTAAGGAAGCATCCAAGGATGCGCCCGCCGCATTGAAGTAACGCAAGCTCACCGCCTGCAAGCCGTGGGCTGCGGCGTGCCAGCGGAGCATTTTCTCAAAAATAAGCTTCGTCTCGCCATAAGCCGACACTGGGACTAGAGGCGCCTCTTCGCTGATCGGTACCGTGGCTTCTTCGCCATACACCGTGCAAGACGAAGAAAAAATAAAATGCTTGACGTTGTGGGCTCGACACATTTCGAGCAGATGGATCCCGTTTAAAACATTGTTGCGAAAATATAGCAGGGGGTTTTTCATCGATTCTTCCACCTCGATGAACGCGGCGAAATGCATGACTGCGTCGAATTTGTGTCGTGAAAATAACTCTTCAAGCAATACCAAATCCGATAGATCACCTTCGACGAACTCGCCCTGGGCGAATTCGCGATGACCGGTTGAAAGATTGTCTAAGCTCACGACCTGATAACCTGATTCCAGAAGCTGCCTCGCCGCATGCGACCCGATATAGCCGGCGCCGCCCGTTACCAATACCTTCTTCGGTGCGGCCAGTTGGGACTTTTTCCGAGCCTGCACCGTCCGTTGATAATGATCATAGCTGACCACGACGAACTTGGGCTCATTCTCTTCCAGAACAATGAGTCCGGTCGGATATTTCTTTGTCGCGGCGATCAATTCCTGCAATACCCGTTTGGACAGCATGAAAAGAAATTATCGTTTAAAGCACCGTTTACGCTCGCGGCGCACGGGGCTGAATCGGCAAATGTTTTGCAGACCACAACAATGTTACAAGTCCGGCCAAGACGAATGCCAACGCAAGATTTTCTTTCGGGCCCGTCGAAGGAGAAACATACGTACCCTTGACTACCCCGCCGGGCTGGACTCGGATATCGACTCCGGTACCGAAAGGAATGTTGATCATTCGATCAACGGTTGTGGGTGATATCGCCTTGACTTGCACTCGAAACGAACGATCAATACTGGCTCCATTTCCCACGGTTGTGGACGGAAATGTCAGCAGAGCACCTGAGAGCGACGCGCCTCCCAAATCGATGATATCTGCCAAGTAGAGCAGATCTTGCAGATCGGCTTGGAGCGTCGGCGTCTGCTGATATCCTGACGTGTTGTTATAGAGTAGATGGATCTGCAATACTTCCCCGGCTTGCGCATCGCGGGCTGTGGCGTTGACGTTTGCTGTCTCGTTGAAAGCCGTTGCAGAGTACGTGCCCGGGGTTGTATTGATAGCGTATACTGTGAGCGGCAAAAAACCCAATATCCCAAGAAATACTGCAAAAAAACGATTTCGCGACAGGTGATTCATATGCGTAAAAATTAATAATTCATATCATTATATAGCAGAAGACTTGCAGGGAGCAAGAGGTCTATGCCTCCTGCGCAGACAAAATGGTTACGTATTGAAAACGAGGAGAGCGTACCTTTTTTACCAGTAATAAAAAACACCGCAAAATATGCGATGCTCATGGATAGAACGCGACTGAAGGGTTCACACTGCCGGCGCTGCCATCTGTTCAACCGGGCGCTCCTGGTGATACTGGCTTTGCTGCCTTGTGGCGTACACTGCCAGTTCCGTCCGCGTAGAAAAGCCGAGCTTGTCGAACACGCGAAACATGTAATTCTTCACCGTGTGTTCGCTCAAGCCAAGCTCTTTTGAGATTTCCCTGTTGGTATACCCTTCGGCCACCAAGCCGACGACCTCCTTTTCTCGACCTGTCAGGCGTTCGCATCCCCGGGGATCGGAAATCTTCAAGGGCCTGACACGACCCAGTTCCTCCAGCAAGAACTGAAGCTCCCGGCTGCTGGCCCAGATCTGTCCTTCGTGAACGCCCCGAATGGCTTTCCACAGCAGATCCAGCGGATCAGTGCGGAAATAAACTCCCCGGGCGCCATTTCTGAAGCCTTCCACAACCAAGGTCCGATCGGCATCATCCATAAGAAGAATCGTTCGAAGCTTGGGATACTTGGAGTGCAGATGGCTCAGCAGCTGCATCCCGCCCAGCGGCCCTTCTTGCAGCACGCAGCTGATTAGAGCGACATGGGGCTGCTGCTGCTGTATGACCTCCAGGGCCTGCCCTGAGGTCACCGCACACCCAACCAGGCGTATCTTGTATTTCGGCCGGGACAGAAATCCCTGCAGCAGATTGCAGCCCATGTGGGTGCACTCGGTGATCATCAGGGTGGTTGCGTCAAGCGATTTTAGGTGCGATTTTCCCTTGTTCATTGTCCTCCTCCGTCGTGAAAATAACGTTATATACTAACTGAAAAAAATAATCTTGTCAACAGGGGCGGCTTGTGCCCGGCGGGCTGATTTGATGTGCCTGAAAATCAAAACCAAGTTCGATCAAATAACAAAATCTCGTCCGCCTGAGCGGACGAGATTGCTTAATGGGTTTCTTTAGATTACGTTGCCGCTACTCTTTTGCCGCGGCGGTGGAAGTAGAATGCCGTTACCGCAGCCAGCGTCGTCGCAATTGCCATGTTCTCACCCGGCCCCGTCTTAGGCGCATAGTAGGTGCCCTTGACCGTAGGCAGTCGGACGTAAATGTCCACTTGGTTGCCATAGATATTCGTCATCGTCAGATCGGAAGTCGCTGGTATGAAGTCTTTCACGCGGACCTGGAAGGTCTTGTCGATTGAGACGCCGGCCGGTACGGTGATGGTCGGGAAAATAATCGTGTTGCCACTCATACTGCCTTCGCCCGTATTCGTCACGTCCGCAAGCAGAAGCACGTCGGAGAGAGAATCGGAAATTACAACGCCGGTAATTTCAACCGAGCCGTTATTGCGGTAAGTAAGGGTGTAAGTGATCACATCGCCGGGATTGGCCTGCACGCTCTGAGCCGCCATACCCTGCGTCTGATTGTATGCTGACTTGCGCAATTCAAATGAGCTTGAGGCAACGGTCCCCTGCACGCGTATATCAGCGGTGTCCTGGACTGTGGCGACATTGCTTCCGCGTGCGTTGGCTGTATTGGTCACTGTTTGAGAAGATGTGCCGAAGTAGCTTTGCGACGCCAACTGGCCGGAGAACGTCACTTCAACGGTTTGGTCTTGGGCAAGCGTGCCATAGTCATAACCGCCGGCGGTAAATCCGCTGCTGTCTGAAATCAATACCCCGTTTACCCGGGTCGTATTGCTCAGGTAAATCAAGCCGGGCGGAATAATGTCGCGGATGGACAGGTTATTCACCGCGCCCTGCGTTGCACGGACCTGAATCTTGAAGTCTACGATCTGCCCGGGATTGGCCGTAATCGAGTGGCTGAAGAAAGAAGATCCGCTCGTCGCCACTGTCTTCGTGATCGAAAGCTGGGGCTGTACGGCAGATTGGGAACCGACCCGGACGCGGAATCTGACGAAACCGGAGAAATTCCAGCAGCCGCGAACATCGCCGATGTTCACGCCGCCCGTGACAATGCCGTCAGGCATGGACTCGCCGACTGTTGAACGTTCCTTGTACCAGGTAGTCGAACCCGGAATGTATTGCAGAGACTGTGCCGCGGTACCAGAGATATGTACGGTCACGTTGCCGCCACGATTAGCGTCAGATGAATATACTGATGTAGCGTTATCGGCGGAAATTGTGGCTGAGACAGTATGATTGAAGCTCTCGCCCGAAGGCAGAGACGCGGAAATTCGGACATTATGCGCGGTGTTGTCTGGGTCATCCGCGGCGCCGTTGTGGTAATATACGATGAATTCCAGAGTGTCACCCGGGTTGGCAGTCACTCCATCATCGTGGTCTGCCTGGGAAGAGGAAAACGAGGTGTTCTGTGAAAAATCACGCGCGTCTAGCAAAGGGTAGTCGGTATTCTGGGCTCCGGAATACCCCACGGGGAAAATGTTAAAAGTCGGTCCCGCGGCCAGCACCGGCATCGCGATAAAGACGGCGGACACCAAAGCTGCGGCGGTCCAAAGCACTGCGGGTGGTATTGATTTGAGACGAAGATTGCGGGTCATTTCTGCTGTGTAAGCTGCTAAAATTCACAAAGGGGCTTGTGAGAGGAACTATATTCCAACGCAAGCCCCCATGCAATCAATCTATCTATTCGATTAGGGTCTCACGGACGGGTTGCCGTTCTCTTTGACCGGAGCTGACTTATTGATCACCACGCTAGCCGTGTCTGAGATCTGGGCGACGTTGCCGCCCGTGACATAGCCCGTGTTGATCAAGGTAGTCTGTCCGACGGGGAACGAGTTCTGTCCGTCGAGAGTTGCGCGGAAGACGATCGTCTGGGTAGCACCCGGAACCAGGGTCAGGAGGTTGATGCCATTGCCGAAGTAGCAGCTGTCGCAGCTGGCTGGCCCGCCGTTTACGGTGAGCGTTCCGTTATTGAAGGTCATGTTCGAAGGTAATTGATCGCGGGTAATGACATTCGTGACATCAGAATTGCCGGTATTGGTGATAATGACTCTGAATTCCACTATTTCAGAAGGCTGGGCGATCACGGTATCAGCAAACAACGTACCGGTAGTGATATTTCGCACTTGCTTGTCGATCGACAAGCTGAAAGTGCTGGGCCGGGTGAAGTTGTAAGTAAAAGTGAGTGTGCTGCCATTCGTGCAGCTGCCCGACGCCGGAGTGATGCCGGTGAAGGTAGCGTTCGATGGTCCGCCGGACTGGTAGGAGGCTGAATAGGTACCCACGGGTTGGTTGAAGAAATCACGCGGGACTGCAGTATCGCTCAAGGTTGCCGGGCCGGTGATAGTGTAGTTCATTGAACCCGAGAACGCGGCGCCGTTGAGGGTCGCACGAGCCTGAATGGTACATTGCTGCGCAACGTTGATGGTCACGGAAACTCGGGCGGTCGCCTGGATCTGATTTACGGTCGGATTTTGTCCTCGAACAGTCGCGACGTTGTCCAGATTGGTCGTGCCGACTGAAAATTGAGCCGCATCAGCCACGCGAGCGCGGAAGGTAATCCATGCGGATGCCCCCGGGGCGAGACTGCCCAAATCAAGTCCGTTGATGAAAAGGTCGCCCGCCAGTTGTATCTGGCTTGTGACGATAGAACCGGCCTGGAAGGTCAGACGTGAAGGCAAGCTGTCAGTGAAAATGGTGTTCGATATCGTGGCCTGCCCGGTGTTGTTCGCCTGAAGTTTGAATTCCACGATGTCATTCGGATTTGCGGCTACTGAACTAGTATACTGGGTGTTGCCGGCAGTCACGTTCAGAACCGACTTGGTGAAGCTCAAGCTTGCAGTTGGCTGATTGGAACTGACTTGTACGCGGAACTTCACGAAACCGGAAAATTGCCAGCAGCCGCGGATGTCGCCGATGTTCACACCGGTAGAAGTGATGGTGTCAGGCATGATCTGGGACGATGAAGCCCGGTTCGGAAGCCACACAGTGGTACCCGGGAGAAGGCTCAAGTTTTGTGAAGAACTGCCTGAGACGCGGAGCGTCATGTCTCCGCCGCGGGACGCGCTCGTTACAGTCTGCGCATTCGACGCGCTGATGGAAGCCCCGATGGTAAATGTCGTAGCGGAGGCTGTGGGAACTGAAGCCCGAATCACGGTCGAGAGAGCGGTGTTCGCCGGATCGTCGGGAGCACCGTTGTGATAATAAACCAAAAACTCGACCGTATCTCCCGGATCCATATTTACCCCGGCGTTATGGTCGGATTGAGACGTGCTCCAACCTTCATTCTTCGTCACGTTGCGGGCATCAATCAGAGGGTAGTCGGTATTGAGCGACCCGTCATACGCTACGGGGAAAATGTTAAAGGTCGGCCCTACGGCTGCGACGGTCGTCACGACCGCGACGATCGCCAGAACTCCTGCGCCAAAAACGGTCGCAAGAGACTTTTTGTTGGTATTTGTGAAAAAATTTCTGAGATTTAACATATATCTTGCTAAGTGACGCTTACAAATTAATTTCCTAAATTGACTTGGCTAATCCGACGTTATTTGCCCGCAAGTTATGGGCTAAATTAGCCATTAATTTATCAAAATCATATAATTCTAGCCTATTGGGGTATTTCTGTCAAGCTGTAATGCAAAATCTCTCCAAAACCCGCATAACTCCTAAGACGGAGTATGGCGCCAAAGCTTTCTTGGGGTGTGTAAAAAATACAAAAAATAAAAACAGGTGCGATCCGAAGATAGCACCTGATATAAAAGAAAAGCGTTTACGAAGTTACGGCCGAGGAGGTGGGCTGCCGCCAATCTTGCTGCAATCGATTGAGATCACGGTACCACCGGGTCCGACGACCAGACAGTTGCCGTCCTTGCCGGGAGGGCCAGTAGGACCGGGGGGTCCAGGTTGGCCATCCTTCCCGTCCTTGCCGTTGGTTCCGTTCGTACCGTCCTTACCATTAGCGCCAGGAGTGCCGTCTTTGCCATTCGAACCGTCACTCCCATTGCTCCCGCTAGCGCCGTCCTTGCCATTACTGCCGTTCGTTCCATTGGTTCCAGATGCCCCGGTATCACCTCTGTCGCCCGTCTCGCCTTTGGGACCCGGGACTTTGAAGTCCCAGTTGTGGATCATCCAGGATGACACCACGGCGCCTTGTACCGTCTGCGACCACCAAAACAATCGTTCATCCCACGGGTGCTTGTATTCAACAATCACTCGCTGCACCGTGGGCGGCATGATTACCACCTTGGCCGGCTCAACGATCACCCGGTTGTCGATCGGATGCTGGTTCGTGATCGAAATGTTCGCCGGCGGCACGTTAACGATTGGAGCGGGTTGAGGTTTAGGCTCCGGAATATTGATGATCGTCGGTGGTGATGGAGGGGGTGGCGGAGCAGTCGGCTGGGGTGGCGGAGCTTGCGGCTCAGGTCCCGAGCCGGTGATCGCCCGCACCCGATACGACGGATTCGAACAGTCTTCGAAGAAAACCATCTCGATCGTATCGTTGAGGCGATACACCCACGCGCCCTTCGGCTGGTGGTCGGCCCAGTCTGCGAGCACCTTGCGATTCAGGGTTTTCGGGGGTATGTCGTAGATCATATCCGCCAAGATCGAGCACGGCTCGATCATCTCCTTGCGGAAATTCCCCTGTGCGCCCTGCTGAGCGGCGAAGTACAGTATGTCGAGGTCCTGCTCGGTCATTCCCCATTTGTCCTTTGCCAGCTGCTGCCAGTCGCGGTCGAAGAACCGATTCGGCCCGTCAACACGGGGTGCTAACAACTGAACCAATTCAGCGAAGGACTTGATGGGTTTATCTACCGGCCGGACAGCCATGAACATCCAGTGGAAGTAGTCGCCCACCGGATCAACACAGCCATTCGGACTCGTGGGATCTGGCCCCGCTTGTCCGAAAGCGGTGCCTGAAACGCACAAGAAAATCAACAGTAACAACCGTTTCACTCTCATAACACTCCTTCCTTTCGGGAATCCGGGGGTCAGAATTCGTCCTCCCACCAGTTGCCTTTCATCTGAAAGGTGTCGCGATACTGCGGGTACCGCACCGTCGAGCTAACACTGACACTGCCCTGCTCTCCACGTGCATGATGGAATTTCTTCCATATCTGCTCGATGAGCATGGGGCTTCCGCCGATCGCAAACGCCAGCATAGTAGTTGCCGCACCGCCGCCTGAGAACATGAGCCCGGTGGCACCGAGCCCCGCCCCCATATTGATGACGGTCTTCAGAAGCGAAGGACTTCTCGCTGGTTCGGGAGCGTCCGGGGTCCCCTGTACAGTCGTGGTAGCCACGCCCGGATGAATGACGAGCTGATTGTTGCAGCGGTTTTGGGTCAGGATGAAATCGTCTTTCGACTTCATCAGATCCTTAACCGTCTGCTCAGACAGAAGCGCGTCCAGATCAGCTTGCCTCAGCTTGCCGCTTGCAACGAGCGCCTGCCAATCCGCATCCTGCCCCCGGCGCCTGGTCATGAGCACTTCCGTGCTGCCCGGGTCTTCAAGATTGCAGGAAGCGAGCACAGGCTGGACTGTCGCACTGCCTTGTCCCTTGTCTGCCTGGTCGTAGCCCGGCAGGTAGAAATCGTCCGGGGCCGAAGATGCGGCGGTCGAGTCGCCCGCCAAGTCGTATTCAATCTCAACGTTATTCGTGCAACGATTGAGGAACAACGTCAGCCTGGTGAGCTTCTTCCCATACAAAGCCGAGCGGAACTGCGGGGTATCCACGAGCTTAAGAAGCTCGTCGGAGCCTTCCTTGAGATTCGCGGGTGAGCGAAGGAAATCGTCACTAACCTGCCGTACGGTGCCCTTCTGAGATACCTGCGGGAAATGGAAAAACCACTCCGAGCAGCTTTGTTGGCTGCCGGAAGCGTTCCCCTTCGGAACAAACACGAGCAAAACCAACGCTACTGCGAAAACGCTTTTTTTCATGTTTAATCCTCCTAGGATTGCGGTATGAACTGAACTTGTGATTGTAGCATTTTTTCAAAATTTGTCAATAACCGCACTTTCTAGTCAGTATTGCCGGAAATAAAAAACCCGCTCTGGCAATCAAACCAGGCGGGGTTGAGGAAGTGTCGGGTCTTACAGACTGTTGGCTCGCGCCCATGCTAAGATCTTTTGCATGAGGAGCGAAGCCGCCAGAGAGGAATCTTGGCTCATACGCCGTTCGATCTTTTCGACTAACGAGCCTTTTTTGCGGAGCGCGTTAGCCGCATCGTAACAGACGTCTACGATCTCCTGGTTAAAACCGATCTGGAGATCCTTGCAACGGGCGTCAATGTCCATGGCCTTGAAGGTCTTAGCGCCGTCCACCATGACTTGCAGCCCGGCGAGAACGTCAGATCCCCCAGCAATGCTCAAGAGCATATGGTGGCGGTCATTCCTCGGCTGGAAGCTTCCGATCTGGCAGGCATACCGGTACTGTACCTCATACTTTATCCATTTCTGCCCCACCATGCGGTGAGGACGACGAGTCTTGACGGCTCGCGGTGCAAGCTCGGCCAGCGCGTCCTTGAGTGATATGAAGTAGGACGAGAGGTTGCCCCGGACGATCCCGTCGAAGAGAAGCTCCCAGATTTTCCCTCCCCAGAGCGATCCGACATAGGGCGCTTCCAGGTCGAGCGGTATGATGATGATCTCATCAGTTGAGTCGGCTACAGCTTTCATCTTGTCCAACAGCCGGTCGAGCGGCGACACACCCTCAATTGCAGTCACCGGGTCACGCTGGAAGTCGAAGAATGCTTTGAGGATCGGCTCGAAGGCCTTCATCACCAGACCGCTTTTTCCGCCGTGGCTAATCGCAGCGTGCTTGGCAAATTCGCGATCTACGTACGGCTGCTCAAGCGCAGGGGTATCGCCATCGGCGTATTCTGTGCCGACGCTGTAAGCCGCAGTGTAAGCTGCAAGCACCAGGAACGCCTCGGGGATCAGGTGGGCTTTGGGCGCGTAGAATTCGGGGAAGAAGCACACTGGCCCGCCCATCACGCGTTGAGACATTTCCCACGCCTGCTGTTTTTCATCAAGCAGAGGGAGGAGAGGGTGACTAAATGGCGCGCTCGTGAGTTCGATTGAAGGATACCGTTTCGAGTTCTCCCTAATCCAAGGAAAAAACTCAAAGTCGAGAGCCTGATAGCACACAGACACGGGTACGCCGCTTGCGCCAATGGCTGGCAACCCTGCCTGCTCTTTATCGATTCTGTCCCAGCTTTGTGGCTGAACATTGGCGTGAAAAGAGTTGCCGGGTAATACCAAACAAATTCTGCCCATTGCAGAACCTCCTTTAGATGTACGGACGCACAGATAGCCTGGGAGTCCGCTTCGCGAAAAAAGAACGAAGAAAATATAGTAGCTGATTTACCCCTCTTTGTCAATGCGGAGGAGATGGAACGAGAAGTGTAAGCTTCTTTCGCTCAATATATAGAGATATTTATGCGACGGAAACTTGTGGTGTGGCAAAACATCCATCCGGCTCGCATACTTTGTGGGGGGAAGGTAGTCGGAAGGGGGAAACCCGAAGGGTGTACCCCTCCGAAAAAAATAGAGAAGTTCATGAGCAGCTCAAGCTTGCCTTGGCTGCGAATACCTATTGTGAAGGATGGTGTGGAAGGGAACGGCCTCGCATCGTTCCCTTTCAGAAAAAAAGAAGAAGGGCGAAGATTCATTCCGATATTGCATCGGAAGAACCTTGCCCTTCGAAAGGAGCTGGATAGATCGTCCCGAGTATATCGAGGGACAACTTTCTCCAAGCTGGGTAAAAATGTTAGCGCTTGCGCTGTTGCACGAAACGCTCGTTGAGTTGCTTCTGGTCACGCGGAGTGAGGAGCGCCGCACGCACCAAGTCGGAGGCGAATTTCCAGGCTCCTGGGTATTTGGAACTGACGACCCCGACACCTGACATGGAAGTGGCATTGAAGTCCTCGTAGGACACTGCACTCATTCCTTCGTAGGATCCCACCACCGTTCGGGTGGTGTTATCCACGATCATGATGTGCAGCACTCCCACGACGGCCCGATTTTGCTCGGTATGGTGGTACGTGCCGAATGTCTCCCAGAGGAAACGCCGGAACCAACCTGCTTTTTCCAAGCCTAGCGTCTCTGCTGCTCGCAGTATCCGTCCGCCGTCAATGCTGAGATTGCGGACGTCCTCTTCCACTATCCCGACTGAAGCCGCGACACTGTAATGTGCCGTGTTCCAGTCAGCGTTTGTGATACGCTCGCCCTGGCCGTTCTTGATGCCGCGGCCGGTGTTGAGCTCGGCGTCCATCCCCGGCAGGATCTGCGCTTGCTGGCCAGTCGCCGCAATCAATACATTCCACCGTCCATCGCTTCTATACTGGACAGTCAATTGCTGCTGAATGTACGCAGCGAGTTGGCCTCGCGGATCTTGCGTGCCCCATGCCGGATATTGGAATCCGTCCGGCATGTAAAACGAACTGTAATTTCTGTAACCACCATAGTAGCCATTCATCTCTTCCATTGTAATTGGATTGATGACGGCCATAGTGGGAAGCGAGGGATTGTTGAGGCGCTTAGTTTCTTGCTGCAGGCAGGTTGGGTCTAGGGCCGAACAATTGCGCGGGCTCTCGACTACCTGGTCTGCGGAAGCTGTCTGCGTGGTGGATTCAGGAGTGGCTGGCTCGTCATCAGCTACAGAAGTTTTCGCTTCTTGCTGCTGCGACTCCTGCGCCGACCCGCTGGTCCATACGTCACTGCTCGGAGCTTGTTCAGACCAAGTGTCCTGCGCCGATTCCTGCGCGAGAGCAGGCTCTGGGCACGGGCTTTTCATTTTGCTGCCGTTGGGCATCTTGACCCATGTCCCACACGGTGCTGAGCTCTGGGCCGCAAATGCGGTGCCTACCATCGCAAAGAAAACTAACTTGGCAAGCAACAATTTAATCATCTTGCTTTTCATATGTTTCTCCTGTTCTGTTGTCAAGGTCTGGATTGCACCGGCTATAACGCCAGTGCATAAAACTTGTGGGAACTTGTCTGGCGCAAGCTCCCCGCTCTTCTCAACGGGGAACCCGCTTGCCAGAAGTCCGAGGTGTTAGCCTCAATTGAACGCGGTCAATTGACTCATGCGTCTCCGACGTTGCCGTCGGAGGAGAAGATGCACGAATCGTTTGATCCGATGTGCTGACACCCCAGGCTTCTGGCTGCAAGCGTACCCAGGCAGAGCTTGGGGGCTTGCAAATAAATAAGCGGCAAAGAACTGTATGCGTGAGAAAACATGAGGGACGCAAGCAATTCCTAGCCGCCAATATGTGCCCCATACGTTCTTCTCAACGCATGTGATCCTTCCAGATTCCAAAGAGCTAATTTTATTTTGACTTTATATGATAGCACATCTTACCAATTTTGTCAATACCTATACTCGATCTTGGCCTAAATTATGCCAAAATTTGGGTTTATAAATAAGCTAAATTGCAAAACACCCGCAGTTAATGCGGGTGTAGTGTAGAAAAAACTATAAGCTAGTAGCTATCAGCTGCCATGCTTAAATCCCTGCCAATTTTCCGGATACCACGAGCCGACGGGCGATCGTGCCGATCGGCCAGCACGTGGAGAGATTCAGATATGAATTCTGGTCGTCGGGCGCCTCAAACTGCGCCTGGTCTTCCGGCTGGTATTCAATTACTGACTGAACCAGATAACGCAATACCTGCGTCCCCTCGTGAGTGGGAACCGTAATGAAGAATTCGTCGCCTGGTTTGAGTTCGTTAAGCCGGGCAAAGACATGGGCATAGGTCTGTGATCGCCAGATATAATTTGAGGAATGTCCGGAAAGATACGAAACGCCGCCTTGGCCGGGTAATGCCGTGCCTGGATAGTGGATGATTCCCCGGTCCAGATCGTCTGTGAAATCATTTTCTGATTGCGGCCACAAGAGTGGCGCGGTCATGCCCAATTTGGGAATCTTCACTTCACCTTGTTTACTCAAGTCATAATTAATGACCGGGAGCAAAGACGGTTTCGCGGGGCCTGTCGGAAGCGACGCCGTGACATAATATGAAATCCGGTTATTGATATCCTGCAAATCCCATTCGCGGATCGTTTCCTGCTGCGCGGCAGTCATCGCGCCCTCATAGAGCGGATTGTAACCATTGAGGATCTCCCGGCCGTCGGAATAAACGTCGTTGTCCGTGTCTTTCTTGATCGGCGACGTACCAATCAGAAATTCCTGATAGTTGGTAAGGCCATCACGGTCAAAGTCATTATTGGGAGAAATGGCATCGGGAGAATTGACCGCATAGAAATACTTGCTGATCCAGGTTGTAAATTCGTCCGTCGCAACGCCCAAGACTGTGC
The DNA here is from genome assembly GCA_001777585.1 of Candidatus Doudnabacteria bacterium RIFCSPHIGHO2_01_FULL_50_11. Lineage (GTDB taxonomy): Bacteria > Patescibacteriota > Doudnabacteria > UBA920 > 2-01-FULL-50-11 > 2-01-FULL-50-11. The sequence goes on along the minus strand of MFEO01000036.1, from coordinate 4,038 downwards.
CGGCGGTCTGAGGCTCGACTGGCGCGGGCTGGAACCTCGCCTCAAACTTTGCATAGAAAGCGCCTAAATTCAGGATGACATAGAAAAATCCAAACGCTGCGACGAAGATGATCGGATAGCGCACAAGATCGGGCAGTCCCGTGCGGGCTCTTCGCGGTGCGGCAGCCGGCGCTGTTACTGCCCTTTGCGCTGCGTGCTCTTGAGACGCAGGGTTGGTAAGCGGGCGGAAAACGGCATCCTCTATAACATCTGGCGCAACTTCCGGTAGGGCAAGCGGAGGAGCCGCAGGTATGGAGAAGGTCGAAGACAAACCCAAGCCAAGCGTGGACTGCGGCACGCGCAAAAGGTCATAGATTGTCTTGATCTCTTTGGTCATTACGAGTTCCATAAACTAAGACTTGAAATAGCGTATCTTAAATGTCGCGCTTGCTCAAGAGAAGATGAGTTCTAAGAGAATATATAACCTTACCATAAAACCATTATTTTGTCAACTGCAAGTTTAAAATAAAAAACCACATTGGCCTATTTACTAAGACCTTATTCTTTTCTCACTTTCTTAGCTATAAGATTCGATGCCCGCAAAAGCGAATCGAAAGTGCCGGCATCAGTCCACTCGCCATCAACTTTCTCAAATTGCATTGTCCCCCGTTCGATATAGCTATTGTTGACGTCCGTGATCTCAAGCTCTCCCCTGCCGGAAGGTTTGAGTTTTTGAATGATACTGAATACATTCGCGTCGTAGATGTAGAATCCGGTCACGCACAAGTTGCTGACGGGCTTTTTCGGCTTCTCCACAATTCGCACCACACGTTCGCCGTCAACTTCGGCTACGCCAAAACGCTCCGGGTCGGGCACTTCTTTGACGAAGATCATCGCCCCTCGTTCGTCGCGTTGGAAACGCGCTACACCGCTGACTAGCTGCTTTGTATGTTCAAAAATATTATCTCCCAGATGCACGGCGACGCTGCCTTCGTCAGCGAAGCTTTCGCCGAGGGCCAGAGCCTGCGCGATGCCCCCTGCTTCTTCTTGGACTTCATAAGAGAGCCGGACGCCGAAGCTCTTGCCTGAGCCGAGAAGATTTAAGAAATGTCCGGCGTGCTCTTTACCCGACACAATCAGAATATCCTTGAAACCGCAGGCGATCATGGTTTCCAGCGGAAAATAAATCATAGGCCGGTCGTAGACCGGGAGGAGATGCTTGTTGGTGACATGGGTGACTGGGCGGAGGCGCGTGCCGTTGCCGCCGGCGAGAATTATGCCTTTCATGCACTAGCTATTTAGCTGCTTAGCTTCTTGGCTTTTTAGATCTGGATACAAACCTAATAAGCAAAAAAGCTACTAGCTAAGAAGCCAAGTATTCTTTAAGCGCTGCTTGCCACGAACGCATGGGCGGAAGCTTAGTATTGATGAGGTGCGCATACTGCGGACGTTTCGCTTTGCGAGGAAAATCAGCAACATGTGCCCGCTCTAATTCTACTGCAATACCTCTGATTTTGAAAATCTCTTTCGCCCACTCATACCAGCTGCACGAACCTTCATTGGTCGTGTGATAGATTCCGTAAGGCAATTTATTTTCCAAAATGTAGCGGGTGCGAGCTGCAATATCAGGTGCGTACGTGGGATTCCCTTCTTCATCGTCAATCATAGAAAGTTTCTTTTTGGTCGCCGTCGCTTCGAGCATCTTGTCTACGAAGCTTTTCTTTCCCCCGCCTGAGCGGCCGAACAGCCGGTCGAGGCGCAAGATATAATGCTTTCTGGCTAACATGGCGCTGTGCTCTCCGGATAACTTAGTTTGGCCGTAGACTGAAATCGGATGCGGTGTCGCGCCTTCGGCATAACCATCCTTAGAACTGCCGTCGAAAATATACGAGGTGCTGTACTGAACCAGTGTCGCGTCCAATTCATTTGCCAGCTGGGCTAGGTGTTTGGGTGCATCGCCGTTTAGTTTTTGGGCGGCCGCAATATTAGTTTCGCATGCGTCAACGTCGGTCATTGCCGCAGCATTGATGATTATGTCTGGCTTCTCAGCTTTCAGCTTCTGGCTTGTGGCTTCAAGGTCAGTTATATCTATCTCTTCTCGATCCCAGGCCAAAACTTCGTGGTTGGAGAATTCCTGTACCAATGCCTGGCCGAGCGTTCCTTTGGCTCCAATAATAAGTATCTTCATGCTAGCTTATAGGTTCAAGCTAATAGCTTATAACTAAACGTTGAGCGATTTCATCATAAATTTAAAAAGCTAGAAGCCAGCAGCTAGAAACTACAAGCTCCTTCCGTACTGCTTCTGATAATACTTCTGATACTCCCCTGATTTGACCTGCTTCCACCAATCCTGATTGTTCGAATACCAGTCGACGGTCTGTTTGAGGGCAGAGTCCAGATTCACTTCCGGCTCCCAGCCCAGCTCTGTCTTAATCTTTGTCCAATCCAGAGCATATCGCTGGTCGTGGCCAGGCCGGTCAGTGACGAATTCTATCTGAGTTTCGGGCAGCTTCATGGTGCCCAGAATCTTCTTTACAATTTCCAGATTCGTGTATTCCGGATTGTCCGGCCCCACGAAATAAGTCTCGCCGAGGCTTCCCTTTTGCAGGATAAGATCAATCGCCCGGCAATGGTCGGTCACGTAGAGCCACTCGCGCACTTGGTTGCCCGGCGTGTACACCGGCACTTTCTTGCCTTCGAGCAGATTGGTGATGGCGAGTGGGATCAACTTTTCCGGAAACATATAAGGACCCACGTTGTTGGCGCAATTACTGATGGTAGCTGCTAGGCCGTATGTGGTGTGATACGCGCGCACGAGATGGTCTGCTCCGGCTTTCGAGGCCGCATAAGGGCTGCGCGGATTGTATGCCGTATTCTCCGTCCAATGCTCGCGCGAGCCGAGCGGAAGAGAACCGAAGACTTCATCGGTTGAGACATGATGGAAACGCCCAATCTTAAGCTTCCTCGCTGTCTCAAGCAGCACATGCGTACCCAAGACATTTGTCCTCACGAAATCGTGGGGCGAAAGTATTGAACGGTCAACATGCGACTCGGCCGCAAAATGCACGACCGCATCGCACCCTCGCATGGCTTGTTCTGCTATCTTCTCGTCGCATATGTCACCGTGTATAAACTGATAATTTTCGCTTCCCTCTATGTCGCGCAGGTTCGCAGGATTCCCGGCATAGGTGAGCTTGTCCAGGTTCACTAGAGAGTCGTCCGGATGGACATCCATCCAGTAATGTATGAAGTTAGACCCTATAAAGCCAGAACCGCCTGTAACTAGTAATCTCATGAGTTTGTAGCCTTCTCAATCATCTTATTTAACATCCGTATTACTTCATCATAAACCTCAACAACCAAGTCTATCGAATAATGCCAAACTATTAAGTCTTTATAACTTTTAATTTTCATCATCCGACCAGCTACTAGCCACCAGCTATAAGCTAATTATTTCGGCACTTGCACCTCTAGGGTAGGCTTGTCCTGGACTTTGCCGTAGCCGCACTGCGGGCCGGGATCGACAACTGCCGTACCATCTGTGGCTACGACTACCCCTTCGGCCGCGTGGTAATGGGCCTGTCCGCCTTCACATCCCATCTCTGACTCGATGATCAGCTGTTCAATCGGCAAATATTTGCCGTTGTATTGGATGACAGGAATCGTCCGGGTTTCTTGCGATGTCGGAGGTGGAGTGGGCTCGGGGGTTGGCGGTGTGGGAGAAGTCTGATGCTGTTCTTGGGGAGGCACGCAAAGATTTTTGCCCGGTTTGCCAGGTTGACCCATGGGATCGCCTGTTCCCGGGCCGCCCCCTGCGCCTTCCGGACAGCCGTCACCGCCGTTTCCTCCATTGCCGCCGGGTTTGTCAGTACTGCCGTCTGCTCCGTTCTTCGTCGCCCCAGTTCCACCCGTTCCTTTGGTAGCCGCTGCATTACCCCCGTTGCCGCCATCTCCACCGGGGCCGGAAGGCCCGCAACTGCCGCCTCCGCCGCCATTCTTAGGACGGGCGATGGCGTCACCGCCGTCACCGCCTGCATCTTCCGCTTCAGGAGTTCTCGC
>MFEO01000035.1:20874-23303 GCA_001777585.1 Candidatus Doudnabacteria bacterium RIFCSPHIGHO2_01_FULL_50_11 | reverse complement strand
CCGGCACCCTCACTTGTGATGGAGATGCTCAAGGAGGTCGTTCCGCAGATCGAAACTCATAATCAAGTTTTGATTCTCTATCAGTCCATGAGAAGCGCTGTACAGCTCGCCGACCGCTACATCAAAACTGTTCCATTTCCGGAGAAGGCCATTGACCTGCTCCAAGAAGCGGCTGTCTATGCGCAGACCAAGGGGCGTAGTTCTGTGGTCAGGCCCGAACATGTAGAGGAGGTCGTTCATATAAAAACAGATATTCCCGTCGGAAAAGTGGCCTTGGCGGAAAAAGAGATTTTGCTTGAGCTTGAAAGGATTCTTCATAGAAAGATCATCGGACAAGATGAAGCGATCATTGCCGTGGCCAACGCGCTGCGACGTTCGCGCTCAGGCATCACGTCGGAGAAGAAGCCCATCGGCAGCTTTCTTTTTCTCGGCCCTACCGGGGTGGGAAAGACAGAAACAGCAAAGGCCTTGGCAGAAGTGTATTTCGGCTCGCAGAAGCGGATGATTCGTTTCGACATGTCTGAGTACCAGCAGCCTGATTCGGTCGAGAGGCTCATCGGACAGGGAGAAATAAGAGGCCAGCTTACCACCCAAGTCATGGAAGCTCCGTTCTCTCTCCTCTTGTTCGACGAGGTGGAGAAGGCTCATCCAAAAATCTTGGATCTTTTTTTGCAAGTGCTCGATGAAGGGAGGCTGACCGACGACCTGGGCCGGGTCATAGATTTTACAAATACTATTTTAATCTTCACATCCAACGCAGGCGCGGAGCTCATTCGGGAGTCGGTTGTTCAGTTCCGAGAGACCAATCTCAAGGAGCGGCTGCTGGATTCTCTGCAAAAAACCGGAATATTCAAACCGGAGTTTCTCAATCGTTTCGACGCCGTGATTATTTATAAGCCGCTTTCGGAAGAGCAGACCGAAAAGGTGGCGGAGTTATTCATTCAAGACCTCAATCGCAGGCTCAAAGCCAAGGACATCCAGATCGCTGCGTCTCCGGAACTCTTAAAGAAAATTGTCCAAATTGGGTATGACAGGGAGTTCGGGGCTCGACCTCTTCGTCGAGTGATCCAGGATCGAGTCGAGACCGTGGTGGCCAAGAAGCTTCTCTCAGGAGAAACTAAACGAGGGGATACGATAACTATTAGTCCTGAGGAAATTTAAGTTTTCTGCGCCGCAAGTTTATGGTATAGTGGTTAAAAGGAGTGACTATGCCAAGTAAAGCTGTGCAACCAGAGGTCTCATTAAGAGACAATACTAGAAAATTTCTGCACGGATGGATGACGCTTCCTAGGGAGCAAAAGAAATTAATTCTGCCCCGCTTGTTGGATTCTATGGTGGAATGGAAGCGGTGGTTATTTTCCGAGTATGGAATCCTAGTTTGGCTGCGTCGAGTATTCAGCCAAGCCAACATTCCTTTCCTGCATTGAAACAAATAGGGCTCAGTATTTCAATCCGCGTCAATCCCGTGGTTTTTTTATTTTGACGAAATAAAAAAGCCCGCCTAGGTTCGCGTGCGAACTTCGGAGGGCTGGGTCACACAATCGTGACATAAATCTAGGTCAGGTTTGCAGGACCGGTTCAGGAAGAGGAATATTGATCGAGTTGTTGATCCGCTGTTCTGCAGCGGACAGATTCAAACTTGCCGGAAGAGGGACATGCACATATCCGAAACGCTGCTTGCGAGCAGCCAGATACTCGGATACGTGATCCAGCTTTACGCCCCAGAGTCCGCCCGCCATGGGGTGGTTTTCCTTGTACGCTGCCCATCGCGCATAGAGAGTATAACTCAAGCTTGCCGCCAGCGATGCTAGCGCAAAATTTTTCTTCGCAAGCCTGCGTTCGAATTCTCCCAAGAGGTCGCGGACGTGCCAGCCGGTGTAGAAGCGCCGGTAACATTCTTGGAACAGATGGATCAATTCGGGAGGCGACAGACGGGGATGATGCCAGGTGGGTCTTGTGCCGTCGAACCGATCGAGATTCCGCTCATAGATCAGGCCTTGGGAGCGAAAATCGTCATATTGCTCTGTGCCCGGAATCGGGGTCAGAATATAGAACGAAGCCAAGGTGGGTCTGAGCTCTTTGAGGTATTCCAAGTGTTCCAGCACCTCTTGCGCGGTGTCAGAAGGGAAACCCAATATGTTGGAACAGTGGAGAGCGATGTTGTGCTGGCGGCAAAGCTGGGCTATCGTGCGGTATTGCTCGGGATGATTCTGCGCCTTGTGAGCAGCAAGCAGTGTTTTGCGGTTGAAGCTCTCCACACCGACAAAGATTTGGAAACAGCCGGCGCGGGCCAGTAATTCAACGAGTTCTGGCTGTCGGGATATCTGCACATCGCATTGGCAGAAGAAACGTAAGCCAAGACGTTCGCTGATCATCGCTTCCAGGAGCTGTGTGACTTCGGAGTACTTATTGAAGTTGTCCGAGCAGAA
>MFEO01000035.1:6485-20865 GCA_001777585.1 Candidatus Doudnabacteria bacterium RIFCSPHIGHO2_01_FULL_50_11 | reverse complement strand
TCTGACGCCGGCTGCTTTCGCCGCCACTAAGGAGGCGATCGTCGCTTCGATAGACTGCGAGCGGACCATCCGCCCCGCTATCTTGATGACGGAGCAGAAGCTGCAGGTGAACGGACAACCTCTTGCTGGGTATAAGCCCACTATTGGTGCCAAATACCGACGGAGATCAGACTTGAGAGGCGGCTGCACGATAATTTCAGGTAGCTTTCTCGCCCAACGCTGCGCGGCACCGTAGACGGGCTGCAATTCTCCCCTGACTGCATCATTCAGAATAGTGGGCCACACATTTTCGGCTTCGGAGAGAGCAAAGCTTACTCCGGTACCCTGCAGCATCGACGTGTTGTTGGTCATGACATGGGGCCCGCCCAGGACTGCTAGGCAACCGTTATCAACCGCTAAGGCAGCGAGATCAAGCGCGCGGTGAAACTGGTGGGACTGGACGCCTACCAGAGCTACCAGTGTTTGTCCTTCCGTGTTTCTGCGCAAGAGCTTGAGATATTCAAGGTCAGTGTGTACATATTCATCTATCGCTGTGATTTTTGTTTCGACGCCTTCAATGTTAGAAGGCGTCATGCTGAGGATATGCTGGAGGGTTGCGTTGGGGAGATACCCGCGGCGAAACCTCTCGACATACTCATCACGCCCATACTTGCTGGGCTTGATCAATACTACGTTTAGTGTCTTCATGAGTCCTCCTAGACGTTGGAAACGCTTTCTGCATCGTGGCATATCCCGGACAAAAACACAAACTGACGACTTGTCTGTCAGTTTGTGTATATATTTACCCCCGCGTCCGGCGGGGCTGGATTAACGCAGGCTAACCCCCTTTTTGACTTTTATACATTTCGGGATCAATAGTGCGTCTGAAGCACGCTCGTCCCGCGTCGTGCGACCAGTTGGCTTGGTACAGCGGCCCGCCGTAATCTATTGGGACGGGCTTCGTTGCATTCGTACCCCCGTCTTGGCTTGAGGTTTGAAAGTTCGCGCACACCTCAAAAGACAGCGCTGTTATCGCACGATATTCGTAGGGTTGGAGAGTGTCGGGGTCAACCGGCGGAACAAAACCGCTGATATCGTTTATCAATTCATCAAGCGAGGCAGGCAGTCTGTCTTTGTTGATCCAATAATTAACAATCTCATTTTGGACAACCTGCAAATCGGAGGTTCTTTGTTCATCCAGACGCACTTGCCGTTGTTTGGCGGGGGATCCGACCAGCAAAAAACCGGTTGCTATGGACACGATCACGAGCGCCGAGACTCCCCAAGCCGTTCTTTTCGGTATGGGGGAGACGGCCCCGACTCCCCGGCGCAAGTCCCAAATGTAATAACCAAATACTCCTCCCGCTACCGCCAACACGACAACGACCATTAAGAAAAATCTGATCGTCAGATCCCCGCTGTAAAAATTGTAGACCAACCTGATAAGATCGACGATAATGGTAATCGCCGCTATGAAAAGCGTCAGATACAGAAGCCATTTACGCACTCGCAATTCACGCTTTTGGGGCACCTGCATCTCTTCCTTACCGATAAGCCATGACATAAGGACGTAAACCGGCCAGACTATCAGCAGCGCCGATGTTGCCCAGCGGATGCCGTCTAGGGCCCCCTGATAATAGAAATTCAGCTGGTCGGGAAACCATACATTGATATACTGAAAGAGCAATGCGATGAAGCTTATCACACTCACGTACAGAGTTACAATCGCGAGCAGGTGATAGAACACATCCTTCGGAGATGACTTCAATCGTATTTCTTGTGGAGTGGCTTGTTCGTTCATATGAATGGATTAATTCTTTGCAGGCAGCATAGCACTTTATCGTAGCCTTGTCTTGAAATGTATCTAAAATTGGCTATACTTCACCTGCGAGACGCTCCCAGAAACAAAGACGGATATTATCTCCAAGGCCCTCTTTTGTAGCTTGCGCTGCGGTGGCGGAACCCCGGTAGCAGTCCGCCGAAGCGGGCGCACGGGGCAAGCTTGCAGATACTATTTAACGAATTAGTTTAGATGGCGGAATCCCTTCGTCTATAATTGGTGCCGCCGTGGTGGAATTGGCAGACACGCTGGACTCAAAATCCAGTGGTAGCAATACCGTGTCGGTTCGACTCCGACCGGCGGCACCACTTGTCGATGACGCATTCCCGCCAAGGAGGGACGATCGCAGGGTCTCTGAAGGGTTTTTATCCCGTAGTGAACCGTCAGGTTCTACTACTGGGACGACTCCCTCCCGCGGCACCAATCTATAATAAACCAAGTATATCCGCGATAAACTATATATGGCCATTTACGATGATTTCAAAAAATTTGATATTCGGGTAGGTAAGATAATTTCTGTTGAAGATTTTCCTGAAGCGAAGAAACCTTCTTACAAATTGAAAATAGATTTTGGAAGCGAAATAGGCACGAAGGTCTCAAGTGCACAATTGGTGAGCCACTATACTAAAGAGCAACTTCAAGGAAAACTTATCCTGGGTGTCGTTAATTTCCCGCCCCGGCAAATCGGCCCATTTATTTCTGAAGTTCTTACCCTAGGAGTGCCGGACGCCAACCACGAGTGCATCCTGATAGCTCCAGACAAAGATGAGGCTACTATTGGCGGCCAGTTATATTGAAAATTGTATCTTAACCCAGTCATTGTAGTAGAAATTCTATATGGCACAATTTGAATTCTTTGCATCGCCCTGGTGGGTAAATTTTTTCATCCTTGTTCCCTTTATCGCCTATGCTTCTTGGCATAAGCGATTGAGTATCACTTGGGCTGTCTTGATTTTCGCCGCTTTGTTCGGTATTGCGTTTGGCTTCGTGGAAGCAGCCGCGGTCGTTTATATTCGAGCAGCCTCAGGCCTACTTACTGTTGAAGGGGAGAAGCTCACAGAAGTTGCCGTGCAATCTTCCAATATGTACCAGCAGGCGCAGGTGCTAGCCGATCTTCCGGCGGGTCTGTGGAAAATAGAATTTTTCCGGGAGCTGGCGACCATGGTGATGCTGCTCTGCGTCACAATGCTCGGCGCGAGAGGAACGCGCGAACGAATCGCGCTGTTTTTGTGGTCTTTCGCGACTTGGGACATTTTTTACTACGTTGGTCTGTGGGCCACTATCAGATGGCCCGCTTCCTTGACTACGCCAGACGTGCTCTTCTTGATTCCCGTACCCTGGTTCTCGCAAGTCTGGTTTCCTATGGCTGTCAGTGCGCTCATTATGGGTGCAGTTGTGTTGAAGAAAACCAAGAATCATTCTTAAGGTCCTTGATTGCTTCTCGTGATTTTGGCAAACATAGAGGCATATGCTATGATTTTGTTGACTGTTCCCAAGACTAATTGAGTTCATACATGGACGACCCCGCTTCCATACACGATTCTACTGGCGCTTCGGTACGCCCGATTGAAGATCTCGATGATCTCGACGATATTTCGCCGACTATTCCCGCGGCTGCAGTGACGAAACCGCAAGGGGAAACTGCGCCCGAAGAACCGCTTGGATTTGTCATGAAAGATTCGGATGATGAAACCCCTGGTGACACGACCGGGACGGTTCAGATGATCCCGATCGATAGAATCTCCGCTAACCCGTATCAGCCCAGAAAATTTTTCGACCCGCAGAAGCTCGCCGAGCTCGCTGAGAGCATCAAGTCACAAGGCATTATCCAGCCGCTTGTCCTGACCCGAAGCTCTGACGGCTTCGAGATACTGGTCGGTGAACGCCGCTACCGCGCCTCGCTCGTGGCCGGACTCAAGTTCCTGCCCGCAATTGTCCGGGGAGAAATATCCGACAGGGCAAAGCTGGAACTTGCGTTGATTGAGAATATCCAGCGCGAGGACCTCAACGCGATAGAGGAAGCGCGAGCATATTCGCGTCTTGCCGAGGAATTCGGTCTCACTCAAGAACAAATCGCCAAGAAAGTCGGTAAATCCAGGCCGGCCGTTGCCAATGTATTGCGCCTACTCAATCTGCCGGCGCAGATCCAGAGGGCAGTTATTGAGAACAAGCTGACCGAAGGTCACGGTCGGGCGTTGCTTCCTCTTGAGAACGACCGCGAGAAGCAAATGGAGGTTTTCAACTGGATGTTGGAAGCCGGTGCCACCGTTCGGGACGTAGAGAATCGGGTCAGGGAAATCAAGAATCTTCCGCTCAAGCCCTACATCCGATCGACAAAAGCCCACCAACCCGACCCGGAGATCAAGCAGCTGGAAGACACTCTGCGCGAGAAGCTAGGGACTAAAGTCAGATTGCAGAAGACGGGAGAGAGCGGTAAAATCATGATCGAATTCTATTCTCAGGATGAGCTGCGCAGCATCATTGAACGCTTGAGCCAGAAGTGATTGGCAAACCGATCAAGAGTCTTGACAGCGCGCATCTATTAGCGTAGGGTACAAATATGAAAAAGCTTTCCGTGAACAGAATAAAGACTTCCGAAGCCAACTTATTGTTGGGCTTGTCTTTTATGCGCGCGGATTGTCGTGACTGATTTGTCATCATCTCTACACAACTCCGCGCTTTCCGGCGCGGAGCTTTTGTTTTAGGAGGATCCATGAACAGCACACTTGGGGTGCAGGCAGAAAAATTTAGGCACCTACTGAGACTGGCCTACGATGATACGGCGGTGTTCCCCACTGACAGCGAAATGCAATCGTCTGATTTCGAGGAAATTCACACCCCCTTATGTATCGAGAGGATTCGGGTGGTGAAATTCCAGTGGGTGGGAGAATCCCACGCAAGAATAGATTTCGTCGGGACCTATAATGGAGCTCCGGCATTCGGTCGTTTCGATACGCTTTACCGCATCGTGGCTCTCGTCGTTCAGAGTACCCCCTTCGTCTAAACGGATGGGGGTTTTTTCTTGCGCGAAGCCGTGAAGCACGATATTCTGTATGAGTAATCAGATTTAAGATAGGCAGATGAGCCAGCCAGCATATGACAAAGCGAGAAGAACTATTGGCGGAAGAGATAGCCCGCATCCAAGCGCTGAGCCGCGAAGATAAGAAGATAGATACAGCAGCGCTTGTGAGCGACGCGCTCCTGCGGCACCGGGCCTCTACGGGGACGGCCAAGGGTGTTTGGCGAGCCTATCTTGTCAGTCTTCTTTTCCCGCCGTTTGGTCTTTATTATACCATCAGATTTTTTTTCGAAGACAGTGAAGATGCGCGGCAAGCAGCCTGGGTTTGTCTTACTCTGACGGCAGTGTCGGGTTTCTTCACGCTCTGGCTTCTGAATGCCGCATTCTCTTCCTCTACGGTCAAACAGATTGAGAACATCTCACCCCAACAGATTCGAGACCTGGGTCAATAGACCCGTGCGTAGCCGCAAAACGTTCTTGTCGAACGTTTTTTTACTCAAGGCTTTCTGGTATACTGCTTTCGGTTCTTTGGTGAGTTTTTCAGAAATCTGGCTGTAGAATACTGAAGAAGACGTCCCGCACCTTTTGACGGGGTGTAGTATAGTGGCAGTACGCGAGCATGGGGTGCTTGTAGTGGGAGTTCGATTCTCCCCACCCCGAAAGGTGCGGGATAGACCGGTTCTCCGCCTGAGGCGGACGGTAGCCCGAAATTAAGAGTAATGGCGTTTCCTCCCTGTTCTGATATATATAAGAAAGTGTTCTTAAAGATTTCAGGTTAGAAATGAGTAAGATTTCTTGGATTATACTAATTGTCTGTTCGGTCTCGTTGACAGCGGCGATACTTGTTTTCGGCAAGTCACGAGATCCTTCATATGAGTCACTTGATAGTTTTGCCACATGCCTTGCCGATCAAGGCGCCGTCATGTATGGTGCGGATTGGTGCCCCCACTGCAAGAGGCAGAAAGAATTGTTTGGTGACTCATTTCGGCTGGTTAAATACATAGAATGTCCTCAAAATAATCAGTTGTGCACGGACAAGAAAATCGAAAGTTACCCTACTTGGGAGTTTGCGTCTGGAGCAAGGCTGGAAGGGGAGCAGTCAATCGCAGTTCTCGCTGAAAAGGCAAATTGTCCGTTACCGCCAATAAAAAGATGAGTCCGCAAGATTAGTAAGGAAAGTATTATAACCAAGACGATTAAGCAAACAGCAATTTTTCCGGCGGGCCCTCATGAAGTCTATGAGGCGCTCATGAACTCCAAGACTCATTCGGCTTTCACAGGTGACAAAGCCACAATAAGTCGAAAGGTCGGAGGAAGTATTTACGCATACGGCGGATACATACGTGGCAAAAATATTAAGCTGGTGCCTGACAAGCTGATAGAACAGTCTTGGCAGGCGAGTGATTGGCCGAAGAACATGGTTTCTGTCGTGAAATTCGAGCTAGTTGCCCACAAGACGGGCACAAAACTTACTTTTACACACACCGGCGTCCCGGACGAGCAATACTCTTCCATTAAGCAAGGATGGATAGATTATTATTGGGAACCGATGAAAGATTTATTCAGTAAATCTGTAAAGAAATAATGCGATGAAAAAGACCATTTTAGTCACGGGCGGGGCCGGGTTCATCGGAAGCCATTTGTGCGATTCTCTGATTGCGGCAGGCCACCATGTTATTTGCCTAGACAATTTATTCACCGGCAGCCGGAAGAATCTTACCCAGATTGCAGACCATACTGAATTTGAATTTGTCGAGCACGACATCACTTCACCGATACATTTGGGTGAGCGTGCCATAGACCAAATCTATAATCTCGCCTGTCCTGCATCTCCCATACACTATCAGCGCAATCCCATCCATACTGTCAAAGCGAATACCATTGGGGTGATTCACGTTTTGGGAGTTGCGCGCAAGTATGGCTCGCGCGTACTGCAAGCATCAACTTCGGAAATATACGGCGATCCGCTCGAGCATCCTCAAAAGGAGACATATTGGGGGAATGTGAATACAATCGGACCAAGAGCCTGTTATGACGAAGGCAAAAGGGTTGCGGAGACTTTGTTCTTCGACTATCACCGCGAGCATGGCATGGCTATTCGCGTGGCGCGGATTTTCAATACATACGGCCCCCGCATGGCCTTAGATGACGGACGAGTCGTTTCGAATTTTATGGTTCAGGCCCTGAAAGGCGAGGCTCTAACCATGTACGGTGACGGTTCGCAGACCCGCTCTTTCTGCTATGTATCTGACATGGTACGAGGGTTGATTGCTCTCATGGAAAAAGATGATTTCACGGGCCCGGTCAATCTCGGCAATCCGAACGAATTGTCAATGAAGGAGATTGGCGAGGTAATAATCCGCTTGACCGGATCACAATCGAAGCTAGCCTTTCAGCCGCTGCCTCAAGATGATCCCAAGAAACGCAGGCCGGATATAACCTTAGCACAAGAAAAGCTTAGCTGGACTCCAACCGTGAGCTTGGAAGAGGGACTGAAGAAAACCATTGAGTATTTTCGGGAAGCGGTGCGATGATGAAGCGGAAAACAATTCAGAAGGTAGCCGCTGACATTCGCAGACGTTTTGAGCGTGAGTCTACCGGCCACGACTGGCACCATATAGAACGAGTCTGGAAAATGGCCAAGAAAATTGCGGCAGCGGAAAAAGGCGCGGATAATTTTATTGTCGAGCTGGGTGCATTGTTGCACGATATCGCGGACTGGAAATTCCACAAGGGAGATCTCTCGGCGGGGCCGAGGGCAGCCCGAAAAATACTCTCTTCTTTAGACGTTGAAAGGACAGCGGTTAATCGAGTTTGCGATATTGTTGAACGTATTTCTTTCAAGGGTGAGCGCGTCAAAGACAAGCCGTTGACTCTGGAGGGGAAAATAATTCAAGACGCTGACCGGCTTGATGCTATAGGCGCTCTTGGGGTGGCGCGAGCATTTGCATATGGTGGGAGTCTGGGCAGACAGTTATATGATCCGGCGATCAAGCCGGTGTTGCATTTGACCTTCCATCATTACAGAAAAAATCAAGGCACCACGATCAATCACTTCTACGAAAAATTGCTTTTATTGAAAGACCGAATGAACACCAAGTCGGGTAAGAGATTGGCTGCAGCAAGACATAAATTCTTGAAGCTTTATTTGAAAGAATTTCTTACCGAGTGGGTCGGCAGAAAATAGGCACAAGCCTCAAATTTTCGGCAATAAAAAAAGACCGATGATCAATCGGTTTGAACTCCCGGGATCCGCGGAGAAGACTTGAGCATATCATACAAATCTGCGAGCGGCCAGAGCGCGATTAGTACAGCCACCGCACATGACACAACGAGCTCACCCGGGTTGATCGAAAATTGAGATGCCCTCTGCGCATGAAAGTTCGTTTGTATGAGCTGAACCCACATCATGACGACCCAAAAGTTCGATAACAGGCTCAGCGCGAACAAGCGGAACCTGAATATCTGAGCGATCTTCAGTATCGTCGATAGGACGAGCCACCACCTTACTAGGTGGGAGAGCCTTCCAAGTTCATCATCATGTTGAGTCAGTGTTAAGGTCAGATAGCTTATTAGCCCTAGAACTAGCAGGATCAAACCAATCTTCTGTCGGTCTTCCCAACCTTTAGTTTCTTGGTTCATGTTTCCTCCTCGAACAATTAGATAATATCAAGAATTATTGATTAATCAATCAGTATGACTGAGCTTCAGGTAGGCGTCAAAGTATTGCTAAAAAATCAGGAAGGAAAGTTTTTGCTTCTTCGGCGTAATCCGAAGAAGTATCCAGAAGTGGGAGCTAAATGGGACATCGTGGGTGGGCGGATTGAGCCCGGCTCAGCGCTTCTGGACAACCTCAAGCGCGAGATCAAAGAAGAAACCGGTTTGGAACTTACACAAGAGCCGGAGCTCATTGCTGCGCAAGATATATTGCGGGTGCCTGGCCGCCATGTAGTGAGACTTACTTATACGGCCAATATTGAGGGTGAGCCCAAACTCGATGGCGACCACACGGAATTCCAATGGTTTACCCTGCAGAAAATAAAGACACTAAGCGCGCAGGAACTCGACGTATATTTCAGAGCCTTACTTGAGCAGAATCTTTTTGGTTAAGCCTTGACTTTTTACAAAATTCGTGTCACAATTGCTACCTGCTATAAGACAGGTAGCTTTCGAACAAGCACGAAGGGGGTAATATGGACGCGAATACACAATACCAGATTCCTCTGAGAGTTGGGTCTTTGGTAGATGGCTTGACTATCACTGAAATCGGCGAGTCACTGATCATGAACGATACTGCGCTTGTGGCGGTAAGGCTCGCTGACAGCACGCATCGATTGGTTAGCACATACAGAGACGACTGTCACGCCATCAAGTACGTGCTCCCAGAGGCGGAGCAGTTGGTTCGCAACTCATCCAAGATGCCAGCCTTCAGGCAGGGCCCTGGATCCGGCGTTTTCCACGTATGGGTTTGGGAAGGAAGCCGCGAGGTTTTCCTCAAACTGTACTACAACGACAAAGCAGGTCGGCAAGAAGAGATCTCGCGCAAGTAACCTGCCGCAAGGAGGAATTTCATGCAAGATATCTTGGCTGAGAAAGTTGCTCGGCAGGGAGCTTCCCGAAATTTTTGGGAGCGCCTGCTAGCGACTCTGTCTGGCTTCGGATGGGTAGTGAAGTGCGTTTGGATTTTGAACGCAAATCCGCTCGCCACCGCTGAGATCGATGAGCTGACCCGAGTCTACACCCGTGACCACGCACTTGCACTTGCTCGGCACGAGCTCGAGATGGCGCGCCGGTATAAGCTACCGTTCTCGATCGTATTTCTCGACGTGGACGGGCTTAAGAATCTGAACGACATGAAAGGCCACGCTGCGGGCAACCGGCTCCTGCGCGAAATGGGCACGAGACTCAAATCTTCTCAACGTCTATCCGACATCATCGGCAGGTACGGAGGCGACGAGTTCATCATCGTGTTACCACAGACTGGCTTCGAAAGTGCACGAGAGTATCTGAAGAGAATGCAGATAGATTGCGTCCAGGTTCCATTCAGTTTCGGAATCGCGTCAGAAGACTGGGGTTCGGAGAAGAGCACGACTCTTGAATCGCTCATCTCCTCTGCGGATTGTGAGATGTATTATCAGAAGCGCGCGCGCAAACTCGCCGCCGCAAAGAGCTGACTTGATTGCCGGCTCTTTTTTTATGCCGCATGATCCGTGATATAATACATTTGCTTAATTTGTGGAAATATGTCGGAAACAAAGGTCAAAGAACTTACGAGGCTACTGCGTTACTGGTGCCTGAAGATGACCACAACAGCCGGTTCAGGGCACCTGACTTCTTCGCTGTCCGCGGTCGATCTGATGGCCGAGTTGATGTTTGGCGGAGTTTTCCGTTATGACGTAGCTGACCCCCAGAATATCAATAACGATCGTTTGATTTTTTCCAAAGGCCACGCTTCGCCGCTTTTCTATTCGCTGTGGGCGGCGGCCGGCGCAGTGAGCGAAAAGGAGCTAATGACTTATCGAAAATTTGGCAGCCCTTTGGAGGGCCACCCCTCCATGCGTTTTGCATTTACTGAAGCTGCTACGGGAAGCTTGGGACAGGGGCTCTCAGTGGGCGTTGGGATGGCGCTGAACGGTAAGTATCTAGACAAGCTTGCTTATCGAACTTATGTATTGCTGGGAGACGGGGAGATCGCAGAAGGGTCAGTGTGGGAAGCGATTCAGATCGCAGCCTACTACAAGCTCAACAATCTTATCGGGGTCGTGGATTGCAGCCGCCTCGCCCAGTGGGGTGAGACAATGTATGGCCGCAATATGAAAGCCATTGCACAGAGAATCTCTGCGTTCGGATGGAATACAATAACCATTGATGGCCACAGTCTTCCGCAGATTCAAAGAGCTATCGCTAAGGCGGCATCTTCAGAAAAGCCCACAATGATTATAGCCCAAACTATTAAGGGTAAAGGCGTTAAATTTTTGGAAGACAAAGATGGATGGCATGGGAAAGTGCTCGACCCTGAAGGACTGGAGAAGGCGTTGAAGGAATTGGGCAAGGTTGATACTTCGCTTCGAGGGGTAATAGCCAAGCCGCCGCGCAAGTCGCGTCCCACTGGACTTAAGGCTAAGAATTTTCTGAATGTGCCGAAAGAAGATTATAAGATTGGCGGCATCATTTCTACCCGAAAAGCCTATGGTCAAGCACTTCCGCGAATTCTGATGAAGTACCGTGACATGGTCGTTCTTGATGCGGGAGTCGCCAATTCTACCTTTGCCGAGATATTCCAGACGCATTTTCCCGAGAGATTTTTTGAGATGTTCATTGCCGAGCAAAATATGATTGGCACCGCTCTCGGACTCGCGCGAAGAGGGAAATTACCATTCGTCTCCACCTTCGCAGCTTTCTTTACCCGCGCGTTTGATCAGATCCGCATGTCAGATTATTCAGGCGTACACATGGTTTTATGCGGCAGCCATGCCGGAGTGTCGGTTGGTGCGGATGGTGTCTCTCAGATGGGGCTTGAAGATATCGCGCTCTTTCGTTCTTTGTTCTCAAGCATAGTTCTGTACCCCTCCGACGCCGTCGCGTGCGACAAGTTGGTAGAAGAAGCAGCAAAATATCAGAATATCGTGTATCTTCGGACCACCAGAAGAGAAATGCCGGTCTTGTACGAAGCTGAAGAGAAATTTCCAATAGGGGGCAGCAAAGTCCTACGATCCAGCAGCCGTGACCAGGTGACCATAGCTGCTGCCGGAATTACCTTGCATGAAGCGCTTAAAGCCTATACTGCCTTGAAAGCCGAACGTATTTCAGTCCGAGTGTTAGATCTATATAGCGTGAAGCCCCTTGACGTTAAAACTCTCCTGAAAGCCTCCAAGGAGACACAAGCGGTTATTACTGTGGAAGATCATTACCCCGAAGGTGGTATCGGCGAGGCGGTTGCGGCAGCCCTGTCGGGCACCAAAACCCCAGTAGTGTCTCTAGCGGTCAGGAAGCTTCCCCAAAGCGGTACTCCGGATGAACTCTTAGGCTATGAGCAGATCGACGAGGGTGCGATAGTCGAGCAGGTAAAGAAAATTTTAGGGAAATAAAAAAACCGGCGAGACATAGCCGGAACTGCAACTACCCATGCAACTCGGTTTGTTCGGCAGGGTGTAAGGGCTTGCCCTCCATCACGTCGAAAAATTGCGATGACTTGGCATCGCCCAAGACAGCTTGGATGCCGCCGCTCATAACAAGAGTCCCTTCCTTGTTCATTCCGCCCTGTTCTTTGATGACCTGCAAGATCTCGGCCGGCGTATTATCTCCGCATAACTCCGGGTGCTCTTCTAGGGCGTTGCGCACCTCCTGTAATCGATACATTTCTCCTCCTTCGCGCCTTTATCAGCAATACTTTATGGCAATAATAACACAAACATCAAAAAGTGTAGATACTGCCCATGATTGACAAGCAAACACTCGGCTATACCAAGCCTCTATACATACTCGCATTTGACCAGCGCTCTTCTTTCTCAAAGGAGATATTCGGGATTTCCAGCGAGGTCAATGAACAGGAAAAGCAGGAAATTGCGTCTTATAAGCGGATTATTTACGAAGCTTTTGAGAACGCTCTGGCTCTTGGGGTTCCTGTCGAGCACGCGGCATTTCTATGCGATGAAGAATTCGGTGATGCCATCCTGCGCGACGCGGGGCAGAAAAGGTATACATTTCTACTCGCCACTGAGAGAAGCGGTCAGCGAGAATTTGATCTAAATTACGGAGAAGAGTTCGCGGCGCACATAGAAAAATACAAACCGACGTTCGTGAAAGTCTTGGTCCGCTACAATCCGGAGGATGACATCGCACTAAACAAGCGCCAGTGCGAAAAGATGAAGCTTGTTTCCGACTATGCGCATGAGCATGGTTATAAGTTTCTGATTGAAGCCCTCATTCCCCCGACCCCCAATCAGATGAAGGAAGCAGGGGGTGAGTCAAAGCGTTTTGATGTCGAGACGCGCCCTAGACTCGTAAAACAAACGATCAAAGAAATACAAGACGCCGGAATTGAAGTCGATGTTTGGAAAATCGAAGGGCTGGAGAAGAGGGAAGAGTATCAGTCCGTTGTTGCGCAGGCGCGCGCAGGCGGAAGAGAGCGAGTATCAATTGTAATATTGGGCCGCCACGCGCCTGATCGGCAGGTGGAGCACTGGCTTCTTGCCGGACGCGGAGTGGAGGGAGTCATAGGCTTTGCAATAGGCCGGACTATTTTCTGGGATCCTCTGGTTGCGGTGAAGAAGGCAAGCATGACACCTGCCGATGCAGTTGTTGCCATGGCAAGAAAGTACCTTCATTTTTACAGGGTATTCACCGGCGAAAAAGAAAAAATTTCCTTTTAAAAAGACCAAGTTTGGATTTAGCAGGCTTCGGAAAAGCCTCCACGCACAGACTTTCTTTTTATGCTATCGTATTGTCAGGGGGTATCGTCTCGAGAGCCTCGGAGGGAGATCAGTAGAATTAATGCATATCCTCATGATGAGTGAAGTGATAAAAAATTTTCCCAAACAATTCAAATACCGTCCCAAAATCGAAGGCGGGAAGCTGAAAAAGTATAAGAAATTTTTGGTCTGTGGGATGGGAGGGTCACCGCAGTCGGCGCATGTGCTCAAAAGCGTGATGCCGAACCTCGACCTGACTATTCACAAAGACTACGGTATGCCTGCTGGAGATTGGCGAAGGACTTTGGTAGTCGTTGTTTCCTATTCCGGCAATACTGAAGAATCTATCAGTGCTCTGGAAGAGGCGAAGAAACAAGAACTGCCGATAGCCATCATTGCAGTGGGGGGCAAACTGATCGAATTGGCCAAGACTTACCAGATTCCCTATATACAGATTCCCGATACGGGAATCCAACCTCGTAGTGCGACTGGTTTTCTTTTTCTCGCCTTGCTTAAGGTGATGAAGCTCAATGACCTGATAAAAGACAGCAAGACGTTGTCAAAAACTCTCCAACCTGCAGCTTCGGAGCAAACAGGTCGAGATCTGGCCGAGAAGATTCGAAGTACTGTTCCTGTTGTTTATGCATCAACAGCCAATTTTCCTCTCGCGTATATGTGGAAGATCAAGCTCAACGAGACGGGCAAGACCCCGGCTTTCTACAATATTTTTCCTGAGCTGAATCATAACGAGATGACGGGTTTTGATATAAAGGACGCGACCAAACAGCTCTCAGATAAATTCCATTTCATTTTTCTCAAAGATCAAGAAGATCACCCGCAAGTCCAGAAGCGATTCGAAGTCACTAAAAGATTGTATCAAGACCGAGGTTTGCCCGTTGAAGTAATCGAACTTTCCGGGACGAATCGGCTTGAGAGGATCTTTACTTCACTTCTGCTTGCTGACTGGACATCGCTCTATCGTGCTCAAGGATATGGTCTGGAATCAGAACAGGTTCCCATGGTAGAGGAATTTAAGAAATTGATAGCTTAATATGATTCTGCTTTTTGACGTCGGCGCGAGCCGGATTCGGTGGGCAACTTCCACGAAAGGTCGGAACTTAAGCCGGATAA
>MFEO01000035.1:0-6465 GCA_001777585.1 Candidatus Doudnabacteria bacterium RIFCSPHIGHO2_01_FULL_50_11 | reverse complement strand
ACCCCGCCGCGCCAATACAGTCGTCAGTGGCGTTCCTGGACACCTGGATCAGCGGCATGAGAAACTGGTGCGAGCCCGGCATTTGGAAGGATGGTCGGGGAAATTCTTGAAGAAGGAATTGCAAAAGATTTTCCATTCGCCCGTATATCTTGAGAACGACACGGCGCTCGTGGGTTTGGGTGAGGCCTCGCACGGAGCTGGACGCGGCAAGTCTATAGTTGCATATGTGACAGTAAGCACCGGCGTCAACGGCGTGCGGATAGTTGACGGCAGGATAGACCGCAATGCGATGGGATTTGAAATCGGCAAGCAGATCATATCCGTCTTAGGCCCACACTCATATATTTGGGAGGATTTTGTTTCCGGCACTGCCATCAAGAAGCGAACCGGGCTTGCCCCTGAGAAAATTACGGACAAACAAATCTGGCACGATGTCGAGCGGTATTTGGCGTATGGTCTCGACAATGTGATCCGTTATTGGTCTCCGGAGCTTATAGTCATTGGCGGCGGTATTGCCACAAGCGGCAAGATTAGCATGGCGCAAATTGCAAACCATATCAAAGAGCTTATACCATTCTACCCTGCTCTTCCTCCTCTCAAGCGTGCGACCTTGGGGGATAGCGCGGGTTTGCTCGGCGGCATAGAGTATTTGAAAACCCATCATGGTTAAACTGATCATTCGAGCCTGCCGAGTAGCCAAAGTAGTGCAGCCGGGTGACCGTCTTTTTTCTCTGTTGCGGCAATTGCCCAAATTAAAAAATCGCGATGTGGTCGCGGTAAGCTCTAAGGTTATTGGCATTTTGGAGAGACGGCTGGTTCGAAAGCGCGACGTAAAAACAAAAGACGACCTCATAAAGGCCGAGGCCGACGCATACCTTCCTCGCGGTGCTTGGGGCAGACTCACCCGGAAATTCTCGGCACTGTCGTTGGCAGCGGGGATTGATGAATTCGGAGAGTGGTTCGTTTTATTGCCAAAAAATCCTGACAAAAGCGCGATGAAGATAAGGAATTTTCTGAAAGGGCGCAATCACTTGCACGAGCTGGGTGTTATTATCACCGATAGCCACACAGTACCCCTACGGCGTGGTAAGCTCGGATACGCCCTAGGATATGCTGGATTCAATCCTTTGCGTTCTTATTGGGGGCGAAAAAATGTCTCCGGCAGAATAATGGTTCATACTCTTGCCAACCTTGCTGACGCGCTTTCCTCAGCCGCCGTACTAGCCATGGGCGAGGGCGGCGAGCGCGCTCCCGCTGCTGTAATTGCCGGATTGCCGAAAGATATTTTCACAAAATCTAATATGACAGTGCCGTATTCGGCTTTCCATGTACCGGCACGCGACGATATTTTCGCGCCGCTATTGACGTCGCGGTCCTGGAAGGAAAAAAGAAAACAAAAAAACCGCCGGTAGGCGGTTTCTTAGGCGGCGACCGCGCCATCTCTTTACGTTTGGTGGAAGTCTTGACCCCGCTAGTAGATGCCGTGCATCACTACGGGGCGAGAGTAGAAGTAGCCAGATAAAAATAATTACGCAAATTGGTGAACTGTGCTTTTACTCTTGCTTCTGGATTTGATACACTGTGTGCACGCTTTGACGCGACGTTGGCCAAGAGCTAGCCATTGGAGATTCGGTTTCAGCTTCACGATGGTTTGGCGCATCGAATGACTTCTTGTAAACGATCGCTTATAACCCTTGCCGCAAATTTCACATTGTCTCATTGTCGCTTTCCTAAAATTAGTAACGTGCTCGGGCAGTGTAACGCCTTTCGAGCCCGCGGTCAAGGGCCAGAGGATTAATTACTAATTTCTAATTTTTAATATCTAATCAAGTGCCAATTCCTGATAGTCAATTTTTAAAAATTAGTTTAATTAGGATTTAGAAATTTCAACATGGGTCTGGAAACCGCGCTCTTTTCGTTGGTAATACTGATTTTTTCCGTGGTAATACATGAGGTGTCTCACGGCATTATCGCGGAGAAACTAGGCGACCCCACAGCGCGTCTGGCTGGGAGGCTGACGCTCAATCCGCTGCCTCATATTGACCCTTTTTCCTCGGTGCTTCTGCCGCTTTTTCTTCTCCTGGTCAATTCCCCGGTACTGTTCGGCGCGGCCAAGCCGGTGCCGGTGAATTACTCGAACCTACGAAATCCGCGCCGCGACATGGCTCTGGTTGCTCTTGCGGGGCCGGGAGCCAATCTGCTGTTGGCTTTTTTCTGCGCCCTGCCCGTGCGCTTCGGATTGCTTCCGGCAGAGTCCGCGGGAGGGGGATTTCTGCTGCAAGTCGTAGTGCTGAATCTAGTGCTTGCCATATTCAATCTCGTGCCCATCCCGCCGCTTGACGGCTCTAAGATACTTGCAAGATTTCTACCTGACCGCTACTTGCCGATACTTTTCTCGCTTGAGCAGTATGGGTTTTTCATCATCATCATTCTCATCTATTCGGGATTCTTCCAGTACATTATCTTCCCGATTCTTAAATTCCTTCTGTATCTCCTTCTGGGAGCACAGCTGTAAAAAAAAGACCTTGAGGGGTCTTGCGGAATCTAGACGCTGACGAGCTTTTCGTGAGGCGTTTCTTTTCGTGGCTTCCGCTCCATGGCAGGGCCCTGCGCGTCGGTGAAGTGCTTCCACACATACTGACTAATACGATTTACAAACTTTTCCCGCTCTTGGTCAGTACCCCCATCCCAGCAATGGTATCCAGCTTCGACCTCCCGAACCGTAATGCCAAGTACCTCGGCAATGACGATCTCGGGTAGCGCAGGCTGGTCATTGATGCTCGCGATAGGGTCGCCAGTAGCACCAGACCATAGGGCAGTGAAGAGGCAGGGAATCCCGTCATTCGCCCCTACCGTCCAACCCCCCGACGCCATTGAGGGAGCCAGGGCCACGGCCTGAAGGGCTTGCGTCCGGACTGAAGCACTTATGCGTTTCGTCAGAACGACGAAAAGTTCATTCCACGACATCGGCGGATCGAGATGGTATTCAGACAAGGTTTTTTGTTCAACCTTCAATCTTGCGCGCACTTCTTGTAGAACCCGAACTAAACAATTGGCCTGCATTGAAATCCTCCCTAAGAAATTTCCTAATGAATAGTATAAACAACCCCAAATAGTTTGCCAAGTAAAAAAAATAAGCCTGATTTTACGTCTGGCTTGAAGACGAGCAGAACTCGGGCAGAGGATGAGGTTGGTAGAGTGCTTCCTTGGCTTCTTTCATTTGGCCTTGCCACCATTTCTGGAGCTGATCGAGCAGCTCATTGGGCTTTTCCCCCATCGGTTGGTGGAAGTGATCTTTGCGAGAGAATTTCTCTTGCAAAGCCGCCACTACTTCCGCTGCAATTTCGGCTTGTACCGAAGTCAGAAACTCCGACCAGCGGGTTTCGAATCCTTCCTCAAGATCCTCTCCACCCGACGGCTGCCATGTGCGGTGAAGAAATGCGTGGACCGAGTTCTTCGCCTCGATGTAACTTCGGCATTCACGCTGGAACACGAGTGCGAACCAGAAATCTCTTTTCTTCATTGTTCCTCCTTGGAAATCAAAACAAGATGATATCACAGAAAGTGAATTTGGTCAATATTGACTTTTGAGGAAGTTGCCTCTATACTCTTATCAATTGAATAAGAAATCTCCCGTCCGTCTAGGCGGACGGAAATTACCTATTTCTGGTCGCTGTGTTTGGGAAGCTTACACTGATGGTTTCCAGTGAGTCGCCTCATCGGCGACCTGCCGAAAAGGCAGGTACCAAAGCAGCGAATAAAGCAAAACTCCCAAATTTTTGCTCGGGTGTTTTTTCTTAAGCCGAATTACTACAAGCTACCAGCTAATAAGCTACAAGCCAGTCAAAATGCCTACCATCAATCAGTTAGTCAGACAAGGACGGGCCAAGCAATTTCGCAAGCCGAAAGTGCCAGCCTTAATGCACGCGCTCAATCTCATCAAGCAGCGTCCAGTCGAGCTGCCGAAAGGCTCGCCCTTCAAGCGAGGAGTGTGTCTGAAAGTTTATACCACCACACCGAAGAAGCCGAACTCGGCGTTACGTAAAGTCGCCAAAGTCCGCCTGACCAATGGCGACGAGGTGATCGCCTACATTCCCGGCATCGGGCACAATCTCCAAGAACACTCGGTGGTCATGATTCGCGGCGGAAAAGTGAAGGATTTGCCAGGTGTACGCTACCATATCATCCGCGGCAAGCTCGACGCCACCGGAGTAGAAGGGCGCAAGCGAAGCCGCAGTAAATACGGAACCAAGCGTCAAGCTTAAATTACTAATCTTCTAATTTTTAATTTCTAAACGGATTCCAAGTCCCAAAACCGAATTTAGAAATTAGGTCAATTAGGAATTAGAGCTTCTAAATATATGCCTAGAAAAGCACGATCATACAAGCGCCACAAGATCCAGCCGGATTCAAAGTACAATAACGTGAAGATTTCCAAGTTCATCAACTACTTGATGGAACGCGGCAAGAAGACCGTGGCCGCCGGGATCTTATACGACGCATTCGATTTTATCCAAGAGAAACTGAAGACTGAGCCGAGACAAGTATTTGATAACGCACTCAAGAATGTGAGTCCAATGCTGGAAGTGAAAGGCCGCCGAATCGGGGGAGCAAATTATCAGGTTCCGATGGAAGTATTCGAGCCTCGGAAGACCACTCTAGGCATGCGCTGGATGATCGCGGCTGCTCGCAGCAAAAAAGGAAAGCCGATGTCGATTCGTCTGGCTGAAGAGATTATGGAAGCTTCCAACAAGCAAGGCATCGCCTTCAAGAAGCGTGAAGATACCCACCGGATGGCGGAAGCCAACAAGGCCTTCGCGCATTTTGCGAGATTCACCCGGAAACGCAGATCCTAGAATTTTTTATTCAATAAAAAAAGGTCCAGGCAATTCGGACCATGAATACTAAGTTCTTCATAAAGCTGCCGAAGCATTAATCAAGGTGGTCTTGGTAGTCTCCGATCATGGTACAGACAAAAAACAGGAATGCGAACATGATGATACCCTTGAGCCACCCCTGAGGAGAAAATGCCCAGGTGAGTCCTCCCGCCGTTACAATGGTTCCAGGAATCCATTCCCAATTTTTGAGCTTGATCCTTCTCCGAAAGATCGTCTTATTTGCACTCATATTAGATTCCTCCTTAAACGTTTGATTGTAATATCAATCGTGAGTCATGTCAAGACCTACCTACAATAATAATTTGTTTATCTGAAGATTTTTCATGGCCAGAGAATACCCAATAGAAGTAACAAGAAACATAGGCATCATTGCCCACATTGATGCCGGCAAGACCACTACGACCGAGGGCATCTTGTACGAGACCGGACTGATCCACAAGATCGGCTCTGTGCACGAAGGCGAGACCGTCACAGACTGGATGGAGCAAGAGCGCGAGCGCGGCATCACCATCACCGCCGCCGCGGTCACCGCTTTCTGGGCGCCCAAAGTCTCGAAGCTGGTGCCTGACAACAAGTACAAGATTAACATCATCGACACTCCTGGACACGTGGATTTTACTGTGGAAGTCGAGAGGAGCTTACGCGTGCTCGATGGAGCAGTAGTAGTATTTGATGGCAAGATGGGCGTTGAGCCGCAGTCCGAGACGGTGTGGCGCCAAGCGGATAAGTACCACGTGCCTCGCATATGTTTCATCAACAAGATCAATCAGACGGGCGGGGATTTCTACCGCTCTCTCGACTCGATCCATCAGCGATTATCGCAAGACGCCTTCCCCATTCAGCTGCCCGTCGGTTTTGAGAAAGACATCAACGGCATCGTCGATTTGGTCAAGATGAAGACGTATACTTATAAAGATTACAAGGACAAAGAGCTTGTAGAGGGCGAGGTCCCAGCTGACCTGAAGCAAAAAGCCGAAGAATTTCGCCATCGGCTTCTGGAAAAGGTTTTAGAAAGCGACGACAAGACCATGGAGAAGTATTTGAGCGGGCAGGTAGTCACAGAGAAAGAATTCATGCAGGCGATCCGCGGTGCCACATTGTCCGGCAAATTCTATCCAGTGCTCGGCGGTGACGGTCGCGGCGTGATCGTGCAGACTATCCTTGATGCGGTCGTAAATTATTTACCCTCTCCGGTTGAGCGGGGAGAAGTCCATGGTACAGATCCCAAGACCACAGAGCCAATGCTCTATAAGCCTGCCGATAGCGAACCGTTTTCGGCTCTTGCATTCAAGATCGCCACTGACCCCTTCGTCGGCAAGCTTGCATTCTTCCGCGTGTATTCGGGTGTTGTTACGACCGGAACGTATATTCTAAATTCCCGCTCAGGCAAGAAGGAGCGGGTCGGCCGTATGGTGCGGCTGCACGCTGACAAGCGCGAAGAGATCAAGGAAGCCTTTGCCGGAGACATTGCCGCACTTGTTGGACCAAAGGATACTTTTACCGGCGATACGCTGTGTACAGAGGAGAAGCCGATTGTCTTGGAGAAAATCGTTTTTCCCGAGCCGGT
>MFEO01000034.1 GCA_001777585.1 Candidatus Doudnabacteria bacterium RIFCSPHIGHO2_01_FULL_50_11 | reverse complement strand
ACAGGAACGGGTGAAGGTCGCGGACTTGAAGAAGATTATCGCTGAGCGGGTGAAATAAAAAAATCGCTCATGCGGTAATCCGGAAGCTAGTTCACGGAAAATCTCAATATATTCGAGTGTCTGAGAGTAATGGTACGCGGGCCGAAAATGTCCGAGACGGCGATATCACAGGTGGTTCGATCAACGTCAACAATTTTTCCGTGACGTACCATGATCGGTTGGTCATCACCAATTGAAAAGTCACCTTCGACTCCGAGGATTGTCATAAGCGTTTCTCTCTGCATACATCCTCCGCTATAAAACACATATATTATATCGAAATTCAGATTTTTATCAAATCTTCTAGATCGTGAAGAGAGTCGAAGTATTATTTTCATCAATCTAATACATGGAATACCACCTCTCCACCCTGCGTAACGGCATTACAGTCCTCAAAGTACCCAAATCAGACAGCGAGTCAGTCTCGGTGAATTTTTTTGTTAAAATTGGTTCGCGGGATGAGATGCCGAAGATACGGGGGATTTCTCATTTTCTTGAGCATCTGCTTTTCAAGGGCACGAAGCGCTACCCCACCGCCAAAATTTTAAGTACCACCGTAGAGGCAATCGGGGCGGACTATAACGCCGCAACGAGCAAGGAATATACGGTATTTTATATCAAAGCCGCCAAGACCCATCTGCCGCTGATTTTTGACGTGCTTTGCGACATGCTGCTGCATCCGATCTTGAATCCCGAAGAGATAGAGCGCGAGAAGGGTGTGATCATAGAAGAGATGAATATGTACCGGGACACGCCCATGCGCTATGTCGGAGAACTTCTGGAGGAACAAATGTGGCCGAATTCAGACATCGGCGCCCAGATTATCGGCGACGAGAAAACGGTTAACGGCATCAGCAAGACTGACATTACAAATTATCTAGCTTCCCAATACATCAATCGGAATCTGATACTCGCCATTGCCGGCAAGTACAATGATCATGAACTTGATAAACTGATTGACAAATACTGGCGCCGCGGAATCGATGGCCCGACACTCGCCGCCACACCAGCCCCTAAGAAAGCCCTCACGGCCCCGGTGCGTGTTCACAGCAAGAAGACGGAACAGGCACACATGGCGCTCGGTTTTTACTCTTTCGACTACAATCACCCTGAGAATTTCGTACTTGATGTCCTCTCCAATATTATGGGCGGCGGGATGAGTTCGCGCCTGTTTTCTGAGATTCGCGAGCGCCGGGGGCTTGCCTACTACGTGCGCATGGGCACCAGCCATTATCTGGATTGCGGGGTCACCGGGATCACCGCCGGATTGCGCCTGGGCAAGGTGGAGGAAGCGCTCGATGTCGCTTCGCGGGAATTGCGAAAAATCAAAAAGACGCTAGTTGCAGGCAAAGAATTGAAGAAAGCGAAAGAGAACATGAAGGGGCGCATGACCCTGGCTCTGGAGGACAACGAAGCCCGGCTTGAGTGGTATCTGGAGCAGACGGCCTTTCACAAGAAGACCTTAAGTCCGGCTGCGGCCTTCCGGCGCATAGATGCAGTAACGCCCAGGCAGATCCAGGCGCTCGCCAAAAGACTTTTTCGAAGAGACAACATGAAGCTTGCCCTGATTGGGCCATACCAAGGGCGCGAAAGAGCTTTTTCCAAACTTTTGAAATTCTAATCGTTTTCCCGCATATATTTATTTTGCCGCTCAACGAGCGCCCGCATGATCGTCATCCCCACGTATAACGAGAAGGATAATATCCGACCACTGATCGCCGCCATTCGCCGGGCTGTACCGCAGGAGGCGATTCTATTTATAGACGACAATTCTCCCGATGGCACCGCCAGCGAAATCCGTTCTGTTGCGGCTCAAGATACAAATATTACTCTGCTTATCCGCCCCACAAAGCAGGGGTTGGGTACGGCCTACCGCGAGGTTTTTATGAAAGTCGCGGTCGAGGGGACGCCTGCGTATGTTATCACCATGGACGCCGACTTGTCCCACCCGGCGTACAAGCTTCCCGAGATGATAAGATTGCTTGCCGAGTATCCAGTCGTGGTCGGTTCGCGGTATACTCCCGGCGGCGCGATCAAAAATTGGCAGTGGTACAGGCGCTTCTTGAGCCGCGTGGCCAATCTTTACGCCCGGATTGCGGGAGGCGTCCCAATCACTGATCTGACATCGGGATTTGTCGGCTACCGGACGGAGATCCTGCAGAAGCTTCCGCTTGAGACGATCAAAAGCGAAGGCTATGCATTTATGATCGAGATGAAATACTTAGTCTACCGCTCCCATACTTTCATGAAAGAATTCCCGATTACATTCGTTGAGCGGAGGGAAGGGCATTCGAAACTTTCCTGGCGCGTCTCGTTGGAAGCTGTGAGGTTTACCACCTCCATATTATTACGCCGACTATTATGAACATGAGGCGTCCCAGTCTCCATACGATACTCGCGGGACTCGCCGGTATCATTCCGTTTTTTGTGTATGCCGCGACAGCCCCCAGGACGATTTTTTTGGGGGATAATGCTGAATTCCTGACCGCTGGCGCAACACTCGGCATTCCACACCCGCCGGGATATCCTCTTCTTACAATCCTGCTTAAATTATTTTCGTTTCTGCCCTGGGGCAGTTTGGAATGGCGGATGAATCTTCTATCGTGCGTTGCAGCTTCAGTCGGACTTGTATTTCTGTATTTGATCACAACCCGCCTATTGGCAATGCTTGTGTTCTCGGGAGAGGGGGAATTTATAAATACCACTACCCGCGCGTGGCTCGGAGCGGCCACGACGCTTCTTTTTGCTTTTACCGGGTTATTTTGGTCGCAGGCGATCGTGGCGGAAGCATATGCTCTGAATTTTCTTTTTTTTACAGTTTTGTTGTGGCTTCTGCTTTGCTATTGGAAAGAGCCGAGGGGCAGGACGTTGTTTGTGGTAGCGTTTTTATACGGCCTGGGATTGGGCAACCATCATATTCTGCTCCTCTTCACCCCATTTTTTCTGATTGGTTTTATATTCGGCAAGGCTCCCATGCCTCGCCCGAGACAGGTAGCAACCGCGATTATCTTCTTCTTTTTGGGTCTTCTGGTGTACGCCTACCTTCCTCTTCGTTCGGCGCAACACCCGGCGCTTGATTGGGGCGGGGTGTCGCGGAGTGTGGAGGCCTTCTGGAACCATGTGCTGCGCCGCGCGTACCAAGACTACGGCAACGCGGGCTATGTTGACGGCAAGCTTGTTTCTTTACTCTCATTTGGGTTCGATTTATTGCGGCAATTTGGCGGTTTGCTTGTGCTCGCTCCTGTTGGCTTGTGGGCCATATTTAAGAAACTAAATCTGCTTGGATGGCTGATGGTCGGAATGTTCGTCTTCTCCACCGCGGGCTTAATCGCCATTCGTTCTCTGCCATATACCGAGGAGGCCGCAGCTAACTACTCGGTCTATTATTTGCCGGCATACGCAATCGTCCTTGTGTGGATGGCTATCGGCGCCTCCGCCGCGTTTCGATTCGCGAGCACAAGGTTTTCCCGTGCGGCTGCCTATTCAAGATCATTGCCGGTACTTTTTTTGGTTATGGGAGGGGTGATCTTTGCGTTCAATTTTCAAGAAAACAATTTATCCGGCTTTCAATTCTTAAATGTCTATTCGACGGCACTATTGGAAAATCTGGAGCTTAATGCCGTTTTAGCTGTAGCGCCTGAAGGTCCGGTTAACGACTCTCTTATTTTCTCGCTCAAGTACCAGCAAGCGGTGCGCAATCTCCGGCCCGACGTCACGATTGTTTCCCTGCCTCAAGTGTTTGCCAGTCCGGACTCGGGTTTACTTTCCGCAGTGTTCCGAGAACCCGACCTTCGGAAGCAGCGGGTGAAACTTTTGGATTATATACTTTCTCAGCCCCGTTTCTCTGATCGCCCGATCTACACGACCTTCCTCGCGGAAGTCTTACGGCCGCAAGATTGGCAAAGCTTTTCCAATGGTACGGCTTACCGGCTCTCCGCCGCGTCGGGCGAAAAATTGTCGCTTCAAGTGGCGATAGTTAGCCTGACGGACGCTGATTATGAAATCCTTCAGTATGATCTTTTCGGCAACGACCTACTCGCCCAATATTACTACGCGCAAGGCGCTCTGGCCGCGGATATGGGCAATCTGGGCGAAGCACAGACATATTTCATCGCTGCTATCCAATCTGATTATGACGTTTCTGGAGCGGATCATGAGGCATTCAGATTTCACCGTAATAAAGTCTTTGCGAAATAGTTTGCTATACTGGATACAGGCCTGCCTCGCAGGTTGTTCTAAAAGACTCGCGCCGTATGAAGATCGGGTGCCACGTTTCAATAGCAGGAGGGGTGTTCAACGCTCCGGCCAACGCACACGCGCTTGGCTGCGAGGTTTTTCAGATTTTTAGCCGCTCTCCCCGCGGAGGGCCCGCTTTGGCACTGAGCAAGGACATCATCGAACAATTTTGGTCAGAGATGAAAAAGTACGAGTACTCGGAATTTGTAATTCATACTCCTTACTACATAAATTTTGGTTCCAAGAACAAATCGATTTCCCATACTTCAGCCAGGATAATCCGGGAGGAGCTTGGTCGCGCAACCCTCTTAGGCTCACCCTATGTTATGACACATATGGGCAGCTTTAAAGATTTGGGTCGTAGTGCGGGATTGGCCCAGCTGGTTGACGGTTTGTTCGAAACCCTAAACACATACCGCGGGAATGCCCAGTTGCTGCTAGAAATATCTGCTGGCGCGGGTGAGGTCATGGGCGGAGACTTTGAGCAGATGGCGGAGATACTCGAACACAGAAAATTGAGAAAATTCAGGCTCGGCGTATGCTTCGATACGGCGCATGCATTCGCTTCCGGGTATGACTTGCGCGATGCGAGTAGCGTCAACAAGACACTTCGAGAATTTGACTTGGCAATTGGTCTTGAGAATCTCAAAGTCATGCACGCCAACGATAGCAAGGTTGGGTTGGGAGAGAAGCGCGACCGGCACGATCACATCGGCTCGGGCAAGATAGGCAAGGCGGGATTCCGGGCATTGCTCCATCACCCCAAACTCAAGAAAGTGAATATGTATCTTGAGACAGAGCACGATCGGGTGAAAGAAGACATCGCAATTCTGAAAGAGTTGCGGGGCAAGTCGTGATCATGTCTTAATTTACACAAAAGACAAGCCCGGGTATACTATAGACAACTAGCTTATGGCTCAACCAGAACTGACAACTCGTACTATCTCAGGCGTATCTTTCATGACGATCATCAAGATCGTAGCAGTGGGGATAGGCTTGTATTTTGTCTATGTCGTCAGGGATATTATCCTGCTCCTGGTTATTTCCATCATTCTTTCGTCGGGTTTGACCCCCATGGTCGAGTGGCTGTATGTCCGTATCAAGATTCCTCGAGCGGTTACGGTCATCGTCGTATATTTATTGGTTATCGGATTGTTCATCTTGGTGATTGCGCTTTTGGTTCCGGCCTTGATTCAGGAATTCGGGGAGCTGGGCAATAATATAGGAACCATACGTGCGCAATTTTCCAGCCAGGATTCGAGTTTTCATCAGGTCTTCGAAAGGTATGGACTTGGGGCCTCGCTTGATAGTATCAGCCAGGCAATCGCCGGTCTTACGAGCGGAATTTTCGAGCGGACGCTCGGATTGTTCAGTGCTTTTTTTGATTTCGTCACGGTGCTAGTCATTTCGTTCTATTTGGTCATCGAACAGAACGCCATGAAGGATTTTGTAAAGTCCTTAACGCCGTCGTCCTCCCATATTCGCATAGCCAATGTAGTGACCCAAGTCCAGAAGCGGTTGGGAGCGTGGTTGCTGGGGCAGTTTGCCCTCATGGCTTCTATTTTCGCCCTCACGTATCTGGGTCTCAAGCTTCTCGACGTCAAATACGCGTTGGTACTCTCTCTTTTTGCGGGGCTTCTTGAGATCGTGCCATACTTGGGACCGATTCTCTCCGCTGTTCCGGCAGTTATCATCGGTTTTCTTGTGTCGCCAACCATGGGGCTGTTCGTGATTATTTTGTATATTATCGTACAGCAGGTTGAGAACTATCTTCTGGTACCCCGCATCATAGGCCGGAGCATCGGTGCCAACCCACTGATAGTCTTGGTTGCTTTGCTCATCGGTTATAATGTTGCAGGTCTCATAGGCGTCCTCATCTCAGCTCCTATCGTTGCAGTTATCACAGTGATCGCGGAAGATTACAGTGGTCAGAAGAAACTGCTAGCTTCGGAGGATCGCGGCAAATCTTGACTTTCTGCACATAACAATTCACGCGCCTCTTGCCGGGGCGTTTATTTTATCCATATGACCGGGAAGCTCTATATTGTGGCAACGCCAATCGGGAATCTTGAGGACATTACCCTACGGGCTTTATCTGTACTCAAGTCAGTCGATCTGATCGCGTGCGAGGATACTCGTCATACGAAAATACTGTTGGACCGGCACAATATACACCGTCCGCTTATCTCGTATCACCAGCATTCAAGGTTGCAGAATCTTACCCGCATTTTGGAAGCATTGGCAGCAGGACAATCAGTCGCGCTCGTAACCGACGCAGGCACTCCCGGGATATCCGATCCGGGCAACATCCTGGTGCACGATGCAGTCGCAGCGGGGATCAAAGTCGAGCCTATACCGGGGCCGTCCGCACTCATTGCGCTTGCTTCAGTGGCTGGCATCGCTATGGATCGATTTCTTTTCCTCGGATTCTTGCCCCATAAGAAGGGCCGGCAGACCAGCATTCAACAGATGATGATATCGAAGGTGCCGGTCATTTTCTACGAGTCGACCCATAGAATACTCAAGACCCTCGAAGCACTCACTGGGGCACCTGGCCTTCTGGTAATCGGCCGGGAGTTGACCAAGAAATTTGAAGAAATAGTCCGAGGCAGACCGAGGGAAGTCTTAGAATATTTTCAGACTCACGAAACAGCCGGAGAATTCGTGGTTGTGTACTCTCCGTCCGATAATAATCAGGACGACATTCCGTTTGATTGACGTACAAGGGGTATCTGATAGAATTGCAGCAAGTTCGACTAGAAGGAGGGAGCATGAACACTGTTTTGGCACTTGAAAGACAAGAGCCGATCTCTACTGAGGCAGCAGCTTCAACGCCAGAGGAATGGCTTGCCCTGCGAGGTATCTTTCCCCTGACCGGATTGGAAGTAGTACGACTCAAGGAATCTCACGAGCGATCGATTCGCTCGGTGGCGGTCACAGTGAGCGAGAAATTGTTGTGGCATCTCCGCCCGGTCTTGGCGCCGATTTTTAGGAACCTTTATCTCGGGTACACGTACCTGGGGATACTGGTGCTATTGAGCGTGTATTCCTTCGTGGCCGTACCGCACGCGATATTCCAGCAGCTAGGAGCTCAAGGCCAAGTAGCTTCGGGAGATCTTTTCCGCGGCCTGATTGCTCTTGGCGTATGGGCTATCATGCTCAAGATTATGTGCAATGAGCACGCACCCATCTTGGGCAGCTGGAGAGTCCGACCGTACGATACCCTGAGAATGTACGTGCCGGGGGACATCGAATACGTTGCGCGATCTTTGCGCTTTGAATTCCCTGAGCGCCACTTGATGGTCGAGTATTGGGGAACCGACCCATTCCTTCTTCTCAAAGGGAAGGGAAAGAAGCGTATCTACCTTGCTCATTGGGACGACACCGAACATCAGATCGGAAGCTGCGATCCTCTTGCCTCTGTCTCCCGAACGTGAGTGCAAAAGCACCGCAATTTACCCTGGGCCTAACCCTTTAGGCCTTTTTTATTTTTTTTCTATTTAAGCTTTATTTTGCTATACTATACACGCCACAGCCTGGCATTTTTCATATCCTCTCATGTCCGACACATCTAAAAAATTCTACATTACCACCTCTATTCCCTACGTGAACGCTCGTCCGCACATCGGTTTCGCCATGGAGTTGATCCAAGCCGACGTTCTGGCGCGCTATCATCGGTTCATCGGCGATGACACATTTTTCCTGACGGGCACGAGCGAGCATGGCAGCAAGGTTCCGCGCGCGGCTGCGGCTGAAGGTAAAGAAACACTGGAATTTGTCAATGAAAAATCGCATCTTTTTCGCGAGCTGTGCAAGTCCCTTGATATTTCGAACTCTCATTTCATCCGGACTATCGAGCAGGGTCACCACCATACTGTGGAGAAGTTCTGGAAACGGGTTGAAAAAAACGGCGACATCTATAAAGCGAAATATGAGGGCTTGTATTGTATTGGATGCGAAAATTATTACACCGAATCGGAACTGGTAGATGGGCGCTGTCCCATCCATAAGACCAAGCCGGAATTTCTTTCTGAGGAGAATTATTTTTTCAAATTTTCTAAGTACCAAAAGCAGATAGAAGAGTATCTTAAGCAGAATCCTGCCTTTATAGTGCCCAAGACTCGTTACAATGAGGTGCTGCAATTTGTAAAAGGCGGTTTGCGGGACATAAGCATCTCACGATCGTCCAAAACATTGTCGTGGGGGGTGCGCGTTCCAGGGGACAGCGAGCAGATCGTTTACATATGGTTTGACGAATTATTAAACTATATCTCCGGCATCGGCTTCTCGGAAGAAGACGAGACCTTCAAGAAATACTGGCCAGCCGATATTCATCTGGTGGGCAAGGACATAGCGCGTTTCCATGCCACGTTGTGGCCGGGAATGCTTCTCTCAGCGGGATTGTCGCTCCCGAAGCAGATCTTCGTGCACGGTTTTATCTCAGTCGATGGGGAGAAGATCTCTAAGTCGCTCGGCAACGTAGTAGACCCTTTTCCTCTCATCAGCAAATACGGTGTTGATGCCCTGCGATATTTCCTTCTCCGTGCAGTGCCCAGTGACGGGGACGGGGACTTCAGTATTGCGAAGCTTGAGGCGAGGTATACTGGTGACCTGGTCAATAATCTAGGCAATCTCGTCAGCCGGCTGACGAATCTTATCGAAAAGCATTGCGACGGAATTATTCCCGAGCTCGTCGAATCGCCGAAGCGCGCAGAACACCTCGCGGAACACATTGCAAACTTCCGTTTCCATGAAGCGCTCGCGGAAATCTGGACCAATATCTCATGGACCAATCAATACATCGATCAAGTGAAGCTTTGGGAGCTGCCGGAGGGAAACAAGGAGCTATTCCGGGAGACTATTTCTTCCCTATCTGCTCTTCTCAAGCAGGTGGGTCGTGAGATTGCGCCTTTTTTGCCTTCGACTGCGGAGAAAATCGATCAGATTTTTCGGGCGGATCGTATCAAAAAGTCAGAACCCTTGTTCCCGAGATTGATAAAAGAAGAATAAGACATGCGCGATCCAAAATGTATTTTCTGCAATTTCACGGACAAGTCGGTAATAGTATTCGAGGATTCTGAATGCTTTGGACTCATTAGCAAAGCCCCTCTTAATAAGTACCACGTTATTTTAATACCACTCGAACATTTCACAGATACTCAAGATCTCCCAGATGATCTTCTTGGTCACTTGTATGCAACTGCAAAAAAACTAGGCAAGGCAGTCAGATCCGCCTCGGGAGCTCAGGGCATCACCACAATTCATGATGATGGAATTCAAAAGACGCAAGATCATTTTACGTTACATATTATCCCCCGGTTTTCTAACGAAAAAATCGGCGGGCTATTCGTGCGTGAAGAAAACGTAGGAATTACCATTCGGGCTCGATACGCACGCGAAATAAGAGACGCGCTTAAGGCTGTAAATTAAAGTTGGATAATGCCGAAATACTTCGATACCCATGCTCACGTAAATTTCAATGCGTTCAAAGACGATGCTGATCAAGTTTTGGAAGACTGCTTGAGTCAGGGCGCCTGGGTAGTCAACGTAGGGACCCAGAAGGATACCAGCGTACAAGCTGTGGAGATGGCCAAACGATTTAATGAGGGGATATACGCATCAGTTGGTCTTCATCCGATGCATCTTTTCAGCCAGCACGTCGATGAGGAAGAATCGTCGTTTCATACGCGCGAGGAAAAATTCGATTCGGACTTTTACACTTCCCTAGCAAACAGCCCCAAAGTCGTAGCAATCGGTGAGTGCGGGCTGGATTATTTCCGGCTGCCGTCGGGAGATGAACAAGCGATTAAGAGCAAACAGCGCGACGTTTTTGAGCAACATATTGCCCTGGCTGCGAAGTCTCGGAAAACACTTATGGTCCACTGCCGGGACGCATACGATGACCTGCATAAGATTTTGAAAAAAGAGAGGAGTAAGGTGGGTAAGGTGATCATCCATTCGTTCATCGGCGGATTGGAAGATGCGCGAAAATTCATAGAGCTTGACTGTTATCTGAGTTTCAACGGTATTGTCACTTATAAGCCCAGGAAAGAACTGAAGCCAGGCGGATCAAGCCCGCAGTTGTATGAAGTGGTTAGGGAAGCGCCTATGAGCCGCATCCTCCTTGAGACTGACTGCCCTTATCTCACACCCGAGCCCAAACGGGGGCAGAGGAATTCACCTTTGAATCTGAGTTTCATCGCACTGAAGATTGCGGAACTCAAAAAGATGCCAGCCGCGGACATCGCGCGTCAGACGACTGAAAACGCGCTCGCGGCATTGGAGCTTAAGACAGTGTGATGGTTTAGGGATTTAGTAAAGTCGAGCACCCCCTTCCATGCTACAATGAAATATATTCAGACCAATCTATGAAGCGGTATAATCACCGACAGGTAGAGAAAAAGTGGCAGAAGTTCTGGGCAGCAAAGAAATTCTTCTCTGCTCGCGATTTTGATGCGCGCAAGAAGCAGTATGTGCTTTTCGAATTTCCCTATCCCTCAGGAGCAGGCTTACACGTCGGACACCTTCGTCCGTATGTCGCAACAGACATTTTGGCGCGGTGGAAGAGAATGGAGGGTGCCAACGTGCTCTATCCGATAGGCTGGGACGCATTCGGACTTCCGACAGAAAACTATGCCATCAAGAACAAGATACACCCCAGGATCGCGACAGATAGAAATATCAAGACGTTTAGGAGGCAATTGAAAGCTACAGGTCTGTCTCTGGACTGGAACCGCGAAGTGGATACGACTGACCCTGAGTATTACAAATGGACGCAGTGGATTTTCCTCAAGCTTTTTGAGGCGGGACTCGCATACCGCGCTGAGATTCCTATCAATTGGTGTCCGTTTGAGAAGACCGGACTTGCCAATGAAGAAGTAGTCAATGGCAGGCATGAACGGTGCGGCACGCCGGTGGAGAAGAAACTGATGAAGCAGTGGGTAATAAAAATTACAAAGTATGCTGACCGATTGATCGAGGATCTAGAGCTTGTAGATTATCCGGAGAGGGTCAAGACGCAGCAGATCAATTGGATCGGAAAGAGCGAGGGCGCGGACATCGTGTTTCCTATCGTTGATACACAGATCAAGCGTTTCGTGCTCCTTCATGGCCGTCAAGGCTCACCGCAAGATATTTTTTTCCCTTGGCTTGCTCAGAAATTGCTCGATAGAGGATATAAAGTAGAGATTCCCGAACTACCCAACCCTGATAAGCCCAACGATCTTGAGCAGGCCGAGCATGTCCGTAAGCATTGCCGCCTTGATGCACAAACTGTAATCTTGGGGCATTCATTCGGGGGGGTTGTGGCGTTGAGACTTTTGGAGAGGGGGGCAAAAGCGCATAGCGTAGTCTTAGCTGCCACACCTATTTCCGGACGTTTCAACGATAATACGAAGCGGCCCACGGTAACTGAGGCAGTAAAGCGGGGATTTGATTTTGAGAAAGTCAGGAAGAGTGCTGACCGATTCATAGTTCTCATGGATGAAACGGACAGCATCATTCCCGCGTCCGACGGAGAAAAACTCGCACAGGCCCTGGGGGCTGAATATCGCTTCATTCCAGGCAAGAGCCCTCATTTCACAGGCAGCCAAGAGCCCGGGATCTATGAAGCAGTCCTGCCGTCACTTCGGGTTTTTACAACGCGTGCAGATACGATTTTCGGGGCGACCCATCTTGTTGTGGCCCCTGAGCATCCGATAGTAGGATGGTATCTGTCGCATCATCACGCCGTATCGGGAGTATGGAATATCAAGGAAGTGAGCGAGTATGTTGTGGTTGCCAAAAAAAAGACCGATATCACTCGCTTGGCTGAGGAAAAGGAGAAGACAGGTATTGAACTCAAAAGGTTCTCTGTCTCACATCCGCTTTCTGGACGAAAACTTCCGGTATGGGTAGCCGACTATGTCATGATGGGCTACGGCAGCGGGGCGATCATGGCCGTTCCCGCCCACGATGAGAGGGATTTTGCATTCGCGAAAAAATACAAAATTCCGTTTTTACCCGTCATCAAGCCGACTTCAGTAGATGCCCGAGACGACCGGCCGGAACCTTCCGCAGTCGGACGCGCCGATATTGACCTTGTGGCTTCGTGTTGGACGGGCGAAGGCATGCTGATCAACTCAGAGAAGTATAATGGTTTGCCTTCAGAGCGTGCGCGTCAAAACATTACCTGGGATTTAGAAAAGATCGGTCTGGGCAGCAAGTCGGTATCCTATAAATTGCGCGACTGGGTTTTCTCCCGCCAGCATTACTGGGGTGAGCCGATACCGATAATTCATTGTCCCGACTGCGGGGAAGTGCCGGTGCCGGAGAAGGATTTGCCAGTGCTACTGCCCAACGTCAAGCGGTATGAACCGACTGACACAGGCGAGTCGCCACTGGCCGCGATCGCTAAATTCGTTAACGTAAAATGTCCTCGGTGCCGAGGACCCGCGAAGCGCGAGACCGACACCATGCCCAACTGGGCAGGGTCAAACTGGTATTTCATCCGCTATGCAGACCCGAAGAATAAAAAGGATTTTGCATCTCGAAAAAAAATCGACTATTGGCTGCCGGTGGATCTATATATCGGGGGTATGGAACACACCACGCTGCATCTTCTCTATTCGAGGTTCATCTACAAGTTCCTGTATGACCAAGGCTTGCTTGCTGGGTCGGAGCCATACAGCAAACGCCGTTCCAACGGGGTAATTTTAGCGGAAGACGGGAGGAAGATGTCCAAGTCGTACGGCAACGTGGTCAATCCGGACGACATTATCGGCGAGTTCGGCGCAGACACCATGCGCATGTATGAGATGTTTCTCGCCCCATTCGACCAGATGGTTCCCTGGGATAGCCGTGGGGTAAAGGGTGTGCGAAGGTTTTTGGATCGGGTGTGGATTGATATTAATGTGATGATCAAGGAAAAGAAATGGAGACGAGCGCAGAAGACTTCCTCGAGACAAATGAGCCAAGCCATTCGGAAAATTACCAACGATCTTGGAGACTTGAAATTTAATACGGCCATAAGTTCCCTAATGATTGCTTTTAACGGAGAAGGGGGTAGGCCAGATTGGCGACCCAAGCTCAACACAGAGGAGAAATGGGAACCGGTTGGTGGTGCGGAGAGCTTCGATCTTGCGGCCACGGAAGCATTTCTCAAGTTACTATCACCTTTTGCCCCGCATATCACGGAAGAATTATGGGCGCTATTGGGGCATAAGGAATCCATTCAGCTTGAGAGATGGCCTGAATATAACGAGTCTCTATTGGCGAAGGATACTTTCAAAATCCCAATCCAGGTCAACGGAAAGGTTCGAGATGTGCTTGAGTTTGCTGCGACAGCGGAACAGCACGAGATTGAGACCCAGGCACTCAATTCTCCCAAAGTCGAAGCTCATTTGAAGGGAAAGACGATCGTTCGAACGATATTCGTGGCAGGAAAGATGATTAATTTTGTAGTACGGTAATGCAAGCAGTCATACTCGCAGCGGGCTTGGGCACACGAATGGGAGAACTAACCCGCGACCGACCGAAGCCCTTGCTCACAATCGAAAACAAGACACTTCTAGAACACAACCTGCTTAGTCTTCCTGATTCAGTCGACGAAGTAGTTTTGGTCGTCGGCTATCTAAGAGAACAAATCAAGGAATTGGTTGGCGATTCGTTCCAGGGAAAACGGGTGCGATATGTTGTGCAGGAAGAAATGAAAGGCACTGGGCATGCTCTAGCACTCTGCCGGGATGTTTTGAAGGGGCGCTTCTTAGTCTTGATGGGAGACGACTTGTATAGCAAGGAGGATTTGGAAAAGATGGCTCGCCATCCTTTGGCTGCATTAGTCTGGGAGCTTGCTGAGGAGAAGGTGAAGAACGGCACGCCAGGCTTAGTTAAAATTGATCAAAACGGCAAACTTGTAGACATCATAGAACGGCAGCCGGGTCGGCGAGGAGACCTGGTAAACTGCGCCGCATACGTCATTGATGAACGTTATTTCGCGCTGCCGTTAGTTGCCGCCGGGAATCAAACGGCGGAGTATGGCTTGCCGCAAACATTCTTACAGCTTGCGAAGCAGGGCGCTGTGATAGATATCGTGAGAGCAAGTTATTGGCACAAGGTTACGGAACCAAGGGATCTGGCGAGTAAATGAGTATGCAAGTATTAGCCACAAATAAAACCAGCATTCTTCACGCAGTTAAGACTCTGCAAAAAGGGGGGGCGGTAGTCTATCCCACCGATACTTCGTACGGGCTAGGGGTGGACGCAATGAATTTGTCAGCGGTAAAAAAGCTTTATAAGATCAAGAGGCGTGGATCCAAGAAACCTGTTCACGTAGTCGTCTCATCCCAAGCCCAGGCCCAAAAACTCGTGAGGATGAGCCCGCTATCAGTCAAGCTTTTTAAGAATTTGCTTCCGGGTCCACTTACCCTGGTGCTGCGTCTGAAGGCGAAAAATCGGTCATTGCGTACATTATCAGCCGGTACAGGATCACTGGGGATCAGAATGCCGAAGAACAACGTCGCACTTCGTCTTGTTCGGGCGCTGGGTCGCCCTATTACTGCTACTTCCGCTAATCCCTCTCGCGATTTATCGGGAGGCTACGATGCATATTCTGCCAAAGAGGTAATATTGCAATTTCGGAAAAAGAAGCATAAACCCGACTTAGTACTGGATGGGGGGCGATTGCGAAAAGTGCGTCCTTCCAGCGTCGTTGCCATTGTTGACGAGCGTGTTAAAATCATACGAGAAGGACCTATTAGCAAGCGAAGAATAGAAAACGCATTGCGATGAGCCACCTACAAGAAACTGATCCCAAAATATACGAGATCATCGAGAGAGAGAAGAAACGCCAGGCTGAGGGACTGGAGCTCATCGCTTCGGAGAATTATGTTTCGCCAGCGGTGCTTGAAGCAATGGGTTCTGTGCTGACGAACAAGTACTCAGAAGGGTACCCGGGCAAGCGGTATTATGGAGGCAACGACGTGATCGATGAAGCAGAGAGTCTCGCGATTGATCGTGCCATACAGCTTTTCGGAGCAGAGCACGTCAATGTTCAGCCGCTGTCCGGCAGCCCCGCTAATCTGGCCGTCTATATGGCGCTTCTTAATCCCGGAGACAAAGTACTTGGCTTATCGCTCGACCAGGGCGGCCACTTGTCGCATGGTCATCCTCTGAATTTTTCCGGCAAACTCTACACTATCATTCCATACCTTGTGCGGCGCGACAGCGAAGTCATAGATATGGACGAGGTCGAAGCAATCGCCCGCCGAGAGAAGCCTAAAATGATTCTCGCGGGATTTTCAGCATATAGCCGATCAATAGACTGGAAGCGATTTGGGGAGATAGCCGACATGGTGGGTGCTTTGACCTTTGCTGATATCGCTCACATTGCCGGGCTTATTGCCGGCAAGCAGCTAGAATCTCCCATCCCATATTTTGATGTAGTCTCTACCACCACGCACAAGACTCTCCGGGGTCCTCGTGGCGCGATTATCATGTGCAAAGACAAATTTGCTGCCGCAATAGACAAGGCCGTTTTCCCCGGTGTGCAAGGTGGGCCGCACGATCACATGACTGCGGCCAAGGCCGTGGCCTTTGGAGAGGCTCTCAAGCCACAGTTCGTAGATTATTCTGCACAAGTCATACGCAATGCCCAAGCCCTTTCTTCGGGCCTGCAGTCTCGAGGCTATCGGATCGTTTCGGGTGGAACCGACAATCACCTAATGTTAGTCGATGTTTTTGGCAGCAAGAACATCAGCGGGAAAGAAGCGGAGAAGGCTCTTGAACGAGTCGGTATTTCTATCAATAAAAATATGATCCCTTACGATCCACGCAAGCCACTCGACCCCTCCGGCATCCGGCTTGGAACTCCCGCGCTGACCACTCGGGGAGCGGGGGTGGAGGACATGGAGACCATCGCGAATTTTATTGATGAAGCGCTGGAGAATAGAGCCAGCGAAACCAATCTAAAAAAGATAGAAGGAAAAGTCAAAGATTTTTCGTTGAAGTTTCCTGTCCCGGGGATTGGATAGCCATGCAAATACATTTATCAGTCATACCTCCGCCCAGTATTCGCCGCATGGCAGCGGAACTGGCAAAAAAATACGTCTCGAAATACCCCCATTTTTTTGTAGTGGACAACGCAAGACTTTTCCCCCACATTACTTTGTTTTGGATGGATATCAACAAGTCACGCTATTATCAGTTAGAGAAAGTCTTGGCGGGGGTCTTGAGGAAGCAAGGAAAAATCCCCCTTTTTATAAATCGGCATTTTTATTCCAAGATTAATAAAGGGGGGTGGACGGGCTTGAAAATCAGAGAGTCGAGAAGATTAAGCTTTTTGCGGAGTGAGACGTTTCGCAGCCTAAAAGACTTTAGCGCAAAGAGTGCTAAACTCAAGAAGACTTTCAGCCCTCACATCACACTGACTAAATTCAAAAAACACAGCAATGCGAAATTAGCAACTAAATTTAGCAAAATACCGCCCCGCTACTTCACGGTAAATCTAGTAGCAATATGCATAGATGGTCCGTATCGGCAAGTAAAAAAAACGATAAAAATTTATAAACTATCATGAATATTTTTCAGGCTGTCATATTGGGATTGGTGCAGGGACTTACGGAATTTTTGCCGATTTCTTCATCGGGTCATCTCATTTTGGTGCCATACATATTACATTGGCCTGACCCGGGGCTTGGCTTTGACGTGGCTCTTCATTGGGGGACCCTAGTCGCGGTGATAGCTTATTTCTGGCGCGATTATCTGCGATATTTCAGCGCGTTCTTTTCAACGTTTATTCAAATCGGGCGAGGAATGAATCTGGATCAAAAGATGTCTTGGTATCTGGTTGCAGGAAGCGTACCAGCAGCCATTACAGGCGTGCTGTTAGAAAAACAAGCCGAGTCGGCGTTTCGCTCCCCCGTATTGATCGCTGCAACGATGGCTATATTTGGTCTTATTCTCTGGGTAGCTGACTCTTATGGGAGCAAGAAAGGGGGCGAACATGATTTGAGTTTTTCCAAAGCCCTATTTATAGGTTGTGCTCAGGCGCTGGCCCTCATCCCTGGGGTGTCGCGTTCCGGCAGCACCATGACCGCGGGATTGTTTGCGGGGCTCAATCGGGAGTCCGCGGCAAGATTTTCGTTTCTTTTGCTTGGCCCCATAAGCTTTGGCGCTGGCCTCGTGGCATTCAAAAACTTCACGGGCATCAGTACACCCTTGGTCGCGGGCTTCGCAGCAGCGGTTGTCTCTGGGCTATGGGCGATAAGTTTCTTATTAGATTATCTTTCCAGGAAAAGTTTTCGCGTTTTCGTCTGGTATCGACTACTCGCAAGCGCACTGGTACTGGCCTTGTTGATCTTGCGCTAGTACACGTCTTCTACGTTTGGGTAACGGTT
This sequence comes from Candidatus Doudnabacteria bacterium RIFCSPHIGHO2_01_FULL_50_11, assembly GCA_001777585.1. Taxonomy (GTDB): domain Bacteria; phylum Patescibacteriota; class Doudnabacteria; order UBA920; family 2-01-FULL-50-11; genus 2-01-FULL-50-11. Next base: position 523 of record MFEO01000034.1, on the reverse strand, counting down.
GCGTTGTCGGGGCAGTTCGTTATACTACAATCAACGAACGCATGCCAAACGAAATCAACACACAAACACATATCACCCGAAGCGGTATTCACGGAGGTACTAGGCTAATGCCTATCGAGTTTTTGAATTGGTTTTATTTTAAGGCGCCCAGAGAGATCATCGCGATCTGGGGCAACTATTTGACTGCCAACCTTCACTACTTTTCGATACTTTTACTATTGCGTACCGCCTTCTCTCCGTGGCACAAGGATCTGGAAGGATATGGCCGGGGATTCGAGCTTGCTCGATACGCACGGGTCGCGATGATGAATGGCGTGTCTCGAGGTATCGGGTTTATCGTCCGCGTTTCGACAATCTTGTTTGGCCTGGCAGTGGAAACTCTGATTCTGTTCGCAGGGCTGCTCTTCCTGGTGTTTTGGCTGGCATTGCCGTTCGTGGTTGCGACGATCCTTTTTATATCGTTTCGCCTTATCGTTTGATGGAATGACTTACTTTGACATTCAGACAGCGAGTATCAGACGTG
>MFEO01000033.1:40627-44655 GCA_001777585.1 Candidatus Doudnabacteria bacterium RIFCSPHIGHO2_01_FULL_50_11 | reverse complement strand
TCTTTTAATGATTTACTCTGTGCGACGCTATAGCGCCCTACTCACTCACGTTATCAATCCGAACCTCAGCTGTCAAACAATTAAACTTCCAACCAAAAGAAAAACCGCCCGGTGCGCATATAGGGCGGCTTTGCTTTTTTGTTACAGGATGGCTTCCTTGGCTGCCTTGGCCACTCGGAATTTCACGACCGTCTTGGCAGGAATCTTGATAGATTCGCCAGTCGCCGGATTGCGGCCCATGCGCTCGTTGCGGTGCTTCTTCACCAGCTTGCCGATGCCTGGAATCGTGAACTCACCCGACTTCTTGGTCTCTGCGTAAGCCAGTGTGGCGAGGAAATCGAGCATCTCCGCGGCTTCTTTGCGGGTTTTGCCCAATTTCTCGGCCATGGCTTGCAGCATTTCTGACTTTGTCATAGGTGTTGGCTCTTTAATTTCTAAATTTATCTTTTTAAACCTCAATAAAAACGAGTATTCTGTGGGGTAAACTAACGAAATTACCCAAGGCAGTCAATCAACTCTTATCCACAGTATATAAAAAACGGCTCAAATATCAAGGCTTTTTCCAACTATGGCCGCAAGATTCTCAAGAATTCTCCCGTTTTTTCACGGCAACGTAGGCCACCATGGTCTCAAGCGGTGCGTCCGGATTCCGGCGCGCCGAGAAGTATCGGGTGCGCTCTTCATAGGTGCACAGGAAGCTTACTTCAATATTTTTGGGACGGATACCGGACGACTGGGCGTGGGCTGCGAGTACTCTGGGCAAGTCAAGATATGTCTTGCCGTCGCGCACTATGCAAGCCGCAGGATACTTGGCAAATCTACCCAGAACGTCGTCGTGCACTTCATAATGGCAGGCTTGGATCCCGGGACCGATCGCAACCAAGATGTCAGAGGGCGTGCTTCCGAATTTGTCTTGCATGGCTTGTAGGGCGTTGTGCATGATGCCTGAGGCAGTTCCCCGCCATCCGGCATGAAGAAGACCTACTGCTTGTTTGCCGGGGTCATACAGGTACACGGGGAAACAATCCGCAGTTGTCACCGTAAGCAGGAGGTCGCGCGCTGAGGTTACAATGCCATCCGCGTCTTGAAGATATATACCCCCATCTGCTGGCTTCCCTTCATGAATTTGCGTTCCGTGAGACAACACTGCTGACACAACAGCGGAAGGTGTAAAGCCAAGGTTGGCGAAATGCTGGTGTCGGTTCGCTTGCGCTCGAGCGTATTCTTTCGTCTCGCCCCCTCCGGCATTCATCGCGCCGTCCGCGATCTCGGACAAGCCATAGAGCAACTCTTGGTAGTGTGAAAAAAGTTTAAATGAAAGCATAGTGAAGTCAGTATATCACAAAGCATGGTCTTCTTTGGCGGTCCTGACCCCATTGGTTGCGGAGTTTTATCTCTGTAATTCTTCGATCTTTGCGGCAAGAATAAAATCGTTCTCGGTTAATCCGCCGATTACGTGAGTCCATAGCTCCACACCGACCTTCCCCCAGGCAACATGCAGGTCGGGATGGTGGCCCTCTTGTTCCGCGATAGTGGCAATCTGGTTGGCAAATCGCATCGCGCCGGCAAAATCTTTGAATTTGAAAGCCCGATAAATTTTTCGTCCCCCATCACGCTGCTCCCAGGGTGTATGCAGCTGCGATATGTATTTTTGCAGTGACAAACCCTGAAGCGGGTGCTCTCCGCCTTCGCAGGGAACGCAGTGTTTTTTCGTCAATTGCATCGTCATATATCTTCGTTACCTTTGGAAGAAACAAAATATTCTGCTTTGAGGAATTCCACTGCCGCAAATCTGGGGATCGTATCGAACGGCCGGCCGGCCCGCAGCTGCGACCGATGCAGGCTCATCGCCTTCCATTTAACGCTTCTTACAATCACGATCTTCACGGTCGGTTTGGAATAGTGGATTCGGTCGCTATAGGAGCCATGCTTGCGGCGCTTGCGCATCCATTGATGTGCGTTCGCTACCAGCTTCGGCGGAAGCGTGAAAGCCAAGAAAGGCACGTGAAGCTTGCGCGCGGCCTGGCGCGCCGCAAGACCGGTTGCGATGTGGTCAGTATGCCCGGAGATGCCGTCAGGCCCGAAGCTTAGGATGTAGTCGGGATGGAAATCACGCGCGATCGCAGTAGTCCTTCTGCGCAATGCCCCGCTTCGTTTCTCTACACCCTTGTCGGGCAAGCCCAGACAAAAGAGTCGCGCCACGCCCAGATGCTTCGCCACGGCCCTCAGCTCGCGGGTACGGATCACTTTCATCTGTGCTGGTGTAACTGGGCGCTGTAGATAGGCTCGCCCATGCTCTCCGGCGGTCGCGCATATAAGCCACGCCACCCCGCCGCGGCGGCGATTCTCGTGCGTCGTGCCCGAGACTAAGAAGCTTTCGTCATCGGGATGGGCGACGACGACGAGCAGGCGCTTTCCTAAAATCTCATTCGAGTTGGATGGCATAGAGTCCATTCTTTTCGATTAGAGCTCTCTGGCCAAATGTATTGAGATCAAATTTGCCGACGTATCCTACCCTTTTCGTCAAGGTTCTGCCGGTATACTCGGAAGTTTTAGGATCCCATTCCTCCAGGACCAGGGTGTCGCCTTCTTTTACCTCAAAATCAGCGACTCGCAAATCAAATTTCTTCTTGCCGGATGAAACTGCTTCAAACCACTGAGGCCAGATTTTCTTGTGAATTTCCGCCATATTATTTGCGTTCTGCTTGGGCAAAAAATTTCTTGATCCGCTTCCAATGCGCTGGCAGTACACAGTCAGCATAGGATATGTGTCCGCCACGACGCAAAAGGATAAGCCTGGCAGCGGTCTTATCCGCGAAGAGCTTGACCGAGCGCCAGTCCACACTTCTGTCATCGCGGGCGTGAAAAAGTAGAAGTTTACGGCCGTCAATCGAGGAAGCTTCCGCGATAGGATTGTAAAATTTCCCCTGCCCGAGCTTGAACCAATTTTTCTTGGAAAGACGGTAGCCCTCGCCGAATGCAACCTTGACATGATCATAGACTTCCTCAATCGGCTCGTCACGACTAGGAGAAAGCCAGTCTACAACAGGCGCATAGGCTACCCCCGCAGTCCCCCTGGCGTCGCGCGACGCCAGGGTGACTGCCGGGCCGCCGAAGCTGCCGCCGAGCAGGAAAATACTGCTTGGTCTAAACCGCAAATTCTTGCCCGTATTTAGATTCTTGAAACCGCGAGGCAATTGGTCCACAACCGCCAGTATGTCGCGGTGAGGGGAAATCTTCAGGAATTTCCCGCCGCTTTCCCAACTCCCGCGATACCGGGGATTGAAAACCCAATACCCGCGGCTGGAGAGAAACTTCATCAGCTGGCGCTTCGACGGAGGCGTCGGCATGCCATCACACAGGATGACTACGCGGCGTGACCGCCTCCGAGGAGGAATAAACTCGGCTACAATATCCCGTGCAAATCGGGTGCGGAATGTTTTGATGCGGGGCATCTTTCGTATTATATTAAAAATCCGCCGGAACCCAAAAGACGGACCTGCTCAAAAAATAAAATCTTGTGTGCGTTAGAATTGACGGTTCGTATGAAGGAAAGCGCCGATTATGGAGACGACTAAGCTGAAAAGCATCGCCCACCAGAATCCCCGGACCTCAAATCCCGGCACTAGCTTGGCCACGAGCAGAACCAGTGCTGCGTTGATGACGAACAGGAAAAGCCCGAGGGTCAGAATAGTGACCGGCAGAGTCAAAAGAATAAGCAATGGCTTAAGCAACGCATTCACAATTCCCAAGACGATAGCCACAACAATGGCTGTCCAGAAACTCACAATTGTCACTCCCGGCAAGATGTATCCCGCTACGAATACTGCAATCGCGCTCAATAATATTTTGATAATCATATGTAAATCTTTATCGCCCTTGACCGGCCAATTTTTAATTCAAACATGATAACCTACTCGTGGACACGATATTCTCAAACTACATCCACGCTGCGATGATCACGCCCATGGCCAGGAAAGAGACGAGCTGATAGCCCGCTCCGAGCCAGAACATCGTCATACTCTGCT
>MFEO01000033.1:40161-40596 GCA_001777585.1 Candidatus Doudnabacteria bacterium RIFCSPHIGHO2_01_FULL_50_11 | reverse complement strand
TGGCGGGGCTTGCCGCTGAATATCGCGTCGCCCAATTTGATCGGGACTACGAAGCCGAGCCAGGCCGCAAAAGCTATTTTGCAGCCGCTTTCGATCGAGCCTGATCCGATCCGTCCGATGAAGATTGCGAGGATGTAAGCGCTCACCAGAGATGCGACAAAAGTCAGGGCGTATCCTGTACTCATGCCCTTCTTCATCTGCTCCATCTTCTCCTTATCGTTGGGGTCAGCGCCGATTGCGCGCATCCAGGTCTTGCCGAAAAGCATCGGACCGTACCAGATGAAACCCACGACCATAGTGGCAACGGCGGCCACCAATACCGCCAGATAATTGACTGTTACTAACATATTCTCACCCCCTTCCAGGAAGGTTATTAGTCTATCTCCTAGTATAACCCCGTTCACAAAATCAAGTATCCACAGGACGCCCACCCCA
>MFEO01000033.1:31925-40144 GCA_001777585.1 Candidatus Doudnabacteria bacterium RIFCSPHIGHO2_01_FULL_50_11 | reverse complement strand
GCAAGGAGGAACCGTGTCACATCAGCATATTTTGGAAACTCAAGGCTTTGAACCGGGCCTACTGCGTGCCCTGTCTGCGCGGGCGCAGGCTCATGAGCGCGATCTTGTCCGCGGAACCAATACTCGAATCCGAGGTTTGAGCGCGGTCAATCTATTCTATCAACCCAGCACGCGGACACACGCTTCTTTCCGATGGGCGGAGACCGTGATGGGGATGACGATCGTGTATGACACTGAGCACGCGGGCGAGACGAGCTCGGAAGTCAAAGGAGAATCGCTCGCGGACACCATCCGAATCCATACCGGCTATGCTCCGATCCCTTCCCATCTGGTTGTGGTGGTCCGCCATACTCTCGCCGGAGCGGCTGAAGAGTTCGCTGCGCATTCCGGCGAAACCCATATTATCAACGCCGGCTGCGGCAAAAGCAGCGGACAGCATCCTACCCAGTCACTTCTGGATGTTCTCTTCCTTTTCAAAGTCCGGCCGCGGCTTGCCGAACCCACGATTACGATGGTGGGCGACCTACGGAATGGCCGCACCGCCCGCTCGCTTTCCTACCTGGCTCGCAAAGCCTACCCGGGACTGAAGAAGATCAATTTCGTCTCGCCCTCGTCGCTTGCCATGATGCAGGACATCAAAGAGCACCTCACAGCACATTCCGTGCCGTTTTCGGAGGTCACCAATTCAGAAGAATTTCCGGACGTGCTGAGGCAAACCGACGTGCTCTACATGACGCGGATCCAGAAAGAAGATCTTGGCGGGGAAGAACGGGAAAAATTTGAAGAACTGCAAGTCGCCTTCCAGCTAAACTCCGAGAGCATCCAGCACCTCCCCTCTGACGCGGCCATCCTTCACCCCCTGCCCCGCAACAAGGAGATTCTTCCCGAGGTGGATTCCGACCCCCGTGCTCTGTACTTCAAACAAGCCAAGTATGCTATCCCAGTCCGCATGGCGACGCTGGAACTGGTCTTCGGCAAACTCTAAGCCCCACGTTGTTTTACTGGGGCTTTTTTTATTCTCGAAGGACACGATGCGAAGACATTTCCGCAGATAACATCCTTCACATAGGTACTCGCCCCGACGGTACCGTCGGGGCTCGTAAACATCACTATCGAATTTTTGTTTCGGAGGGGCTTCCAAATATTTCTTTTTGCTAAGATTATATGTATTGCTGTATAATAATGGTCAATGAAGCGGGGTCGGTCGGCCCCGAGCACGTGAAATTAAAAGTAAAAAAACATGAGTGCAAAAAACAAATACCTTGTCGTGTCGATCTTGGCCATAGTCGCCGTCCTAGGCATCATGATCACGCGCAGGGCGAACAACGGTCCGGGTGATCTTCGGTCGGGTGGGGAAACAACGCCGCCCGCACAGACCATAGCGCCTTCCGGAAATCCGGATGACGCCGTACAGGCCTTCGTCAATGACGCCGATGCTGAGACAGCCCAGATCGAGGCTGATGATAATTCGGATGAGATACTCAACTCGGATGTGACTAACTTAAGCGAATTCAGCCATTCAGCGGACAACTATGATTTCTAAAACACTTATCATAAAATCTGCGTCCGGACTGGCATTACTCTCCCTGCTCATCCCATCCCTTGCGTCCGCAGAGCTCTCGCTCGCAGACGAACGAACAGCAACCACTACCAGATCGGGGCAAGAACGAACTGCCATCTGCCTCAGACTTTCGAATACTGTTGATCAAATAGAAACCAGGTTGGGCGAACGTAGAGATACCCTACTTGAGCGCAAAGACGAGAAAAGGACGCGATTGGAAGAACGCAGAACCGAATTGCAGAACAAGCTTGAGAATCTCCGCGACCGGCAAGATGAAAGACGAGCGGAACACTACGACAAGCTAGCCGAACATGCCACAACCACCGGCCAGCAAGTGGCGCTCGCGGCATTCCAAGCAGCGGTGAACGATGCGGTGCGGGCTCGGCGGTCGGCAGTTGACGAGGCAAACAAGAAATTCCAAGACGATGTGGGGGCTTTGCTTGCTTCCACGCAAACCTCGATCAATAGTGCGATTGCCGCTTTCAAAGCTTCGGTTCAGGCCGCACTTGATCAAGCCAAGGCAGACTGTGCGGCAGGAGTCTCAGCCGCGACAATCAAGTCTACCCTGCAAGCCACACTCAATGCAGCAAAAGACAAACTGCAGGCCGACAGGCAAGCAATAGACGGATTGCGTGGCCAAGTTAAACCTCTGCAAGAAACCCGCAGAGCAGCCATCAAAGCGGCAATGGATGTATTCAAAGCCGCCCTGGAAAAGGCGAAGGATGATCTGAAGGCTGCCTGGGCTGCCACACCCTAGAGAATCTAGAAGATAATCGTAAAACCCCCACTTATGTGGGGGTTTTTAGTAAAAAGAAGAAACCCACGGTGTTACCCATGGGCTTCTAAACGTTGCAGACTCTGTCTCGCATGACTATCTGCGGAAGATGTCTGGTGTTGTTAGCTGACCGTAGCTGGCTCGAGTTCCTCTTCCTCTCGGAAGCGGAAAGTCGTCTCCGTTCCCTTTTGGGTGAACGTAAACGACCCGACCCGGACCCCCTTGACCCTTACCATGCGACCTTGGTCGTCCGTTTGCGGTCGAAGTTCGATGGTGATGCCACCATCCTCTTCGACCTCTTCGGCGACCGGGGTGGCAGGCGCGAGCTCAGGAGGGGCAGCCGCAGGCACGATCTCGGCCTCAGCGACAAAGGCCGGCCTCCACGCTGGGGTCAGGTCGTTATCGACCTCGAACCGAAATTGTGGTCCAGGCAGATACTGACTGATGCCGCCGTACCGCAGATCGTTGCCGCATGCTTGAAGCATGTACAAGGTCTCGGAGTCACCGCCAGGAAAGCGTACGAGCGCTCGATATGCCCGTTGACCGCTCAAATGACGAGGCACCGACCTGCCATTACTATACCGGACGTTGAGGATTCCCCACATCCGTCCAGACTCAAGTCGCAGGACTGTGAAAGATCGAGCGCTCACCCCATCAGAGGTTGCCTCATTGTGTAAACGGGCAGCCATTTCCTGAAAATGAAGCGATGCGCTCTCATCAGTAACTCCCCCGGGAACTTGAGCTGGTCCCGAAGTGCCAGGATCAGCAGTCAGCATTCTCCGCAACAGGTAGTACCCCATAAGAATCGCCACGAGCAGAACAGCCAGCACAGCGACAAGGTAGGGTAACCAGTCTGGGGATTTCGTGATCACGATAGGTTTCGGCGCCTCTAATCCGAGCTCTGACGCGGGGACGAAAGTTTCGGTAATTCCCAATTCTTCCAAACCCTGAAGAATTTCGCCCGGCTTGATTAGCACGATGACCTGACCGTTCTTCACGAACCGACGCCCATCAGCACGCAAGAAGGGATTCCGCTCATAGATCTTTTCCCAGAGGAGAGGATCGTTGAGCTTCTGCCCCGCAAGCTGCCAAAGAGTGTCATCTTTCTCCACCACATACGGCAGACCTTTTTCCTGAGCTGCAAGCGGTACAACGGTCGCCACAAGCAACGCAAGAAAAACAATTGACAGACAAGCTGACAAATGTTTCATTCTTAGCCTCCTTAAGGCATTCTAACTTTCGAACATTGCTGTCCGCACACCTGACCCACCTAGTGGATCACCGATATTGCATTCAGCGAATCGCAGGCAAATAACCTTGTCAACGAACCGCTAAATACAAGCATCGATACTTTGCCCTATTTAAACATATATTATAGTACATTTTTTGTATTTTGTCAATAGGTACAACCTTCTACCGCTTAATTTAAACAAAAAAGCGCATCCATCAGTATACGCTTTTTATTGAAAATTCCTTAAGACGATCTTGGGGCGGCGAACCGGTAATACAGAAGCTTCACCGACTCGGTGGAAACAAAATACATCGCCACCAACCCCAGGTCCAGCAGTAGATAAGAAATTCGTGGAGCGGTGAAGTGGAAAACGGACACGCCAAGCGGAGTGAAGGGAAGCAGGATGGTTAGGAGCGCTGCTACCGCCGTGAGCCCGACTAAGATATGGGACGGGTGTGAAGACCGGGCGAAGAAAAATTTGGTCCGAATCGAATAGATAAAGACGAGTTCGGTGAGAATGCTGCCGATGAACCAATTGGTCTGCAATACGCCAGGACTCACGCGCGAATATATAGCGAAGAAAATAAAATCAAAAATCGTACTTGTCACCCCCAGCACCGTGGCAAGCAGGGCGATATCTCTCACCTGATAGCTCTTGGGCTTGTGCCCCTCATCCGCATCCACCGTATCGGTAGCCAGGGCGATCATAGGGAAATCCGAGAGAAGATTGACGAGCAGGATTTGCAGGGGCAGCATCGGCAAGTAATCGATCAAGAGCGAAGCGATCGCCACGGCGTAGAAATTCCCGAAATTTGAGGCTAGCGTCGCCTTGATATATTTGATGGTATTGGCAAAAACCGCCCGTCCTTCCTCAATCCCGTTCACGATGACTTCCAGGCTTTTCTTGAGAAGCACGATATCGGAAGCCTCCCGCGCCACGTCCGAAGCTCCTGCCACGACCAGGCCGACGTTGGCGATCTTGAGCGCCGGCGCGTCATTGATGCCTTCACCCAAAAACCCGACGGTATGCTTCTGCTCGAGCAATTGAATAATCCGGTACTTCTGGCGCGGCGAAACCCGCGCGAATACCTGATATCGTTCGACTGCCTGCTCTTGGGCTTCGCCCGGCAGACGCTCAAATTCCGCGCCAGTCAAGACTTCCTTGGGGCTTCTGATGAGGCCGACCTCGCGGCCCACGCTACCCGCCACCTCAGGCGAGTCGCCGGTTAGGATCTTCACTGCGACTCCGAGTTTCTCGGCTTGACTGATGGCCGGAATCGTCGTTGCTTTGATCGGATCGCTGAAGGAAATACAGCCGATCAAGCCAAGCTGGCTCTCTTCTTCAGCAACGCTAAGCCGACCCGTAAACTTCTTATTTTTTGAAGCTAAAACAATGACCCGCCTGCCCTGCCTGCCCTGCTCGGCAACCCACTCTCGACACTGAGTTTGCTGGACAGAGCTGGCACTGCAGAAAGGCAAGATGGCCTCGGCCGCTCCCCGAACGATGAACCGCTGTCCGCTCTTGCCGCCTACTATGACGCTGTTGCGCCGGCGTTCCGGATCAAAAGGAAGCTCGCCGATACGAGTCTGCTTGCGCAGTTCCGCCCGCACGGGGAGAGCGAGGCCGTCCCAAATCGCAAGATCAAATGCGTCAGGATGCTTCTCGATTTTAGAAAAATAGGAAGATGCCAGAGCTGCGGAAGCTAGGACCGCCTGCCGGTCAGCGCCGTATACTTCGGCGATAGTGAGGCGATTCTCGGTAAGTGTGCCGGTCTTGTCGGTGCACAATACCTCAATTGAGCCCAGATCCTCGATCGCGGACAAGCGTTTGACCACTACCTTGCGCCGAGCCAGCCTGCGCGCGCCTGACGAGAGGGAGAAGGTCGTGACGGTCGGCAGGGCTTCAGGAATCACGCTCACCGCAAGCGCGATGGAAAAAACCGCAAATTCGATAAGTTTTTTCGAGTCATGCTTGATCGCGAAGTTTGCCGCGAATACGAGCACGATCGTTACCATTACGAGCCGGAGAATGAAGGCGCTGAAGCGGTCAAGGCTTTTCTCGAACGATGATTCCCTGGGCAGCTCATTTGCAAGTTTCGACACTTCGCCGAGCACTGATGAGCGACCGGTGGCGACAATGAGCGCGGAAGCCCAGCCTCGAACGACCGTGGTTCCCGCGAATACCATGCAACTAGCCTGATATATTTCTCCCATATTTTCTCGCGGCGCTTCGGTTGACTTGTCTTGAGGTTCGGATTCCCCGGTAAGAGCCGATTCGTCAACAGCCAGGTCATGGGCGACAAGCAGTCTGGCGTCTGCCGCCAGAAGATCGCCAGCCTCAAGCTTGATAATATCGCCCGGCACGAGGCTCCGACTTTCCACCGTTTGCTCCTTGCCCCCAATCAAGGCCTTGGAAGTGGGAAGGGTAAAGCGCTGGAGTACCTGAACGGTCTGCTCTGAGCGATATTCCTGGTAGAAGCCTAGAGCTGCGTTGATCGCGACGAACAGCATGATAGTGATGCCGTCAATCAATTCGCCGAGGACAAATCCAATGATGGCGGCGCCGAAGAGCAGATAGACGAAGGAAGATTTGAATTGACGCAGTAAAATCTTGTGCCAAACAATTCCTGACTGCGCGACTTTGTTAGCTCCGTATTTCGCAAGCCTTCGGTTGCGTTCTTGCGATTCCAAGCCTCGCTCGGCATCGCTTTCCAGCCTTTCTACGGCTTCCTGGGGCGTTAGGCTCGTATATTCAGAAAATTTTTGACCTTGGTTCATTTTGTTTCTACTACCCGAGACTTTGATTGTATGGTATCAGCTTTCCCCCTCGAAAGAAAATCAATAATAAACGGTTTTCGTAAGATTGTGGGGCAGCATTTTTTTTCTGCTCTTGCTTGTGATCCATAGATACCAGTCCAACTGGAGCGAGGGTAGGCTGGCCCCTTCCCGATGCAATGCGTCTTTCAGTTCTTCCACTCCCACAATAGTACTCGCGCGGATCTCGGTCTCCCACGGCGAGCCTTGCGCAATCATGTCACGACGACCGACTGTCGCAGCAAGCTTTGGAGAATAGCGCAATATACCAAGGTCTCTCAATATTTGGGGAATCTTATAATCCGCGAAGGCAGTCAGGTAGCCAATATTATCAATCCGGCCGATCCCCCGTCCCCCAAAGGCTCCCCAGATGTCGCCCACCAGGATCTGGGCGCGCTTATAGAAGTGTACTTTTCTTCCGGCGAGTTTGGTTGTGTCATCAAACGAGGGAATCGCAGCTAAGAGGGGGACTAGCTTTTCTGCGCGCCTCTTGCCTGCTCGTAGCAGCCGCGACGGGTCGCCATCAAAGTGGCGCACCAAATACTTGCTCACGCGCGTAAGAATACGGTGACGCTCGCGCAAAAAATGCAGTTCCCCGCTGCCGCCCAAGATGCTGCGAAAAGCACGATACGATAGTGTTTGCAGCTGCCTGAAATCAACATTGGGATTATCTTTGAAAAAATTTTTCAGCTGCCAAGCGAGCGCCATATAGCCCGATAGCCGGTTGCGGGGTCCGGGAACGGACCATTTCTGCCCTCTCGACCAGAAACAAAAATTCAACGAGTCCAAAACAAAAATATACCGAAGTTTGATTGTGTCAGAAGCTTGGGTGAGATGGAAAGATTGTGACCACACGGGTATGCGGATATTTTTTCTTCGCAGAAACCTTGCAACACGCGACACGGCAGAGTGGTCAATCAAGACGTCACGAGCGCGGGCTACAACCCATCGAGAGGTCGTCCTTACCGGATTTTCTATCATACTTTCCCAGATTTAATATCGTTCCGAATCTGCTCGACGAAGTGATTGAAAAAAAACAGATTATGTATGGTCAGAAGTGTACCCGCCGTTGACTCCTTCGCGCGGAGCAGATGCGCAAGATACGCGCGCGTATAGCGCGAGCACACGGTACAAACGCATTGAGGATCCAGCGAGGAATGGTCCTGAAGGTAGGTTGTCTTGTCAAGCCGAAGCTCTCCTTGGCTCGTAAATGCAATCGAACGGCGGGCGTAATGAGTCGGCACCGTGCAATCGAAAGTATCGATACCTTCTCGGATGATATTCGGAATGTCTTCCAAATAACCGATGCCCAGCAAATGCCGAGGCTTCGCGGGTGACAGGTGGGGCAGCGTCCAGCGAAGGATATTTTTCATGTCCTGCTTCGTGCGTCCCAGATCACCGCCAATACCGAAACCATCGAATGGCAGCCTGGCGATGAATTTCGCGCTTCGCGTGCGTAAATCGCGAAAATGCGAACCTTGAACGATGCCGAAAAGAGCTTGCTTTGGAGAATAATACTGAAGCGACAGCTTCGCCCACGCGTGCGTGCGCGCAAGTGAGGCTGCGGCATATTCCCGCGACACCAGCGGCGAGGTACATTCGTCAAACGCAAAAATAATATCTGCACCAAGCGACGCCTGAATTTTCATGGATTCTTTTGGGCCAATGAAAAGCTCCCTGCCATCGAGAGGTGAGCGGAAATACACTCCACGTGAAGTAATGCGGACAGTCTTCGGCTGCGAGTTCTTCTCAAGTGCGGGAACAGACGTTCGGCCCGGGAAAATCTTCAGGATCTTACCCACCTCCTGGTCGCGACCAAAGCCAAAAGAGAACACTTG
>MFEO01000033.1:18941-31905 GCA_001777585.1 Candidatus Doudnabacteria bacterium RIFCSPHIGHO2_01_FULL_50_11 | reverse complement strand
GTCCGTCATCAAAGGACGATCCCAAGCCATGAAAGAGTGCAGCCCGCCGGCTGCCTTGACTACCCGCTCCCCCGGCTTGAGATGCAAGTGGAAAGTATTGCAGATTAAAATCTGCGAGCCGGTTTGTTCAACCTGGTCTGCCGTCAGGGTCTTAACCACGGCTTGGGTCGCCACGGGGACCAAGCAGGGTGTCTCAACTACCCCATGAGTGGTCTTCAGAAGTCCTGCTCGCGCCCGTGATTTTTTCGATTTTTTGACGATAGTAAATTCAAACATAGTACCAATCTAGCATAACACATTATCCAGCGGGGTATAAAAAAACCAGGGACGTCACTCATTTCCTGGCTTGTGATCAATCCATTGTCGTTGGAAAGCGCGGAATTAGGTCCTCGAGCCTCGGCGCAGGCCGCCTTCGCCGATCGAACGACCTTGTTCATCAAGGCGTGCCCCGCATTTGGGACATTGTCCGTTCTCTTTGACGTACCTAATATATACCTGGGTATGGCACGAACCGCATTCAATCTGCTCTCCGACCGTCGCTCCCCGCATGATCGCTCCTCCTCTCTCAAAATAAAACTGTCCTTCAAAGACAGCACGTTTACTATCGCTTCCTTATTATGGCGATTAAAATATCTTACAGCAACCGGCTAGTCTTGTCAACGAATCAACAATCAAGGTCAAGACGCGGCGCGAATCATATCATGCATGAACGCACGCCGATCCCTGCCAGACAACCTATGCTTTCTTGGGTTAGACGATCGCTGGCGCACTATCTCCCATAGCACTATCGCCGCCGAAACTGATACATTGAGGCTCTGGACCATACCGCGCATGGGGATGCGCACGACATGATCAGCCGAACGCAGAGCAAGCGGAGACAGCCCCCGATGCTCGTTGCCAAAAAAAACTGCGACTTTTCGTCCCGTAAGCTTGGACTGGAGGAGCGACTTGGAGTCTTGGGTAAGTCCGGTGGCGACGATCTCAAAACCTTTCTTTCGCAAGTCCCCAAGGCAGGCCTGTGTCGAGCGGTATATACTGAAACGCAGCCATTTATTGGCTGATGCAGAGCTTGATGACCCGACCCGCCGCGGATTCCAGTACTTCTCTTTCTCAAATATTAGAGCGATATCGGAAATCCCGAAGGCCTCCGCGGTGCGCAGAATCGCGGCGGCATTATGCGGATCATGGATATCTTCCAAAACCGCAACAAGACCCCGCTGGCGCATACTCGCGATCTTGCCGATCTTCTTGAGTCTTTGCTTGTTTATCACTTATCTTGAGTTACCAATATTAAGTCTGTGCGGCGCGTTTATCAATGCTCTTGACGAAAAATTTATTACAGAATAATATTTCACTGTAGTAGACGCGGGCGGACAGGGAGCCGTGAAGGCCGGGGGGTACGGATCGGCTCCCTGTCGTAAAATACAGGAGGAATCATATACTGCCGGTTGACACTTTTGAGACTAGTCCGCGAAGACCTGTATTTCTTGGCGGGCGGCCGCAAGATGGGGATGTGCGCTCGAACCGCGGGGACGCGATTCGAGCCTAGTGCGCACGCACACCCTCTTGCGGTTTTTTATTTGCCCGTATCTGTTTTTTTATCGCGCGTTCGGGCCAAGAAAAAATATGCGAAGAGAATCACAATTGCAGTATAGTTTGTGGACATAAACCAAGGCTCAGCCCAAGAGATACCGTGAGCGAAATGGAAATCTGAAATAGGCCAGAAAACCGGGGTGGGGAAAAATTCTGAGCGGTGAGTCGGGATATCGATAAGAATGTGCAGCAACCACCCAGACAATTCCCAGTAAGGTCGCTTACGTATGACCCAAAATAAAATAAAAACAGCGAGAAATATGATCCCGCTGTGGCTGTAATTATAGAGCGAGTGAGCAAGTTCAATCTGCCCTTGCGCTTGGGGCGGAAGCACTACCCCCGGACGTATGAATGGTATATTGCCTTGCCCTGATAGCCGCTGCCAAAACATCCAGACGAATATCGGGGTAAACGCGAAGAGGTCAGGAAGCACTCCCCACCACGCCGCCTGGCCTATCTTCAAGCGCCTTTGAAGTAACCTCGGATTCTGTGTATTAATTGCTTTTGCGGCTATGGACGTCCAAAGCGCATGCGCAAAAATATCCATGCAGTCTTAGCGTTTTGCTCTCTTGCGTCTTGCGGGCTTGCGGCGCGCAGTATTGGCGGATCGCACTTGAGCTGCTAATTTTTTCCACTGCCCCTTCCATTCCCGCATCATCGCTAAGAGCTCTGATGAGTCGACATTCCTTAAGCTGCGGTATTTCTTGAAAACCTTGTCTAAGACAGCCTGATACGCTCTTTCGTCAGGCCGAGGTAACTTGCGCAGCTGTCCGGCTATCTCTCTCTGCGCTCTTATGGCCCAGGACTTGAGCTTTTTCCTCCGAACATGAGACTTCTTGCTGCCGAAGAGGTAATATCCTGCCGCGGCGAGCGAAGCTACTGCCAAGCCCGCTCCTGCGGCTATCGCTATCCTTTTTTTGGTTTTTGCAGATCTCTTCTTTGCCATAGGGGGATGTGTTACTTCTAAAAAACTACTTCTTGCCTCGAGTCTTGGATCGTTTGGAGAAAAAATCTATAAAGTGAGACAATCTGACGCCCTCTGTCTTTGCCTTGGAGCGCAATTCGGAAAGATCTTCGCTTATAAGCTCGCCCTCCCGTTTCACGCGGCGACTGAGATCCTTGAAATCAGAAAGGATGCTTACGATGTAAAACCCTGCGATGACTATTACCCCGCCGATCGCTATGACAGCAATAGTGGTGATGAAAAAGAAAATATCGGCATGTATAAGCGTATCCATATTTTTTTATTTTTGAGATATTTCTTAAACTATCGTATCATACTCATGCGCAAAAAGCCATGAAGCACAAGCTGCGGCGGCTAGTATTACTCCTTTCTCCAAAAATGCTTGTTGTATCGCTTCTCCACATAGAGCACTCGCCACCAATAGTTGCCTGCCGCCCATCCGCACGCCAAGCCGCCTATGGCAAGCAAAACCGATAGCACGTGGTGGATAATGTACCAGCTCTGCCAGGTGAGTCCCAAACCCCACGTGCCAAAATCAGACACAAGTCTTCCGATGTACCAAATCTCCACGACCGAATGGATGATAAAGCTGACCAGCAGGCCAAGAAAAGAAAACGAGAAGATGTAAAAATATTTCTTTAGATTTTTCATCACCAACCTCATTTACTTCCGCATTCGCTCGCGTGTTCTTCTAATAAACTCGGCCGTTTCCTTCTTGCCGCGCTCACAGAAATTGCACAATCCCGAGTCTCCGCAATATTGGCAGGGTGTAGGCGCGAGCTCATAGGGCGCGTTGGTTTTGGATTCAGGCTCTAAAGTTTTCGGTTTTGACTCGATTTTTTCAGACGTCTTCTTCGTGCCGGACTCAAGAGGCCCGGGCTCGGGGAATAATTTATACTGCGGCCCTCCTTCAACTTCAAGTCTCATATAGTAAGCACTTACTACTCTACAATTATTTTATCACACTTTTGGCCTTCCGCGCCCCTGCCCGCCCTCTTCTCTAGTGCGGATTTTGAGACTATGCTTCTTAGGACCATACCCGGCCAAACCAGAAGGTGGTGCGTATGAATTCGGTCGAGGTGGCTACTAGATAGGTAGTTTCAAAAAAAGAGAGCTGGTCAGGCTCTTATTATTTAACGACCGAGGAAAAATTCTGCATGTCACTTAGGAGCCCTGCAATGTTATTAAGGTTTGCCTCCCCAAGATGAGTGCCTCCCCCAAGATAGATGGCTCTTCTGAAAAATCAGATACCATTTCTCTGCCGCGATAGGCGTACCTAATGCAACAGCGATGGGGTCCGAGACGGAAGGTCATGCCTTTCTGCCAGCCATTGGAATCTTTTTGAAACTGAACGATTGCGTAATAGAAAGGACTAGTCAACTCGAACCTAAGCTCCTCGCTTCCCTGGTACAAACGTTCATATACGATACGCCTTCTCCTCTTTTCCCAAGTTACTCTACCGGAACTTCCGGCGCCTCCATAGTCCTCAATGTGGCTAGCAGGCCCCATCCAGGAAAGCTTAGATTTAAAGACCCTGTGAGCAACCCAAATTTGAAAAATCTTGGGGAGATTGTAGAGAACTAGGAGAGTCATGGGTACTAAAAGCCATAGCATACTCATTTACTTCCTCCTGGAACAGATTTAAACAAACAATTTTACAAATAATAATACTATATAATTTACATCGTGTCAATACTGACCACTCTTACCTTGACGATTGAATCAATTCCTGATACACTGTTTTTTCGATTGAGGAGGAAAGATGAAACTAGCTCTAGTAAGGCTGCTGCTGTTAGTGGGACTCGCGCCTGCCGTGCTCGCGGCGCAAGACGCCAGAGGCTATGGAATTCAGTGGTACGATGTTCCCGAAGAAAACTACTTCCGTCAATTCAAAGAGGTCTTTGAGTCAGATATGGCGAAGCAGTTTGCGGAGAACAACTACGGACTTTGGTGGTTCCGCGTGCGCATTGAGAAAGCGCCGCAAGGACTCCAAGAGCGCTGGTTGCACGCCACCGGCCAAATCCAGGACAACGACCGCACGCATTCGTTCGATGTCGGATTCTGGAAAATGCTTGATGACGACGCAGAAAATGACGCTCCTGCGCTCGTCAGCCGCATAGGCCGCGAAATCCAAGTCACCCTGGATGAGATGCGGCAGGCACGAACGCGGGGTTCAAGCGCCAGCAACAGGCTAGAACTGCCGGTAGACCTACTGGAACCGGGGCCTGCTGACCAAAAATGACTAGCCAGAAGGTGAGACAAGCTGCGGAAACGCGGCTTTTTTTATTTCACTCTGAGGGAAAACGAACAAAGCCTTGAAAGCACCTTAACAATATGCTACAATTTGAAATTGTTTAGGAGGATAAATGCGACTGTTAAAGAGGAGCCTCGAAATCTCTCTTTTTCTTCTCTCGTTCACCATCACATACCCCGCAACCTCTGCTCGCGCAGGCGAGATACCTCTCATAACCTTCGAGACTATCGGCACCGGCGGCAAACTGGAACCCCGCCTGATGCAACAACTCAAACACGTGATGGAAGCGCGCATCAGTGCCCTGCAAGATTTTGCCAAACACCCCATCGGATCCGGCTGGGTCGTGCAGGTGACCATTACTGGCTACACAACTGATGACAACCATTCGCTATACTTGCGTTGGATGCGCATAGCACTCAAGCCGCCGGGGGCTGAGAAGAGGACTGCTCTCTCAGACAGCATTTGGCTTAAGGACGCGCAAACAGCTCAGCGGGGCGTCGTGGCGGCTGAAAAAATCTGGGAGAAAATCCTGGAACTGGAACGGGAAGAAATAAAAACCGCATCCTCAAAACAATAAGCCCAAGATTCTTGGAGCTTTTTTTATAGACGGCAGCATACTCAAAAGAGTATGCTATTGTTTCTTCAGAAGGAGGCTAGATGGAAATTTTTCTGGTGATGATTTGCGTCGTCGCGGCAGTGAGGTTTCTGACAAGGCCGAAAAAACCAACGCTGGCCGAAGCCCTGGAATCAATTAACATTTTGGGGCTGATTTTTCTCCCCAAGCAGAGTGCCTCCATGGAAGGCGGACTGCCCATAGATGCGGGGCTGGTCAAAGCATGGTTTTCGAACAAAACTCTTTCCTTGAAATATTGGCGCGGCCAAAAAGACGAACGAACACTCGAAACTATTGACTTTGTGTTTCTACGCCGTGCTAGAGCTGGAGGAATCACTGTCTGTTTTGTTGATGAGCAAGTAACGGAATGGAAATATTCCGGCAGACCCATGCCTCCTATGACCGTGCACGACAAGTACCTCGCCTTACAGATGCTCTGGGCGGCGCAGGATCAGTTTGCTCGAACTCATCCGTTATGAAACGGATGAGTTTTTTATTTCGGAGGGGACAATGCGTAGCTGTCCCCTCCGATAGCCTCCCCACGGTAGGAGTGCTCTCTGAAGGCAAGCTTCAGCTTCGCACAAATATCTCTATTAATTTCAAGGTTAGATTTTTTTCGCCCTTTGAGCGCGGACACGGTCGGTCTCGCTCAACTGCTGCTTCCGCAGCCGCACGCTTTTGGGAGTGATCTCTACATACTCATCCGGCCCTACCAATTCCAATGCCCGCTCAAGCGTCAGAGGGAAGGAGGCCTTGAGCTGAATCCCTTCTTCTCCCGCGCTTCTAACGTTGGTTAGTTGTTTACCCTTGATCGGGTTGACCGCCATGTCGATACCTTTTGCCACTGACCCGATCACCATGCCCTCATAGACCTCGTCAGCTGGCAGGACGTATAGCAGTCCCCGTTCCTGCAGATTGTCGAGCGCGTATGCCAACACCTTGCCAGTTGCCATCGAGACCATCGAGCCTGGGTCGCGCTTCTCGATCTCGCCTGCGAACTCGCGGAAACCTTCCACGCGCGATGCCATGATGCCCTCGCCACGCGTATCAATGATGAATTGGTTACGATAGCCCAAAAGCCCTCGAGTCGGAATTTCGAAAATCATCCGGCTGTGGCCCCCGACTTTCTTCAGATCCTGCATCGCCCCCCGTCTCTTTCCCAAGTGTTCGATAACCACGCCCGCCATAACCGAAGGAACATCAATAGTCACTTCCTCGAACGGCTCGTGGACCTTGCCTCCGACCTCTTTGGTGATGACTTTCGGCTGAGACACCTGCAGCTCGTATCCTTCGCGTCGCATATTCTCGAGCAAGATTGCGATATGCAGTTCGCCGCGTCCGGAAACCTTGAAGTAATCTTGCGCGGAAAAATCGACTTTCAATCCCACGTTCACCTCAAGTTCCCGTTCAAGCCGTTCCCTTATTTGCCGAGTAGTAACGAATTTACCTTCTCGACCCGCAAAAGGCGAGTTGTTAACGAGAAAATTCAGAGAAATGGTCGGCTCGTCGACTGTGATCGCAGGAAGCGACGCCTGATCTGGCGTCTTACATATAGTTTCTCCGATATAGATATCGGGCAGGCCGGCGACCATGACTATATCGCCTGCTTCTGCTTCTGCTACCTCGACTCGCTTAAGACCTTGGAATGTAAAAAGCTTAGTAATCTTCCCAGTGCGAGATTCTTGGGCTGAATTTTTGACCAGCACCGATTCTCCTACCCTGATGACTCCTTCATAGACTCGGCCGATCGCCAGCCGTCCAAGGAAGTTGTCGTAAGCAAGGTTGAAAGGCTGCATGCGCAGAGGCTTGCCGGTATCCGATGGGGCGGGCGGGACTTGGCGTATGATAGTGTCAAGTAGAGGAGCCAGGTCGGAAGACTCGTCTTCAAGTTTCATCTTGGCGATGCCCTGCTTACCTATGCCATATACGGTAGTAAAATCAAGCTGTTCATCGGTGGCGCCCAAATCCATGAACAATTCGAAGACTTGGTCGTGCGCGTGAGACGGACGCGCTGCTGGTTTGTCGATTTTGTTGATGAACACAATCGGCTTGAGTCCCAGTTCAAGCGACTTTTTCAAAACGAATTTCGTTTGCGGCATCGGCCCTTCAGCAGCGTCCACCACAAGCAGTACTGAATCAATGGAACGAAGTACGCGCTCGACCTCGGAACCAAAATCCGCGTGTCCGGGCGTGTCGACGATGTTGATTTTAACGCCATGATAAAGAACCGAGGCATTCTTGGAATAAATAGTGATGCCCCGCTCCTGCTCAAGCGCGTTGGAGTCCATGGTGACTCCTTCCTCGATCATGCCGGTTTGGCGCATGAGAGCATCGGTCAGGGTGGTCTTGCCGTGATCAACGTGAGCTATGATTGCGATGTTTCGAATATCCATTGCTTCTTCTAACTAAATCCGCCCCGAGCGAAGCCCGTGGGCGGTCTCTTTATCTTGCGACGGAAGTAATTGTACTCAATTTGAATGATTGTGTCAAGTCATCATCCTCTTCACGATATTTTGCTGAGAAGAAAAAATTTTGTTCTTGCACGTAATCTCGATAAAGCCGATAATATCAAGATTGATCTTTCGCAATTGAGATTCCTAAAAATCTGCAAAATTCTTTAAGGTCGTTTATCCTCTGGATACTTTTGCCAGCAATCATCTACTCGGCTCTAGCCGTTCTTTTGACGTGGCCTCTGACTGCCCATCTTCATGACGCCTATCCGTCTACGGTCTTACCCGGCGGGGGCGACACTAATATGTATGTATGGAATATTGACTGGCTTGCCCGATGGCTGCATGGTGACTTGCCTGTAAGCGCAGGTCAGATGGTATTTTACCCGCACGGCGTCGACCCCTTGTCCGCATACGAGGGTCCTGCCTTATTCCTGCTTGGAGCGGGTCTGGTCTCGCTGGGAACTGGGCCAATTGCGGCACTGAATCTGGTCGTCCTGTTCGGGCTTGCGTCGACAGCACTGGCTATGCACTGGTTCGTTCGCATACTCACCAGAAATGAAACAGTCGCTTATTTTGCGGGTCTGGCTTTCGGTTTTTCACCTTTTTTCTTGATTCGTGGTACACAGCATCAACACTTGCTTCTGGCAGGCGTGATCCCGCTCGCCGTGCTGTGTATAGTCCGCTTCACGAGAGATCCCTCGAACGGGCGGGCGGCTATCCTAGCTTGCTCATTCCTCGCCGCAGCGTTGGTTTCCTGGTATTACCTGCTCGGCTGTCTGCTTTTTTTTGCCGTCGCTTGTTGGGATAGTCGCAAAGTGATTCTCAAAAATTTACGGACAGCCGAGATGGCTCTCTATATGGTGGTGCTTGCATGCTTATTGCCTGCCTGGCCTATCTTAGCTAGAAACTCACACACAGGGTTGGCTTCCCAAGACCAATACACAGCAAGCCTGGGCGCGCAGCCACTCAATATGATCACACCCCATCCATTCACCAACATAGGGGGTGCCACAACATTGCCCATCTATGAAAATTTTCCAAGTTCTTATGTATCCGGACCCAACTACGTCGAAGCTAGCAGC
This sequence comes from Candidatus Doudnabacteria bacterium RIFCSPHIGHO2_01_FULL_50_11, assembly GCA_001777585.1. Lineage (GTDB taxonomy): Bacteria > Patescibacteriota > Doudnabacteria > UBA920 > 2-01-FULL-50-11 > 2-01-FULL-50-11. The sequence continues at coordinate 22,946 of MFEO01000033.1, read as the reverse complement.
TATCTTGGCTTACCTCTGCTTGCTCTGATGATCCTGGCGCTCTGGAGGACCAAAAAACATATACCCAATCGTCGGATGTGGGTTATCAGCCTGCTGGTATTCTTTATGCTTTCGCTGGGTACATATCTGACGTTAGGCGGAGTGCGTTTCGCTTTGCCCTATGCGGCGGCTATTCGAGTATTTCCCTTTTCTTTTTTCCGGTCAGTCAACAGGCTGTTCGTGTTCGTAATTATGATAGTAGTAGTCCTCGGAAGCTATGCAGTGGCCAGCCTTGCTGCTTCACGCCGGCCCCGCCGTATACGAGTCTTTCTTCTTGTGGCAATCTTCCTCTTGCTTGCGTCAGAACGCATAATGCTTCCCTATCCAATGTACAAAAAACCCGTGCCCGAATTCTATAATACGATTGCCAAAAACGAAGGAGCGCGCGCCGTTGCCGATTTGCCTATCGCGCCAACTGGATTCTCCGAGTACAACTTTTTCCAGACTGTACACGCCAAACCTATCGTCACCGGAGAATATTTCTATCCAGCCTACACCAAAACGACTTTTACTTTCATTCTAAGTAACCCGCTCTTGCGAGGCTCGCTCTGCCCGATACCCGCGGGCGCCGATAAGGGATATTATTCAAAAGAGCGGGTGCTCTCGCAACTGCTCAAAAACAACATCCGTTACGTCGTGGTGCATAACTTCACCCTTGCCTCGGATCCGCAATGCGGCCATGCTCGTTCTTTCATCCGAAGTTTCTTTGACGGTCAAAAGCCGGTATTCACCGACGGCGAAATCACAGTCTACGACACATGGGAGAATCTATAAGGTCGCAAGTGTGGCGATACCCACGACGGACATGATTGCCACAATCAGCCACCCGAACAGCGTCAATATTCGTCCATTTACCGCGTCCCGCATCACTTTCTTATTGCTGCTCAATAATACGATAGGAATCAAGACCAAAGGCGCGACCAAACCGTTAATCACGGCAGCATAGATAAGCGCTCGAATGGGGTCCATTCCGATAAAATTCAGCAGGAGCCCGATCACTGTGGCCGCTATGATGATGTAGTAGAAAGCCGTCGCTGACCGAAGCTTGTGGAACAAGCCCTCCCGCCAGCCCAAGGTCTCGCACAGGGCGTATGAGGCGGAGGCGGCGAGAACCGGCAAGGCAAGTAAGCCAGAGGCAATAATGCCCAGGGTGAAAAGCAACGCCGCCCAAGAACCAGCGAGCGGCCGGAGTGCGGCGGCCGCTTGAGCGGCGCTGGTGACATTGAAGATGCCTTGCTCATGCAGCGTTGCGCTAGTCACGGCAATTATAAAAAACATTACGATGTTGGAGAAAAACATGCCGATCCACGTATCGACTCGGGCCAAGCGAATTTCCTCTCCGGTCGCTTGCTCTCTCTGCAGCACTGTCGTTTTCCCTTCGAGAATTTCCTCTTCCACTTCCTGTGAGGTTTCCCAGAAAAAAAGGTAAGGTGAGATCGTCGTGCCCAATACCGCACACACTATATAGATCTGGTCGCGAGTGAACGACAGCGTCGGCACAAATGTATTTTTGAGCACCTGTCCCCAATCCAAACCTACCAAAAGCGCGGAAAACACATAGGAAAGAAGAATGAAGCTCAGCCATTTCAAATAGCGGGCATACCCACGGTAGGAGACAAATACCTGTAGTGTCACGCTCGCAAGCGTGAAAAGTATAACCAGAAATGCAAAATTGGCTTGGGGGACGAGGAGCTGAGTGGCTGCGGCCATGGCGCCCAGGTCAACCCCGAGATTGAAAATATTCGCAACCAGGAGTAAGACGGTAAGGAAGAACAATATTCGGCGGGAAAAATGTCGGCGGATGTTGCTGGCCAGTCCCCGCCCGGTGACTAAACCGATTCGCGCGCACATATCCTGAACGATAGCCATGAGAGGAAATGTCAATGCCGCCAGCCACAGAAATTGATTGCCAAATCCCGCCCCAGCTTGTGAATAGGTGGCAATTCCCGACGGGTCGTCGTCCGCAGCACCGGTCACCCATCCAGGTCCGAGCAAACGCCACAACCAGAGACGTTTCCGCCTTGCACCTGGATGATACGCATCAGGATGCGTAACAATACGCGCACTGGTCGTGCGTGCCGTCTGGAAAGCTTGTAATATCGGCCTTTTGAACTTTCTGCCTTCCGGCGAGCGTTGGTTTGAAGGGTTGTTCAGCATGAGAAATCTTACAACTTATTACCGATCCTTTTGTTTCAACTTGTAATTTCGTGCTTGATAGTGGCTACGGATTTGAGAAAAAAATATGCGATTACCACAAAAGTAGTCACCGGAGAAACCCACTGGGGGATATGGAAACCAAATCCGTCTATGAGCATGATCAAGCCCAAAAAAAGAATTGAATACATAGCTCCGTTTTTCACAAACCGATATCGTTTGATCCGGTCAATATTGCTGATCGTCAATTGGCGCACCACGAGCGCTCCCAAGCTGTTACCCAGAAGAATAAGAGGCACGGAGAGCGTAAAGGCGAAGGCGCCCAGCACACCGTCAATCGAGAAAGTGGCGTCAATCGCTTCCAGGTAAAATACCTTGCTTAGATCCGAAAAACCCGTATGCATTAATTCCTTTTCTTTCGCTTCGGCGTTTTCCTTAAAGCCGTGAGTAATGAAAAATACAGTGGAGCCGACCACCGCAGCAAAGGCTAGGTATGGGTTGATTTGCAAAGCTTGCCACACGAACACGGAAAGTAGCACCGAGACCACGGCATAAAACCATACTCCCTGGGAATGAATAAACCGTTCTCCGATAAGGCCGTAGTTCTTGGGCTCCAAAAACAGCCAATGAAAAAATAAAAAGACCAAAAAAACTCCACCTGCCATCAGCAACAATGGCGCGGCACTTTCCACGGCTGCGATTACTGCTGGATCGGAAGAAAAGGAGGCGGTGAGCGCACCCACTGGCCCCAGCCCCGGGGTCGCGAGCCAGACGATGAGCCACGGCAATAATCCCCGAATGGCAAACACTGCGAACAGCATCCCCCAGACCAAGAACCAACGCCGGGCCCGCTGCTGCATGGTGGAGAGCACTTCGGCGTTGATGATGGCGTTGTCTACGGAAGAAATGGTTTCAAAAAGGCACAGACCGACAACGGTGAGAATGATGGAAAACCAATTCATATCGAAAGTATATCACAAAATTGCGCAAGACTTCCGTAGGAAAAGTTGAGAAACTCGATTCTGATGTAACAGCTGGTGTCTTTCATCAGGACGCGCTCAATGAATGTCCGCCCGACGGGCGCGCAGAAACTTATAGATCCGGATTGATTCCAATAAGAGCAAAAAAATCAGCGCCGCAATACTCACTCGAGGTATTGTCCGCGACAGGTTTGCGTAGTGGGTCCCCAAAAGCAGCGCGTGAATGATAATTAGCAAGCCCGCCAAATAAACGAAGCGGTGCAGCTGCTTCCATCGACGTCCGAGCAATATCACCATGCGGTCGAAAGAGGTAGCCGCCATCAGTGACAGAATCACCAGCGCCGTAAAGCTAAGCGAGATAGCGATCAAGTATTTGTTTGGCAAAAAGCGAAGCCCCCCCAATCCTCCTAAGAGCCCGAAAAATTCTATACTGCTATGCAAGAGAGTAAAAAAATATGCGCTTACTCCTATCGCGCGCCTTGCACGTATCGCGTATGCCCTACCGGGGAGTGAGGAAAACGCGACATACAGTGGGCTGATCAGCAGAGCAATATATAAAAACGCAGTCGCGCAGAGAGCATACCATTGTCCGAGCCGGATCAGTCGCAGGGAGTCATCGGGAATCCGAGCGAGGACGCTCAGCAAGACGCCTACCGCGAGCGCAGCAGCGAGTGCGAACACTGTTTTCCTGATATGGCGGAAGAGTGGGTTCAAGCTTTTTTAAATATGGTTTGATAGCGCATCAATTATATCACATAGAACCACTTCGAGAATAAAAAACCCAAGCTTGCCGCTTGGGAACCGGGCCTTAAGCGCCGGTATTTTCTTTTAC
>MFEO01000033.1:17129-18783 GCA_001777585.1 Candidatus Doudnabacteria bacterium RIFCSPHIGHO2_01_FULL_50_11 | reverse complement strand
ATCGGTCTCGATAAGACCTGAGACAAGTAGTACGCCTTCGTAACCCGCGTCGCGAGCCTCTTGAGTGTAAGCAGGAGCGACCTTGTGAATGACTCGCGGTGGCAGAATGCCGTTGACCGGACCCCCGCGTGCAGCAGCACCTGAAGCGCCCGAGCCGCTGCCTGAGCCTAGACCTCTTCCACTGCCTGTACCCATACCTCCGCCGTTGCCGGGTCCTCCGAACAGGCCGATGATCTTCTCAAGTTCGTCTCCGATCTGTGCCGTGGAAATCTGGACAGACGAATCGGGAACCGAAATCTCGACAATCTCGCGAACCGGAAGTGCCGGATGGGCGCTGGTTGGCTCCTGCGGCAGAACAATCTGGCGCAGTGAGACTTTCGGCGAAACCCCGCGGCTTAGCTTCGGAGTCTTCATGCCGCCCCCGCCTCGACGAGCGGCACTCGCGATCTTGGCGGCACGAGGGGGCGAGTAGAGCTTCTGATGCTTGATCTCAGCTGGGTTCGGTAAGAAGATCGGCGTAGCATGCGCGAAGACGATCGGTAATCGCTCGTACTGCATGGCTCCGTATAGTGATGCTGACAGCAATAGAACGATTTCGATAGCGAATCCGAGGGCGAGAAGCTTTCGCTTCACCGGATACAAGCCCCAAGTTTCGCGACCGATGATTAGATCTTCATCACCTGCCATCACCAGATACGGCAATGGTTCTCGTGAGACGAGATCTTTTATATTGTTAAGGAATTGGCGGAGTCTAGAAGAAGGATCAGAACCCGCCAGGGTCTCCGTGAAAAGAGTCTTCCCTTCTTGCTCCAATCTTACCTCCTCGTCTTGCAGGTGTAGTGACAAGCTTGTCATAATCCCCCCTTAGGAATGCAAAAACATGAAAGGCTCAAGGCCTTTCCATTCAAACCCTTGGGGAGAGGCTCTCGAACGCTTTCATATCCGGTGATTCTACCTAAAATAATGTTTCCTGTCAAGACTCGAAAAATCAGCGCCTGGAAGCGCTGATTTGCAAAAACTTAGACTCTATAATTGATCAGACGATACCCCCTCAGTCGTACATATCTAGCAACCGGTCAAGCAAGGGCTTCTTGGAAGAGCTTACTATTTCACCATTTTCGTCCAAGTAAAGAGTGTCATCTTGGACGGCATCTGCGGGCATCTCAAGATGAGTTTTGAGCACGGGATCGTCCAAGAATCTCGAAAGCCTGTTGAACTGGGATAGTCCGCCGCGCAGGCTCTCGTGATGCATGGAGAAAGTAAGCTCGGATCGGGCGCGGGTAACCCCGACATAGAAAAGCCTTCGCTCCTCTTCCAGGTCGTCCTCATAGTTGAGAGAGAAGGAGGAGGGCAACACTCCTTCCGAGACCCCGATGAAGAAGACTTTTTCCCATTCCAATCCCTTGGCTGAATGAATCGTTGAAAGCACCAGCGGCTCTTCGTCTGCAATTCTGCCGTAGACTTTTCTCACTCCCCGCTCGGGGGGGTCAAGCGCAAGATCGGACAATAACTCTTGTAAGGTCTTGTAGCCCGCGATGATCGAGTCGAGCGCCTCAAGGTCATTGAGCCGGTCGCTCCAATCATCATACTGGCGGCGCAGGAGCGGCCGGTAGAATTTGACTACGCTTTCATATTGTTCATGAGGAGAGGACGA
>MFEO01000033.1:13949-17086 GCA_001777585.1 Candidatus Doudnabacteria bacterium RIFCSPHIGHO2_01_FULL_50_11 | reverse complement strand
ATAGAGCTGAACCTGGGAAGCTGGCTCGCTTTCTGGTCAAAATATTCCACAAGCGATCCTGGTGCGTGGAGAGAGCCGATTTCTTGCTCCCAAGATTCCGCGGTCTTGCTGCCTACGCCCTGAAACAGCAAGAGCAGGCGGTGCCATCCCAACTCATCGCGATGGTTGAAGGCGACTTTCAAAAACGCAAGGATATCTTTCACGTGGGCAGTTTCATAGAATTTCAGCCCGCCGAAAATCGTGTAGGGTATATTGCTTCGGGTAAGCTCAGCTTGCAGACTAAGCGACACATATGAGGAACGAAAAAGCACAGCCTGCCGGCTTAAGGGCAATCCATTGTCGCGAGAGTACTTCACTTGCCGGGCAATCCATGCTGCCTCATGCGCTGCATCTTGGAAATGCCAAAGCTGAGGCTTGGTGCCTTCCTCATCACGCGCCGCTTGCAGGACCTTGTCATAACGCTTCGCCATTCCCCGCAGCGCAGCGTTCGCCACATTGAGAATCGGTTGGAGGCTTCTGTAATTCGCTTCCAAGGTGATGATCCGGCAGTTTGGAAAAATTTCCGGGAAGCTGAGTATATTCCCGTGGGTAGCACCCCGAAACCCGTAGATGCTCTGTGCATCATCCCCAACCACCATAACATTGCCGTGACTGCCGAGAAGCGCTGTGATCTCCCCCTGCAGCCTGTTCGTATCCTGGAACTCGTCAACCATCAGATACCGATAGCGCTGGCGGAGTTTTTCGGCAACTCGCGGATCTTCCAAAAGCAACTTCAAATATACAAGCAAGTCGTCATAGTCTACGTATCCGTGTTGCAATTTGTATTCAGTGTATTTTCTTCTTAGGCTCTCCAGGTCGGAAGAATACTCGACAAACTGAGGATAAGACCGAACCAATACCTCTTTTATCGGCTGCCCCTTGTTTAGGCTCGTGCTTAAGGCCGCTCGGAGCGTGGATTTCTTCGGGGCGCGCCGGTCGCGATCGTATAGTCCCATAGAGCTAGCTAGCCGATGCAGGGTCTCCTCAGCGTCCCCTTCGTCGATGACAGTGAAAGAAGACGAGAGACCAAGTATCTTCGCGTATTTTCTAAGCCAGCGATATGCGAAGGCATGGAAAGTCCCCCCGTCAACCTTGCTCGCGCGCGGGTCGCGCGAGGCGGCACGGGTGAGCATCTCTGATGCTGCGCGCCGGGTAAAAGTCAAAAGCAAAATACTCTCCGGGTCAACCCCCTGCTGCACCAGGTGGAGGACCCGGTATTCAATCACGCGAGTCTTACCCGATCCGGCCCCGGCAATCACCAAAACCGGGCCGTCGCCGTGGGTGACAGCCTCCCGCTGAGAATCGTTGAGATCTTTCAAAAATGTTTCTGGTAACTCCATATGTAAGTGCTCGTTCATTCTGCCTGATATTCACTTCCAAAACAAGAGTGCAAAAAAACAGACAGGGGGGGTCCGTTTGCGTGGAGACGCGGGGTAATCCTGACTATTCAGGAATAAATCGCGCCCGATACGTTCCGGGTTTCTCCTCGGGCATTGGCGTCAATTCAAATTTGGGCGTGGGTGAAATAGATTTCATTTCTTTCATAAGACTGGGCGCGTCGAAATCGAGGGGGTTGAAGGAAACAACAAATCTGCGCTTCAATAGAATATCCTGGACGCGATGCAGAATTTCGTTCGGCGTCGTGATCCCCTTCACCAAAAAATCTTTTGCTCCCAACTCATATGCGAGTTTCTTGTCCTCTTCCCGGCCGAGGTGGGAAAAGACTATAACCGGAATTGCTTGAAGCTGGAGATTGGCCTTGAGCTGCTTCACCATTTCAAAACCGGTCATCTTGGGCATCATAATACCCGTGAAAATTATTGAGGGCGCTTTCTGTTGAGCCAATGTAAAACCTTCCTGTCCGTCAGCGGCTTCATAGACTTCAAAGTGCTCAGCTCGAAACCTGTCTGCAAAAATACCTCTGGTCAACAGATCGTCATCCACCAGAAGGATTGAGAATATATTATCGACCATGTATGGAAAAATTATTTGAAAATCTTCAGAGCAGATTTTTTGACCACAATCCGGCCAGCGTCCCGACCGCAATAGCGCTGCCGCCGATGAGTGCCATTTGTATCGCCTGCCGCAGCATCGAGATCCCCGAGAGCTTCCCGCCAATCAGACCAAGGCCGAAGAGTGCAATCAGCGACAGCGTGATCGAAAGAGGCAAGGCAACGGATACGGACGCAAAAAGATAGGGTGAGAGCGGAATGAGACCGGCCAGAAGGTAAGATAAAAACATGATAAGGCCGACGATGGTTGACGTCCGTGCGGACACTTCCCTGTGCTGCGCATAGTCTTCGGCGGTATGTTCTGAAAGAAAGCTGCCGGCGGCCATCGACAGGGCTTCCACGAACAATAGCACTACGCCTGTCACGAATATCGTCCGGCGCGGCACCTCGGCGATGGCGATCCCGGACAATAACCCAACCGTTGATACGAGGCTGTCTTCCACGCCAAATATGAACGTACGAATATAGGCAATCGCGCTTGCTTTCACCCTTATCGGCCTGAGAATTGCACCCACGGTTTTAGTGAAGGAATTCCTTCAAGAAGAATAGATACAAACCCACGGTCGCGCAGGCCGCAGTCCAGCCTAAAACCCGAACCATGCGGGCGAGCCTCGCTTCGTCCGTGGAAGTCTGTGCGAAGTAAGAGAGCAGAGTCAATATGAAGAAAAGGCCGAGCGCGATGGCGCTCTTGCCAAGCCAGTGGTGGGTGAAAGTATTTTTCAGCGCGTCTTTGAAGCCTGCGCTCAATTCGCCCGCGACGGTCAGTGCTGTCACGACCGTCACGGTCGCGAGTGCGGCTAGGGCGAGGGCATATGCGAATTTGATTCGAGATTGCATAGAATAAATTTTACCTGACTGCGCCGGAAATAAGCACTCCGGAGAGCGTCACCGCAATACCGATTGTAAGAGTGGCTCCGGCCAAGATAATAAGCGAGCGCTTCAGTTCTGCAGATTCCTTCACCCGATCGCCCAGAAGCGCGGTTACGGCATAGAGGGTTGCAGCAAGGAACGGCAAAAAAAGAAACACGTGCTCCTTCGCTTCTGTGAATATTGCGTGCGCCCACGTATACTGCCCCCCCAGGATTA
>MFEO01000033.1:13016-13898 GCA_001777585.1 Candidatus Doudnabacteria bacterium RIFCSPHIGHO2_01_FULL_50_11 | reverse complement strand
GCCACGATAACAGGAAAGCAAGCGCGGCGGAGAAAGAGGCCGCGCTTAGAAACCGCACAGAGGGATCGCGTCTTAAGAGCGCGGTCAAATATGCATACACGAAGATCATACCGGCAAGCCCAAACAGGATATGGAGGGTAAATTCGATGATGGTTGATGTATTCATGCTGCGGGAAAAATATTTTTCTTCTGGGTCATTCTCATCAGGATATACCCGATAACGATCGCCACCAGGTATAACCCCATAATCGTAGCGAAATCCAGGTGTACTCTCCGGTAGACTCCCAAAAGCAGGGCTGAGTACCAGGAGACTGCGGAAATAACACTGCCCAGAGACCACGGCAAGCGCCGCCAGTGATGTAAGAGCGCATTGAGCAGTATCACGACAGTAATGACCATCTTCCCCCACATCATCGGACTATACAGATACGCGCTGTGGCCTTGGAGACGAAATAGGATAAAAAACCCGAAGCCGGAGAGTACTATGAGGACGATGCCGATCCGCAATACAGTGTAGGTAGTCGTCAGGAAATGCTGATCAAGGGTGGTCAGCGGATCCACGGGACGCTTCAATAAATAAAAAATGCCGGCAAAAGTCACTCCGCCGGCGCCAAACACGGTGCCAATGATATGCGATGCAATTAGTAGGGTCTGCCAGTCCATTTTTTTGTTTTAGTACCTACAGTATGAGCCACTTAGGGATTTTTTGCAAATTGAGCGCTTTGGGGGCTCCTTTTGGAGGCTTGCTGGGCCCCAACCCCCTTCTCTCCGAGCGTTAAAGCGCAGAGGTGCACTGTGGGCATTTCGTGGCCCGAAGCGGGACTACTGACAGACAGTATGGGCATGCCTTAGTCGTAGCCTGCGGCTCGGGCTTCTGCCGCC
>MFEO01000033.1:11256-13010 GCA_001777585.1 Candidatus Doudnabacteria bacterium RIFCSPHIGHO2_01_FULL_50_11 | reverse complement strand
TTCGCTTCAGCCAGAGTGCTAAAGTGCTCGCCACTCAAAGTAACAAAGCGATTTGGGAAGTCTACTCTGCCTATGATCAAACCCAGGATCGGCTGCAAGATATCGCTCACCAGAGAAGATACAATTTTCCCGAATGCCACACCAATGATCACGCCGACAGCGAGATCGAACGCGTTGCCCCGGAGCGCAAATTCTTTAAATTCTTTGAACATGCGTAATGGGAAGCTTAGAAGACTGCCGTGAGCCCCGCAATGATCGCGATCGCGCCGAGAATCTCGGCATACGGCTCAAGCGCGCCAATGGGCTTCATAAGCTGTGGATAGTGCTTGAGCTTGTCCGCTACCAACAAGCCCCCGCACAAAATTGCCAGAATAGTTTGTCCCAAGCCGCCATTAACCAGCCAGAAGAAAGGGCCTAAGAACGTAAACAGGTTGAGCAATCCCAAGATGAGCTCGATCCAGCCGATCAGCTGGCGGTTTTTATTGAGTGCATCAAACATGCCCGAGGCCGGCTTCGCCCAAGATTGGGACAGAAACCAGCGGCTGGTGAGCACCAGTCCGGCTAGAATATTGCCTATGCGAATGAGTGGAAAATACATGGAGTATTATTAATTTTTCTTTCTTCCACTATATACCTTATAGGAATTTGCTGCAAAACTAACGTAATAAGACCCAACAAAGCGTGCCTCGGGTTTAGTGGCTTCGTCCATTAAAATCTTCACCAACGATGGCTCTTGCGTAATAGAATTCTCAATATCATTTTGCAATCTGATAATAGATCTCTGTGCCGTTGGGGCCGCTGCTTTGGGCGCGCAATGTACCCGTGCCCCCAGTGGCCGAAGGAGCGATGAGTACAGTCAGAGTAACCGGCTCGTTTTCGTTTTCAAGATTCGTGTAAATTGCGCAGTGGCCATCGGAGGAATATTGGTAACGATAGTTCGTCGCAGTCGCGGTGCCCGTCTTGGGATCGCGCGGAAGAAAAGAAGAGTACTGGGCGTACTGTGGGTAGCGGGCCGTCAGCTCAGGAACAAGATCTTGCAGGTCATAGTCCCCAGCGCCCGAGTTGGGAATATAACATGCCGATGCATAAAGCACCCTTCCTATCTGGGCAAGATCGGACTTGCGCTTCACGTCGCGCGCTCGACCTCGAACACCCGCTGTCGCCACTATGATAATCCCCGCCATCACGCCGATAATCGATATGACCACCAAAAGTTCGATCAGGGTGAATCCCAGTTTTCTTCTCTCTCTCATATATGTTTTCGAAACCATTTGCTGATTTTGTCCCACAACGCCAGACGAACTCCCAAGATTCCAAGTCCGACGAATATCAGCCAGGATCCGGGAGTGAAAGGCGTGATGAGGGCAAGAAAACCGATGACGATTAAAACGGTCCCGATGGTCTTCTTAGCCTTCGGATGCTGCTCGTTGTATTCATGTATGCGTTCTTTCCAGGCTTCTAACATGCCGACACAAAAAGACTGGCGTCCTCAAAGCTCCGTGTGAGTGTACCTGCACCGTGGCGCGAACTACTCATTATTCAATGTCTTTCTAATATCAGCCGCGTGCTGCTTGATGAAATCCGGCACTTCACCCAGATTCATATCAGCCGGCAAGGCACCGGCCCTAACCAAGTGCTGAACTTGATTTCTGAATTTGCGTAAATCTATTTCCTCTCCCGCTTCTTTTGCCCGTTCTGGTGCCTCTATGTTTTGAGAATCCATGCGGGGCTCCCCGGCCGGAAAATTGGATTCA
>MFEO01000033.1:6753-11231 GCA_001777585.1 Candidatus Doudnabacteria bacterium RIFCSPHIGHO2_01_FULL_50_11 | reverse complement strand
GCGTCTTGCCCTTACCTGCGCCCTGCACCCTGGCCTGCTCTTCCGCCCACTTGCGATCGTACTCCTCGCCAAACTCTTCTTCAAGACGATTCATGCGTGTAGATTAATTTATAAAAGGATCTAAATACTCCTCCCCAGTCAGCTGAAGGTTGAAAAAGATTATCAAGACAGCGTAGACCGTGTGGATGCCCTCACTACCCGCCAGGATAATATGGAAATCATCACAAACATGATCAATCCGTACGCGCACGAGGGCAGTCCAAGAGTATAGGCACGGAGTCCGCGAACTAGCAACGCTGGTAGTTCGCCCCAGATCACATACCCCGAGAACAATATACCCAATCCAGACATGCCGAAAATGAAACGGTGCGCACGCACGGCTGCGGCATAACCAAGATCAGACAAGAGCGCGGCGATGAAGATCGCAAGATACATTGCAAGCCCATACCAGCATGCGGGGTATCCCAGAACATACGGACATGGCTCGTTGAGTGCGCAGCCTTTGGTGAAAAATTTGACGGCGCTCAAATATCCCGAGAACAGGACCCCCGCGACCGCGAGCGCAAGAATTATTTTTTCTGCTTTGGGCGTGTAAAACGGACGCATGAGCGAAAATAAAAACTCTTTTGTTCACAGTATATCATGCCCGACATAATAGCCGAAATAAACCCGGGGTCTATTTCTTATCCTTGTATTCTTCAATCTTCGACTCAAGCATTGCCCGGGCACTAGGATTAGTGAATTTGTCCAACATCGCTGCCGCTTCCCGCAGATAAAATTGTCTGATGTTTTCTCGCTGGCCGGGCGAGACCTCCACGCCGCAGGGATTGTCTATGTGCATTGCCAAAAACAATGCCACTTGCATATCCGGCAGATTTTCCGGAAGCGGTTCTGGAGCAAATCCAAAATCTTCCGATCGTTCTTCTTCCATACTGGAAGTATATCAGGAAAGCAGACCGGGCTCGATAGCTAGTTATGACTGGGTAAGACTTGTGTGAAACAAAATGAAACAAAAAAAGCCCTCTTTCCTGTAAGTCACTTACACGTTTCGGCATTTTGCCGAATGGGGCCAATGGCCTGAAGTGTAGAAAGTGATCGGGCAGGAAAGAGGTGCTTCTCGCTTTTGGTGTCCTCGATAGTCACCTCCTGCTAAAATTTCAATTCAAGTATAGCAGAAAATCAAGCATCCGTCAACGAAAAATCAAGCATTTGAAGAAGAAAAATATCAGATGTGCTACAATAACACCACCAGCAGTTCGTAGGCGAAACAAAACCGGAGGAAATAAAAATGCTAGCTTTAGTTCTTGTCGCGTCTCTGGCTACACCTCGCGTTGACTATGTCAAAAGAGAAGCCGTGGCTGCCGGCGTGCCTATTACAACGGTCGAATTCTTATTCGGTGACCAACGGATTGATCCAGACATCAAATTCACTGCCGGCAAATCCCCGCTCACGTGGAAAGAAGCTATTACCAATCTGCTCAAACCGGAATCCGTCGCTCGAGGGTATCAATACCTCCGCGAGCATCAAGAGTTTGCGAAGCGGGCAGCGGAAAAATATGGGGTTGATGGCGCATCGCTTGTTGCGGTGATGAAGGTGGAGACTGATCTCGGTAGCTACCCTGGCGATTACAGAGTATTCAACGTGTTCTTGACCAACCTTATCCGAGCTTCAGAACAGAAGTGGCGATGGCACGGTGAAAACCTGGTTAATCTAATACAATATTGCAGGCAAGCAAACCGCGACTGTTTCGAGATCCGAGGCTCCTGGGCTGGCGCATTCGGCCTTCCGCAGTTTCTCCCCTTTTCTTTCACTCACTATGGGGTAGACGGCGACGGCGACGATGTGATTGACTTGTTCAATCCGGCCGACGCATTTGTCAGCTGTGCCAGTTTTCTGGCCGCTCACGGCTGGAAAAAAGATCAACGTAGAGCTCTCGCTGCTTATTTCGGAGCCAAGAGTCCATACCAGGATGCAGTTCTGCGCTACGCTGTGGCAGTGCGCGCTTTGATCGAAAACGACGCCAAGAAACCAGCATAACAGGCGGCCTTCATCGTCTCTGAGGCCGTTTTTTTATTGAAAAAATTCCTATTATCTGAACCAGGAACCATTCGCGCGAATGGTTCCTGGCAGATTTTAAGTAAGAATATATTCCCAACCGGGTTGCCAGGCTTTTTTCCTTCTCCAGTCTTCCTCTATCGCTTGCTTCCAGTTTTTACCCTTTATCAAAACATCCAATGCTAATTGTGGGGCTTGGTGAGCAATGATAGCTACATGTTTGCCGTCGTAAATTGTTTTTAGAAATTTAAGGAAATCTGCTACTCGCTTCTCGACGTCCCGATAGCTCTCCCCATTTGGAAACGGTCGGTCGATATATTTGACAAGGGCGTCTTTGAACTCTTTGGCTGACTTCTGGGTGAAATCGCCGTAGTCAGACTCTCGCAACCTCTCATCGGGAATGATCTTGTATGCACGTCCAAAACCCAGCTGCGCAGAATCTAGTGCTCTTTTCAAATCCGAACAGAAAACAACGTCATAAACTTGGCCAGAAACGCGTTGACCCAACTCTTTGGCTTGTGTTTTTCCTTTCTCTGAGAGTTCTCCAGGCAACCATCCAGTTGCAAGGTCTCGCTCGTTATCAGTGGTGGTCCCGTGAACAAAATATGTAATCGTCACCGCCATCTTTCTGCAATTTCTAATAACTAGCTTATCTCAAAAATCTTCTGTCTGGATGTCTCGCCCGAAACCAGGCGGACATTGGATATAGCAACATCAAAATATTTTGCCAAGGCTTTTACCACTGCTTCATTAGCCCGGCCATCCACAAGCGGCTCCTTGACTGAAACTTTATATACAACAAGTTCCGTCTTTTTATCTCCTAAATCAAGGGTGGGTTGCCCCACTCGTTCCACTTTTTCTACCTTTGAACGCGGCTTTGCCTTAACAAGGATTCTCATATAAGAACGGCAATGAAGGAAATTTCTACAATTCAATCTGTGACAAAATGCAGGGCGAGAAGGTGTCCCTCGAATTCAATCGGCACCAGAATCACGATAGTCTCCACGGTCCCGCCAGCCTTCTTCTTCCAGGAAATTTTAATAGTCGAAGCCACCATCCGTTCCATCGCCTTGCCATAGGCGGACACAAGTGCCTCTTGGCTCCCGTGGTCGGCGAACCTGTCGGGAAAATTACCTTCAGTCTGTGCCCATTCTTTAGGCGAGGCATAGCCTAGAAGGGAGGCAAACTTCTTATTGCAAGCTTTGTGGACGTCATCCAAATAAATATATATTCCTTGTTCAGAAGAACCCAGAACATCTTTCAGTTGTTCTGAAACTCTGTCGATAATATCCTGATGGTGTTGGTGTGTATCCATATTTTTATTAGATTACTTCTTAATTTTCCTGATTGGACTGAGGATTAAAAAATCTATCCTTTAAGTATTGGCTGAAAGTTCTCATTTCTTCTTGTTGTTGGGCAAGCTCCAATCGAAATTTTTCGAGATCGACTTCCGACACCTCCTGAGGGCTTTCTTTTTCATATTCCACCCGGAAATGACCGGCGGGGCCTACTCCCTGAATGCTGAGCCTGAGAGATTCGGGAGTCCGTCTCTGCTCATAAAATGCTTTGAGAATATCTGCGGCTGACCTACAGAGTTCTTCGTTTTTTGCTCGTACTGCCAAGAATTCTGGTGTCTCGGTCACATCGTGATTCTGAATGTAATCCCAATACTCTCTAACCGCCTTATCGTTTCCTTCTATTTCGTCCGGGGAAATTACGAATTTTTTCGCAATTCGATCCCTAAGCTCTGTATCCCCTATAAATCTTTGGCTGGGCTCTTCAAACCCTACTGCAACATAGGGATGTAGTTTTATCCTCTTCCCAAAACGTTCTTCTACATGACCTTCACATGAACCATCTGTAGGAAATTGATTAACCCTGAAAGCAGTGACAGTTTCCTTTATTCCTTCGTCTATAGGCAATCCGAGTCCATCAGAAGTCCCATCTAGATTTTGCATCGTCTCGTTCCAGAAAGCCTGCTTCTGCTCTAACTCTGGGACTTGTTCTTTTTCTCCGATCATATTTTTCTAATTACCTATTCTGTCACCAAGCTCTTTCTCTGCCTTGTCGATAATAGACTTAATAAACGTGTCTTTTCCCTACTATATGCCCGCCGATCATCAGGGTATTGCTTGGCTAAGCCCTGCTTCAGCTTGGCATATTCCTTCGCTACATCAGGGTATCTGAGCAAATGTTTCCATATCTTAATCATATCAAAAAATCGGCTCATTGCCGATAAGAGCCCTGCTCATCACCCAATTGACATTTTCCCACTTCAGGGCTATCCTGCATTGATCATAAGGAGGCAAATTGAGATGGACGACCAGGAACGGAAGAACCTGGAAGAGCACTACTCGCGGATTATGGGCCAAGAGAAACCCTGCCCTTCTTGTCACGCTCTCTGTAACCTGCTTGATGCGTA
>MFEO01000033.1:6489-6698 GCA_001777585.1 Candidatus Doudnabacteria bacterium RIFCSPHIGHO2_01_FULL_50_11 | reverse complement strand
GCGCCGTTTCTCCAGCAGATAATAGATGGCACTGACAGCAGTCTGTGCGCAAGCCCCGGCTGCAGTAATCAAGTTTGCATCAATCACCCCCATTGCTCGAATTGTGGGGCTGCCAACCCTGATTTTAATGAAGAAATCTTCATCTACATGCTAGGGCCGGTGAGGCAATTTGCGCCGTACTGCGAGAGCGGGCACTCGAACAGGAAGAA
>MFEO01000033.1:6276-6418 GCA_001777585.1 Candidatus Doudnabacteria bacterium RIFCSPHIGHO2_01_FULL_50_11 | reverse complement strand
TTATTTCGGAGGGACAATGCGTGAGTGTCCCCTTCGAAATGAGAACCAATAGCGATGTTTTGTGAGCAGCTCAAGCTTGTCTTGGCTGTGAACTCCTATTGCGGGAGAGGTTATCTGCGAGGGCGTTCTCGCATGGCCCTCT
>MFEO01000033.1:0-6206 GCA_001777585.1 Candidatus Doudnabacteria bacterium RIFCSPHIGHO2_01_FULL_50_11 | reverse complement strand
TCCAGCGCTTTCCGAGCCTGATTTTCGTGGTGGACCCTGATGAAGTCAAGGCGGACCAGACAGTCGTGTATTTCCTGCGGCAGATCATACAAGGTGGTCCCCAGGGTGATCTCTGTGTACCGTTCAATTGCCACGATCGAGCCCTTGATATCTTCTGGCAGAAAACCCATTTGCATGCGCAGCTGCAGGAACGTCTGTTTGCGAGGCTCAACAAACTGGGGCGTGGGATAAGAGGCTTCCAAGGCCGCGACAATTATTGAACGAGCCCAATGCAGTTCGACTATCGCCAGAGGCAGGAGCGAAGGATCAAAGGAAATCTTGTACAGTTCTCCGTCAGGTTCGCTCAGATTTTGAACTACCTCATAGGTTTCCGGGCCTTCTGTGCGATAGCCACTTTCTTGAGCTGTTTTCAGTTCTCGGCGACCAAGCAGCTGTGCTCTTTCGTCTGGAGGCTCGTCTTTGTGTTCAGTAAGATATTGCTCAAATTCGGCGAGCAAAACATCCTTCGTGGCTGTCATTTTGCAAGATTCCTCCTATTCTGTGGTAGTACCGTCGAAATGTTCTTCGTCGGCTTCCGCTTGGCTCTTGCTTGCGTGCACCACTCCATCGCGGTGGTTGGGCGGCGAGTATATCGTATAGAGCTTGAGTGGTTCTGATGGAGAGGTGTTGATAATATTATGCCGCGTTCCTGCGGGCACTACAATGGCGGTGCCGTCCGCAATCGCGTGTTCGACACCGTCGAGCACGGCCTTCCCTGTCCCTGACTCGATCCGAAAGAACTGGTCTAGCTCGTGCACTTCATCGCCAATATCCTCGCGGGGGCCAAGGTGCATAAGGACCAGCTGGCTGAACTTGGCGGTATAGATCACGCGACGAAAATTCTTATTTTCGCCAGTTTGACGTTCTATATTTTCTACGTAGCCTTTCATATTTTTGGAATAAGTTTACTCGGCCCCAGTATACCACATTTTATTGAGGAGCAATTGACTGAGCTTTGGCTCCGCCCACCAGGCTGTCGATATCGCGGCCATGGGCCTTCATTACCTGCTTCACCTTATCGAGGATGTCCTCGAAGTCGGCGCCTTTGTGTACATAGTCATCTACTCCCAAGTCTTTTAAATATTTTTCCCCTTCCAAAGGAAAGTCTTCATTGGTGAGCAAAATAATCGGGATGTCCTTCGTCTCCGGCTCTTTCTTCAAATATGAGGCGGTCTTCAGCCCGTCGAACACGGGCATCCGATAATCGAGCAATACTATGTCCGGCTTCAATCGGCGTGTGACCTCACGCGCCTCGTTGCCGTCGGCGGCATAGATTAGGTCAAATCCGCGCTTGGCAAACGCCCCGCCGATGAGGCGGCGCAGGAGGGGGTCGTCGTCGGCTAGGAGCATGTGAACTTTGTTCGGAGCGACCATTGGATAGACTGGGGTTTAATTTATTCTTTCTTCTACCCTATAGCATACCACATTTGAACGAATTTTTTCAGCCAACTTTATCTACAAAAAAAGCCCGGGCTCTGTAGCCTGGGCTTCGGGTTCTTTGCAATCTTGTTATTCGGTGAAGGTTTGGCAGTTGCAGCCGTCAACGCTGCAAGTGCCGCCTTCGTGCATCTCGCGGCTGTGGCCGCACTCGGTACACATTTTTTGGTCTTCCATGTTACTAAAATTAAGAATCACCTAGATATAGTATACCATTTCGCCAGAGAAGGGACTCTAAATCGGGTTCTGAAAAATTTTATACTTCCCGCACTCCTGAGAATCGGCGGGAATGCGGGCCATCCCCTCGGCCGTGGCGATATTTGCCACCGCCACCAGCTCTCCTGCGGCTTTGATATCCCTTACCTCTTTCTTGCAGGGCTTCCAGCGGGTGCGGCTGGGAGGGGTACCGCGAGGTTGCATAGCTGGTACGCTGAAAGTGGCGCCTGGTGGGTGCACCAAGCTGGGTGGAAGGTCTGGGTTGCGGAAGATTAGCGGGAAGCGCCATGCGCTGGATGGACGCCTTGAGCATCCTCTCTATTGCAAGCAGGTCACCCCGATCTTGGGGTGTGACAAATGTTGAAGCAGTGCCGGAACTTTCCATGCGTCCTGTGCGGCCGACGCGGTGGATAAAGTCAGCCGGCACTTGGGGCATATCAAAGTTGATCACGTGGGCAATATTGTCAACATGAATGCCACGGGCCGCGATGTCGGTGGCAACGAGCACCCGATACTTGCCGGATTGAAAGCCTGTGAGGGCTGCGACGCGCTGGCCCTGAGTGCGATTGCCGTGTATGACCGCGGCATTAACCCCGGCCTGAACGAGCGCCCGGGCAACCCGGTCAGCGCCATGCTTGGTACGAGCGAAGATAAGAAAGGTGCCGGGTTCAGACTCAAGAAGCGAGAGAAGCAACGGAAATTTGCTTTCGCGAGCAACCTCATAGACTTGCAGTCGAACCTTGTCGGCATGACGAGTGGTGGAGCCGATCTCCACGCGCGTAGGGACGTGCAAATACTGGTGTACCAGATGTGTCACTTCCGGTGGAAGCGTTGCGGAGAAACACATCGTCTGCCGCTTGGAGGGAAGAGAAGACAAAATAGTTTTCATCTGCGGCAGGAACCCCATGTCTACCATGCGATCGGCTTCGTCGAGGATAAGTATATGGACGCTTTTCAAAGATACGGCGCCGCGCTTGATGAAGTCTTCCAGCCTCCCGGGTGTGGCGATGATAAGCTGGGCGCCCCGGCGGATTGCTTGTAGCTGAGTATGCTCGGACATTCCGCCTAAGACGAGTGCTCCGCGAATCCCGGTCTTGGAAGCCACCTTGCCGAAGGTCTCGTATACCTGCATAGCAAGTTCGCGGGTAGGAAGAAGAACTAGAGCAAGAATCCCCGGAGTTTTAGTGTGGATTATGTGCTCGATGATGGGTATGGCAAAAGCCAGGGTCTTGCCAGATCCGGTCTGCGCGGTTGCGAGCACGTCCTTTCCTTCGAGCGCAGGGGGTATGGTTGCCGCCTGTACTGGAGTCATCGTGGCAAAACCGGCCCGGGAAAGATTAGCTTTCACCCCTGTGGCCAAAGGAAGTGCTGAAAAATCGTTCATGAATTATCGTTTGCCCAAAAGCATGACTGCTATCGGGCTATGAATGCTTAATCCGCATGAGCGCGGATTGGACTGTAATTCCTTCAGCACTCATTTGTCGTCCGAAAAAACGGAACGAACCAACGGAGATCGTAAGTATACATCAATTCCTCCCCTCCGTCAAGGGTAGAACTTGCGCACCTTTTGGGAATCGAGGGATAAAACTTTTCCAAAAAAAATAGAGATGTCTGTGAGCGACGCAAGCTTGTCTTGGTCGCGAACTCCTATTGTGGGGGAAGTTGTCGAAGGGGGCGGCCAAACAAAGCCCCCGTCGAAGAAATAAAAAAATCTCCCAGAAGGAGATATTAAGCGACGAGCAAGAGCCACTTACCTGGCTGGTCTTTCTTTTCGCCCAGAGGGATGGCTTTCGGCAGCAGCCTGACGATGGGGCGGAGACGCTCGACTAGGGTCGTCTGTCCGGCGCATGCGAAGCTCAAGAAGAACTCAAGCGCTAGGGAAAAACTCATCCGTAACTGATCATGAAGGCCTTGCGCAAGACTTTCACGCAGAACAGGATTGAGGTCCCGGTCGATGGTCTGTGAAAGCTCGTCGCGGAGCGGCGTATTGGTCCTGCTTGATATATATTGACGGTAATACAGCCTCGTAAGACGATCATGGAACGAGTCATCGGTGTCGCCCCAGATGTATCGTCTGGCCAGTTCCTGCAGGTGCGCATATCCTTCGTCACTCATCCAATCAGGGCGCTCGGGCAACGGATCGCTCCACGACACGTAAATCAGTTCGGTGACTGGTATTCCCAAACATTCGATCGCGTACTTTGCCTCCTTCCAAAGCCCGAGAGTAGCTTTCGCCGGAACATAGACACCCGCATCCGCTATCGCAAAGAATGGCTCCAAGTCTTGCATGAGGTTGTATTGCATATCCGCCGGGCCCAGAAAATTTCTCAAGGCTTCCCTGTTTGTGGCCATGATAACTCCTCCTGTGTAATATCCAGCGATATTATCAGATCTGGGCGGATAAATCAAGCCCACAGTAAATCCCTTTCCAGAAAACTAGGTAGGGGTTTAAAAAAACAGTCGCCTGGGCTAACTGTCAATCAAATTTATAGTATGTCGGAGGAGGGTGCCGTATAATTTTGGCTTTCTCCTCGAGGTAAACCTTCCGAAAACCCAAGGCTACAACACTAAGCACTACTATCAAGCCACAGTAGCCCAGAATCTGAAAAAACACCAAGTCCATCATTTGTGTTCCTCCTTGCTTGCGCTATGATCTTCAGATCGCCTTAATTCTCGTGCCGGAAAACTTATATCCAATCATTTTATAGACTAGGCGCGCAGCCAGAAAATCAGGAGCGTGCAACCTTGGTATCGGCGCTAGTTCAACCAAGTCTACCCCCACAACATTCTTAGCAGCAAAAACAGCCTTTAAAATTTCCAAAGTCGGCCACCATTGCAATCCGCCCGGTTCCGGCGTGCCGGTCGCGGGCATAAGAGAAGAATCGAACGCGTCAACGTCGAATGTGATGTAGACGTTCTTCGTGGAAATTGCTTTGATCACCCGTTGAGGAGGGGGGTCTTGCCAGCCCCAGAAAGTTTTGATCCTTTTTTTTTCTCTCCTCATGAAACCGAGCTCATCTCCCACTTCGCTTACGGATCTGATTCCCACCTGGACTAGGCGTTGTACCGGGCAAGTCTCCAACACCCTTCTCAAGGCCGAAGCATGACTATATATCGATCCCTCATACTGGCTTCGCAGGTCCGCATGAGCGTCAAAATGTAAGACGCTTATGTCAGAATACTTCTTACACACTGCCCAGAGCACGGCAGGAGTCAACGCATGCTCGCCTCCCAAAATCACCGGAAATTTTCCATCTTTTAGTACCTGCTGGGTTATCTTTGCCAGCAAATTCAGAGCAGTCGTTGATTTTTTCGGCACTTGGGGCTGTGTAAGCGTGGCTATACCGCACCGGTATATTGCTTTGAAAGTTTGTTCGTCATTCTCATTGATCTGGTGGCTGGCGTTGATTATCGCTTGCGGGCCGCGGCGGGTGCCTTCCCCATAGGAAACATGGTTTTCCATTCCGAAAGGTATGATTACGGCTTTTGCTTTCTGGTAACTGGCCTCATAGCTGACCGTCTGATCTGCGCCTAGAAATCCATTCTTTTTTGTCGATAGCTTCATACAAAAATATCTTTTCTGGTTTCTTGTGCATTCTATCAAGAGCGGAAGAATACAGTTCAAACCAGCACAATAAAAACTGAGTCTGCACTCAGTCTATATTTTTTTTAATAACTGGGCAATGCGCGCGCCTCGAACCACTTCAAGTTTTCCGCAAGCTTAAAACCCACGAAAAGATCAAGGTCAATACAAGCGAGCCGGCCCAGGCGGCAAGGCTGAACATGGCCAATTGGCCCTCGCGCGCCTCGACTTCCCGCAAGCTTCTTCCGGCGAGTACGAATCCTGAAGCCTGACCGCTATAGCGCGTAACTACCGCGGCAACCCGAACGCCAGTCAGGGGCTGCCAGGTTACTCGATTCTCGCCATGAGCTCGGGCATAATCCAAGACTCCTTGGGGCAGCCTCGGAAGTGCGCCGTCTAAGTGCCCTGAGGAAGCGATTGGAACGCCCGAGTCGTCGTATATGGTCATGAAGGGTGCAAGGCTACCGGCGATATCAACCGGCACTCCGGCTGGGACAACTGCCAGAGCTGACTTGCCGGCAGACAAGGCAACAGCAGCGTCTTGGGTAAGCTGAATCTGCGGGTCGTTAGCGTCTTGCTGATGACCTGCTGGACTGCGACATGAACGTAACCTACCAAAAGTGTCACAAGCGCCGCGAGCACGATCCAGACTTTCAAAGTTTCAAATTTGAAAGCGGCAATCATGAAAAAAAATTACCGCTTCAGATAAAATCCGCGGACAGTCTTGACGCTATAATATACGGAAAAGAGCAATACGAAAGCCAATACCTGATTGGCCGCAAAAAATTTGCTGGAAGGAGAATACTGAATATATGCGTCCACGGCATACCACTCAAAAACCAAAAAACCGACAATGGAAATAACCACATTCACCACTCCTGTCCAGCGCAATACCGGACTTGTAGCGCCCGCTGCCAGAGCCAGCGCCAAC
>MFEO01000032.1 GCA_001777585.1 Candidatus Doudnabacteria bacterium RIFCSPHIGHO2_01_FULL_50_11 | reverse complement strand
TTTGAGTACTTGTGAAAAGACTTCTAGTAACCAAGGTAGATTTTTTTCTCTCGAAAAACGGCCGGCATAGAGTATAATTTTTTTTCCCACATAGCGGCTTCTCAATGCGGCTACCAGATTCGGGTCGACTTGAGAAAATGAGTCTGAAACGGGTGTTGGCAATACTGCGATCTTTCTATTAGAAACTCCTGCCTGAACAAGTTTATCCTTTATCCCTGAACTCATCACTCGTATGCCGTCTGCTTGCGAAACTAAGAAACGACTAAGCGGTAGGAGTAATCGATTAAGAAACCTGGCGTGCAGCCAGTAATCATTATCCCAAAAATCCCCGTGAAAATTTATCTGAAGCTTGCACCCAAATTTGCGCTTGAGCCACCATCCCACTAAAGCCGGGACAAACGGATCCTGCGCAACCACGATGTCAAAAGGATGTTGCTCATGAATTTTCGAAGCTAAACGGAACGCATCAAGGACAAACCTGGTCTTACTCCGTGAGTTGGACGGATACCCAGTTACATTGCTGCCGATAGTAAACGGTCGATCGGTCTCGCCACGGCGCGTGTAAACGATAATATCGAGGCTGTCCAAGTGTTGACCGTACTCCCGGTGACGATCAACTGCGTCGCCCGGTCCCGGTATGCCCACAAGTGTTTTGTCCAAGCCAATGTTTAAAATTCTCATTTTACGAGCTGTTTGAATAATTCAAGGTGTCGCTGGGTGAGATCATCCCAGGTGAATGCATATTCTATGTGCCGCCAATCCTCAGCTCGCCGGGTATCTTTGATCGGGTCCAGAGCTTCACGAAGGGCCTCTCTCAAAGACGATATACTAGTCGGATCAAATTCTTGGACATGCTGACGGACAGTGGGAGGTAAACCGTTCTCACTAGATAGCAGTACGGGGGTTCCGACGCTCAAAGACTCTAGGACCAAGTTAGGATTTAATTCTGTCAGTGAGGGAACGACTGCCAGCTGGCTTGCCGCCAGGTATCGCAGCAGGGCTTCCCGATTCATGGGTGGCAGAATATCAATTCGATCAGCAATTCCCAGAGCCGAGGCGGATGCGGCCAGCTGATCATGCCGAGGTCCCTCGCCGATCAGCACCAGTCTGGCTTGAGGTGAAAGCTGTGCGTAGGCTTTCAGCAAGAGCTCAATATTTTTCAGCTGAATAAATCGTCCGGCGTAGACGATTCTTTTCTTGACCTCACTCCGCGGAATACTAACAGTAACAAAAGGATTATTAACAACCGAGATTTTATCCGCCGCGATTTTAAAGTAACGGCGGTATAGTCCGGCCTGGAATTCGGTATTGAAGATAATCAACCTGGCACGAGACAGAACAAATCGATAAAGCATAAGATAGAATTGCTCGATCGCGTCTTTCGATTGTTCATAATAAATTCGCAGGGGCGCTTGGGTCTTCCCCTGCTCGACACGTTTCTCCCAAAGGAAATCACCACCCAGACGAATTACCAACTGCTTTCGGACCAACAATGAAACACACGCTGCAGGTAAGCCGCTGCTGACCAAGTCTTGCGCATACACAAGGTCGCTTTTCTTAGCATGAGCAAATAATACAAGGAGATACCTTAAGTAACGCATGAAGACAAATCGGCCACGCCTGACCGTTCTAACCAGGAAAGGTTGGCTGACAGAACTGTCTTCTTTCCCATACGCCACCACTGATACCTCGATCCCTTGCGCATGAAGCCTGCGAGCGAAATTTTCTACAAAGGTCGCCATCCCGCCCAGTTCGGGAGGATACGTCCCCGATGCGATAACCACTTTCATATCCTGTCCTTTCTCGGCGCGACTTCTATGATCTGAGACAGACGCGGCCCAGCGAGCAATGTGGCGACGGTCTGAGCAAACAAAAGCAAAAGGAGAGGTTCTGCAGGGACCCTAAACCTAGGTTCTGCTACGGCACCCGTTGTTAAGGCAAAGGAGACAGCTATCATCAAAAAAAATGCAAACGCAAAACGGCTATTTTTCTTCTGCAAAAATAAACCGACCGCAAGGAGTATGTAAAGCAGGAACAAGACAGCCTTCCCCGCAACAAGCCACGGATATGATCGGATGAAATTATATATTCCAGCTGTATCCTGAGAGAAAATGGCTGTCATGTTCAAATCATTTGCGCTCTTCTGAAAACTTCGCAAAATGTCAGAAATGCCTGTATTAAGGAATACGGCGCCCGCATTAATAATATGGAAACGTAAATACGGGGCCCATTTCGGAACGATAATCTCCATGCCTTTTCTCTTGTACCATCTAGCCATCACCAATTCGTTTGCTGGTGCTGCCTGGGCGTCGTTCGCCCACTGGCGAAACAGGATTTTTGCGTCCTCAGAGCTGAGATGATTCTGCTTGGCGTAGAATTCGCGCGCATTGTACCAATACAGGTTGTATGAGGGCAGAGACGAGAGCGACCAGGCTCCGAAAGTCAGATAATTGCGTATGAGCCAGGGAGCAATGACCGCACAGAACAATGACAGGCAAATCAGTGCCCCGGCGATTCTTTCTCGCCATCGTACCCGCATTGAAAAGAAAAAGCCGAAAACAATCAATATTGCCTCCACCGGACCTATGGGTCGAGCCAGGGAAGCCAGGCCAATACCTAAACCAGAGAAAGCTGCGCTGGACAACCGTCCTGAATCTCTAAATTCCACAAAAAAATATACGGCCAGAAGCAGAAAAAAAGTAAAGTACGTTTCTGTCATCAGCTGGCTGCTATGATAGATTGATAAAGGATCGCAAGCCAGCAAGATCGCGCCCCAGAATCCGACTGATTCAGAGAATGTACGACGCCCGATGTAATATACCAACAGCACGGAGAAGCTTGCGACTGCTATCTGTAATACAAGGTATAAAAGCAATGATCCCCGGAACAATCCCAAGAGGAGAGGAACAAGCGGCATGCGGCCGGCGACGGGTAGGAAGGGTGGTGATGTACTTTCGGAAAAACCGTTTCCTGAAAAAACATTTCGAGCCAATTGCAGATAAGCTTGACTGTCCCCCGCAAAGGAGGATTGCATAGATCCCGCATGGTAATATTGCAACCCAAACAAGGCGAGACGCAGTACGAACGCCAGAAAGAATAGGCTGATAAGCTGTTTACGATGCAATGGAAGCATTTTGCAACAAAATCATAGCAGAACCCCAGACTGAAAGCTACCGAAAAAAAGAGCCCAACGATCATGCGATCGAGGGCTTATGCTTTGTCGAGTCACATAGAAGATAACAAGCGCTGGAACGAAGGTCCACGAGCCATTGGAAATTGACTCGCCACCTGCCTTCACTGAAATCAATGCAGGGTAGCACAATACGTTGATGGTGATAATGGCGCCAGCGAGTACCCAATAGGGGTATGGCCCCGCGCTTGCCTACCATGGCAAGCCATTGGGTCGAAATCAAGCGATGATTCTTGACTAGCGCTTCCCCGTGCCGCTGGCCGAAATTGCCATCAGAGGACGCGCTTGGATGAACATTTCCTTCCTCGTCGATGATTTCACTCAGGTTGGGGAAGCGTACCAGTCGAAGATCATCCGGTCGAAATTCTACCGGGTCGTCAGTATCACCGAGAAGTACCCAAGCATCCCGGCGCATATCCTGTGAAAAGCCAGGGGCAATCGTGAGCGTGCTGGTTACCCGCGGCGACGAAAACAGACTTCTGATGGATAACAAGGCAGTTTCCTCCTTTACTACTTTCTACATCCGTAAAGATCAGCTGATGTTGAGAGATGCGGACTGATAGCCATATCCTCCAACAACCAACCGTCTCTTAACACAATCTTATAACATCTTGTGATTCAAATGTCCAGAACAAGCTAGTTGAATATATTGTAACGAATAATACACCAAATAGCCCACACGCCGTCCCGCCAAGAGATTTTCTTGCCCTCCTCATAGGTTCGCCCCGCATATGAGATCCCGACTTCATAGATCCGCCATTTTTTCTGTTTCGCAATTTTAGCAGTGATCTCCGGCTCAAAACCAAACCGCTTCTCTGCCAAAGTAAATGAATGAAGAACCTCTCTCCGGAAAACTTTATACCCTGTCTCCATATCCGTAAGATTCAGATTTGTAAAAACGTTGGATAGAAGCGTTAGAAACCGGTTCCCGCAATAATGCCAGAAATACAATACCCGGTGGGGATAATCGCCGACAAATCGCGATCCGTAGACGACGTCGGCAAGGTTTTGAAAAATTGGACCGAGTAGAAGTGGGTACTGGGCCGGGTCGTATTCCAGATCCGCATCCTGAATAATAACCACTTCTCCCAGCGCATGCTCAATGCCTGTTTTTACCGCCCCACCCTTGCCGGCATTCTGTTTATGATAAATTATTCGATGCTTGCCTTCCCATTGCGCGAGAATCTCGCGTGTCCCATCGGTTGAACAATCATCAATGAGAAGAAGCTCTTTCTCGTGACCGGGTAATTGAACCCTCTCTACGCGTGCAATGAGTTCCGCGATAGTGGATTTTTCGTTATATATGGGGATTACGATTGAGATTTTCATACTTGTGGGTGCTGAAGCGATGCTTCGGTGAAAACGCGCTGCATTTGTTCGGCAATTGAGTCCCAGCTATAGTGCTGCTTGACCAGGGCGAGCCCATTGTCTTGAATTGACTGATACAATTTCTTATCATTGAACAGCCTCTCGATCTTTTGCGCAACGTCGCGCGGGTCGTCTACCGATACAACAAGACCTGTATGTCCGTCGGTGAGGAAGTCAGCTATGCCTCCGATTTTTGTCGCCACTACCGGCAGACCAGCCGCCATGCTTTCCAAAAATGCGTTGCCCAAGCCTTCCGAGCGTGATGGCCGGACGAAGACTGATCCGACGTGGAGGGCGTCGGGCAGCTCAGCATGAGTCAGTGTGCCAACAAAAGAGATTCGCTCTTCGATTTGAAGATTCTTGGCCAGAATTTCAAGAGCAGGGCGTTGTGGTCCGTCGCCCATAATCAGTAAACGATATTGTTGAGGCAATAAGGCAATCGCACGGATGATGACGTCAACGGCATTTTTCGGCACCAGCCGAGAAGCTGTCACTACGACCCGCTGCTCGGGGGTGATTTGAAAAAAAGCACGATACCTCTGAGCGACTGACACGTCGGAAGGCCGACTGAAATGCTCTACATCGACACCGTTGGGCACAATCACCACCCTGCCCCGAGCACCCAAGCTCACAGCGCGATCAGCAAGATAGCTGCTGATTGCCTGGATATAATCCGCGCCGTGTACAAGCCGCTTCCACCAAAATCCAAGTAAGCCCAGCTTGCCCCGGTCTAAATGCTGTTCTGGG
This sequence comes from Candidatus Doudnabacteria bacterium RIFCSPHIGHO2_01_FULL_50_11, assembly GCA_001777585.1. Lineage (GTDB taxonomy): Bacteria > Patescibacteriota > Doudnabacteria > UBA920 > 2-01-FULL-50-11 > 2-01-FULL-50-11. The sequence goes on along the minus strand of MFEO01000032.1, from coordinate 16,167 downwards.
TCCCCTTCTTGCAAGGTCAGTAATAAAGGCGGAGAAGTTGTCATAAGTTTGCAGAAGTAGGCGCCGATAGAAGCATATGAAACCATCATTGCCCACATCAGATCAAAGTGCCGCCTCCGCAAAAGCTTGCGGGCTTTCCAGAACGCCAAAAGTGGAAAAACGAATAAACGATCAAATTTCGTTCCCCAGCCCAGTCGCCAGACCTCCACGCCGTGAACGAACTCATGCGGCGACAGGTTGCGATTCATCCTGTGCGTCAGCATAGTATACACATACTCATCCGAGGTACGACGCATGATTTCCGCAAGGGCAATCTCCGCGCCGCCGACTGCGGGGTAATACGCGCTGGAAAATACTAAGATCTGTCTCATATTTTCATCTTATTGCTCGCGCATGTCGAGCAGTCCCAGGGGGTCTTGATATTTAGTAAACCACTCCACAAACTGCGCGACGCCTACGGATACTGTTGTTTTCGGATCGTAGTTCAATAGTTCCTTGGCTTTCTGAATATCTGCGTAAGACTTATTAACGTCTCCCGGCTGCGCGGGAAGCAGTTGTTTCTCTGCTTTTTTGCCGAGATATTTTTCCAGCTGCGCAATATACTCCATCAGTTGAACAGGTACTGCATTCCCCAGATTGATTACTTCAAAAACAAACCTAAGATCAAGTGCGGAGATCACTCCGGAAACAATGTCGTCTATATAAGTAAAATCTTTGGCACTCTTGCCGAAATTGTAGACCGGGATGGGCTCACCGCGGGCTATACGCTGTGCAAAAATAAAAAGCGCCATGTCGGGCCTGATCCAAGGACCATAAACGGTAAAGAAACGCAGAACCGTTACAGGGAGTGAAAACATCTTCGCATATGCGTGGAGAATGTTCTCCCCCGCGATTTTTGTCGCAGCATATAAAGAAACAGGGGTTTGCACAGGCTGGCTCTCTTTGGAAGGAAATTCTTTATTCAAACCATAAACCGATGAGCTCGACGCGAAAACAAAATTCTCAACCTTACTCTCGATTGCCGCGCGGACAACTTGGAGTGTACCCAACACATTGTTCCGCTCGTAAACCTCCGGTGCTTTCTGCGCATAGCGCACTCCGGGCTGTGCTGCAAGATGGACAATTTTTTTAACCTTGTGTTTACGAAAGGCCTCTTTCACTGCTTCATAGTCGGTGATATCGATGCGCTCCAGTTTAACACTATCGCCAAGCAGAAAATGAACCCGGGCTTCCTTGAGTTTGGGGCTATAATATTGGTTAAAGTTGTCGATGACGAGAACATCGTCTCCGCGCGAGTGCAGCTTCTGTGCAACGGCGGAACCGATAAATCCCGCGCCTCCGGTTACAGCAATAGACATGTCAGAAAAACAAAACCGCCAGAGACATAAACGACAGACTGGCGGAAAGAGAAACCGGCTGGGCCATACCAAAGCTCATTTAACGGTCCACTCCCCCCGTCAGGCCATGATTGATCTCTTCAGTTACTTTCAATAACTTTAAGTCCAAACCCAGTTCGTCCGCAAAAACAATCATCGCGCGTATATCCTTGGGCAAGCATTTACCACCATACCCTCGGTACCCTCCGTGCCAAACATCGAGGTGAGAATGGCCGATTCGTTTGTCCGCCGCAACAGCATCCCTCACGATATCATAGTCGAGCCCAAGTTTTTCACATAGATCGTACATCTGGTTTGCAAAGGCGACTTTCACCGCAAACCAGTTATTACCAAAATATTTAATCGCTTCAGCCGCTGTCGCGGGTACGAATTTCGTATGTGGCGCCGTCGGTAATACGTCCATCACTTCACCTGCCACATGATGACTTCGGGTTGTATACCCTACGATCTGCCGGTCGGGAAATGCGAAATCCTGCTCGGCCGTGCTTTCGGTAAGAAATTCGGGGTTAATAAGAATCTTAAGATGTGGATAGGAAGCTTGGTATTTTTCCGTAGTTCCCGGGATGACGGTGGATTTTATAACAACAATTTTGCCTTCCGGGGCGCGGGCGGCGTTGGACATCGCGTCGTCAATGGCCGAAAGGTCGATCTTGCCGTTGAATGGAGTCGGAACGGCGATAAATATAATATCTTGCTCAAGTACTGTCTGGATTGAGTCAAGCGACTTGTACTTATCATATACCCGGACCGGGTGGCCTTTACGATCGAAGTATCGACCCAGCGCGCCACCGACAAAGCCTCCACCAATAAGTCCTATCGTCTTTTTGTGCTGCATTGAATATTTTGTGAAAAATAACTCCTCTTTTTGCGGAAGAGGGGGACGTCATGTAGTATACTAGTATGAAAATTATTGGTCAACGCCCTTCAATCTTGTTGGTTGTCACTCAAGCCAACTGGGGAGGCGCACAAAAATACATTTTCGATCTTGCGTCGCATCTTTATGGCCAATATGATGTTTCTGTAGCAGCTGGCACAGAAGATTCTGATTTGAAAGTTAGGCTGGAAAAAATCGGAGTCCCTTTCCACCCCGTTCCCGCCCTCGTACGTGCGGTTTCGCCATTCTCTGATCTACAAGCAGTCAATCAGCTTAAGAATCTTATACGCCTACTCGGTCCAGATATCGTACATCTCAACAGCAGCAAGGCTGGCGTGCTCGGCAGCATTGCAGCTAAGCTGGCGGGAGGGTGCAAGGTCGTATTCACAATTCATGGGCTGGTATTGCAAGAACCGCTATCGCCCCTTGTTTGGGTTGCCTATTGGCTTGCAGAACGCCTTTCGGCGCCCCTTAAAGACTTATGGATCGCTGTGTCTGAAGCAGATCGGTTGGCCGCCAGGCGCTATGGCTTGGCCAATGACGAGAAAATAAAAACCATTCCGATTGGCCTCGATTTTTCAACCCTATCTTTTCTGTCACGTTCTCAAGCCAGAGAAAAGCTTTCTCTCCTTACTACGACTGACCTAGCGGCAATAAATGTAGTTGGCACCATTGCCGATTTTTACCCAACCAAAGGGCTTAGATACCTCGCCCAAGCTGCCTCAGAGGTCGTGCGCCGTTCTCCCCAAACGCATTTCGTGGTGATTGGACGGGGCAATGCCGAACGACTCCAGACTGAGATTCGACACACGGGTATCACAAAGTCTTTTCATATAATCAGCTCGCTTTCTGAAAATGCTGCCTCACTGCTTCCAGGGTTTGATCTATTTGTCTTGTCGTCGGTGAAAGAAGGACTGCCCTATACTCTCCTCGAGGCCGCGGCCGCAAAATTGCCAATCCTAGCGACTTCGGTGGGCGGCATCCCAGACGTCATAGAAGACGGCGCCAATGGCCTGCTTGTACCCCCACAGAATTCCGCCGCGCTCGCCGAAGCAGTGCTGCAACTGCTCTCTGATCCGATCCGAGGGCGGGCGATGGGTATGGCAGCCGCAGAAAGAGTCAAAGAATTTTCCCTTAAGTCAATGGTTCAAAAAACAAAATCAGCGTACGCAACGCTTGGGTAAGCTACTCTAGAATTCTTAAAAAATAAGTTAGTTCGGCTTGTTTTTTTCATAGTAACCCGAATTGACATTTTCGATGAATTTATCGGCTTGAACAATATAATCCCCGCCAAATGACTTGATGCGCTCTGCGGCGGCTAGCGCCTCTTTCCGATTTCCTAGATAGGCAAATGACAATGCCCGATCAATCCAGGCATTGATATCCTCCGGATCTTGCTGAATAATCTCGCCGGTAAAGTAATTGATCCATTCGATGCTGGTGTTGTTCTTGGCCATATTATAAAACTGGTAAAGATAATCTAACCGCTGATAGCGCGGCGCGTCTTGGCGCATCTGTGCTGCATAGGGTTCGAATTTGCCGTCTTGCTTGGCGTTGGCATATAACATCAACATATTCAGATAAGACTCCACTACCGCGGGATTGAGATCGAGCGCTTTCTTGAAGTAGTTTTCAGAATTTTCCAGGTGCTTCGCCGCCTCTTCGGGATTACTCTGGACTAGATTGCGGTATAAATACAATTCTGAATATCCTGCCTCCTGCCAGATTAAGGGCCGGGTCGGGCTTAACACTTGCAGCTTCGGAAAGTAACTTAAGGCTTTATTGAGACGCTCAATTTTCGTTTTTGGGTCGGCGGCGAAAGTGTAATTATAATTGCGCATCGCCACCAGATAATTTTTTGTCTTATCTGGATACTCCATCAGTTGCTCGTCCGCCTGCTCGTCGGTATACGCCAGCACCGGCTTGACTTGACCAATGACTTCTCCTGCATTCGCCAACTGCTGCCCGACGAAGTCTATGAATTGAACCCTGTATTCTTGTCGTCCGTACGTGTCCGGCTCAATTGACCGTTTATACCGGTCGACGACGGTGAAAAAGTCATCTTCCTGTGGATTGGAATGCCCTGCTACTGCTGCCGCGCGATTGGCGCTTGCCGGCAGCAGATTGACGTACCACAGGATTGGAATGAAGGCTGCCGCATAGATCACAGCCATCGCGATCCCCGTCAACCGAGGCACCGCAACTGTCCGCTCGGAGTCAGAAGCGGCCAAAATCGAGGCGTAGTAGGCCCAGGTGAAGAAGAGAATCGCATAAGTCGTGATGGATTCGAACACGAACAAATCCTGAATCAGGAACGCAACGGCTAAGCCAGCAAAAACTATGCTTGCATGGCGCTGCACTGAATTCTGCGAAGCTCGCTTTAAAGAAGCGTAAACCGGATAGAATAAGAAAGCCAGATATAATAATAGACCGACAATACCCGTTGTCGTCCCCCGATCGAAAATCAGATTGTGGGCGCGATCAAACCAGACCTGCGAGCCTGCGTCCTGATAAATGGTCGGGGGGAAATATTTGTCGAAGACATCTCCAAAATTTTCTAAACCCACTCCGAAGATGAAGTTTCTTGGACTCTCGGTCCATCCCTTCCACGCGGCTTTCCAGGTTGCCACACGGGTCTGGGCGGTCGTTTCCGAAAAAGATACATTCACGATTCTGCGCAGCTTAGCAGAATTCTGAATCCACGGCTGGTTGCGGCTCAAAAATAGTCCGCCCCCAACGACCAGTAACCCAACAATCGCTCCGAGGCCGAGCCTCATCACGCGGCGGTTCCCACGATTGATCCATATGTATAGTGCCGCGACCGTGGCTAGGCCGGCGGCGAAGCCCAAGATCGCACCTCGGGTTTCAGTCGCAACTAGTACCCAGACGAACAAGGCAAAGAGGCCGCCGTAGTAGATGCGCAAGGGTTTGGAAGCGCGCGCCATAAATAGATATGTGGCGAAAGCTATATGGAACAGGATGTATGCCGCAAGGAACGCGGCATTGCCGAAAGTTGCGTCAGCGCGCGATCCGGAAGTATTTAATAATACCCCCAGCCCCAGGGCCTGCCCGGCCGCAAAAAGCGAGATCAAAACGGCGATACCCAAAGATATGTCAAAAAGCCCTTTCCAGGCTTTCTCCGAACGCACAACGGAAGCCAGAACCACGAAAAAGGCCCAGCCATGCAGCCATAGCATCAGTCCCTCTCCGCGTTCTATATTTCCCCAAAAGCTGATATTCCAGCTGTGTCCCAGGGCAGAGGACAGCACCACCCAGGCCACAAAAAGCGTAAAGATTATTGTGGTTTTGTTCAGCCGGGGACGATACGCATCGGACAACGCCAGCAATACCAAGTACGCAAGCACCATCACTTCAACGAGTATCCGAAACCATAGGACCTTCGTGGTGATGAACGGGAAGAAGAAACCGTTGCCCATGAACAGCGGCGTGGTCAGCGACAATCCGATCGCCAGATAGACCAGCCACAGGCAGGCTTTTTCTAGATTTTTCATAGTGTAAGTTGAGTATTCATAACTGCTTTTCCAAAAGATAGCTTTAGCGTAACGAAGGGTAGGCGCTTTTAAGTTCCTCGGCCTGCTCTGCGCTCAAGGCTTGGACATTCTCCAGGTAAGTCCGGGCTTTTTGGATATCGCCGCCGCTCGCAAAAAATTCAACCAGATTCGTATAGTAGGTCAATTGATTCGCGGAGTCTTTCGCGACTGCTTGCAGCATGGTCGGTTCAAAGAGATGCTGTTTTTCTTTCAGATTATAGCGATACAAGTCGGCCAGACCTTGATATGCGGAAGTATAATTCGGCTGGATTTCGAGCGCCTTAAGATAGTAAAATTCCGCAGCGGGAAAATCCCGTAAAAAATATTGATTCACGTTTCCCAGGTTCAAGTCGGCGATAAAATTGAGCGGCTGCAGCCTGAGTGTCTCTTCCCACGCGGCCACTGCTCCCGTATGGTCGTTGAGCTGCTCTTTTTGGTTGGCAAAATCAAACCACGCGGCGGCGCTGGCCGGGTTTTGTAAAACTTTCTGTTGCAGTTCCTCGAGCTTTTTGATTTGTGAGTCAAGCTGCTCGCCCGTCATCCCTTGTGGTGCCACGAGTTTGGAACGGTCTATGGTCAAAATGTTTTTGATTCGCCGGTCTTCTGCCGTGGGGAAAATCTTAATATATCCCTGCTGCTGGTAATACCACAACACGCCGAGAACCAGCCCCGCTCCCGCTATTGCATAGCCTGCGATCCTGAAAATTTTTCTTTTATCCTGCATGGTCTGTGGACGAAAAAAACAAATAACTTCCTAATTGTACACTACTCCTAACGAAAATCAACCCCTGCCACCAACCAGCTCGATAGAATGACGTGGTCGAGCTGGGCACAGCCAGGAATATGAATATCAAAGAGCCCCCGATGGAAACGGGGGCTCTTTGTGCTGTCCTGAAGATAAGACTCGTCCTACTTTCAGGGAAGCTACTCCGCCAGGAGGTTAGTTGCCTACCACCTGTGCGGTTGACGTCGCGGTCGCGCCTAAACCGGAAGCGAGGTAGCCGTTGTACCACTGCAGTGAAGTCAGTGATGAAGCGGCCTGGCTCTCGTCCAGGTTAATGTCGGACCAGACGAAGTTGCCCTGGTCGTTCTTGGTGAACACTGCGGCCGGGCTGCCGCCGACGTTCCGAAGAACAGTCGTGGCAGTGTCACCCAACAGACTCGTAGAGATAGAGTCTGCCGTCGGGCTGCCGCTCCGACCAACGGTTGCATACAGATCGATCGTGGCTGTGCCGCCTGCGGCAATAGCCAGATAACGCTTGCCGTGAGACTGACTGTTGCTCACCGGCAAGTTGATCGTGACTGTACCGTCGATCAGATAGGTTCCGTTCGCCGAGGCTGACAATTGGCTTCCGTCAACTACACTGCCGCAAGCACCACCGCAGGTGGTGAGTTTGGTGTAGAAAGCAGTAGCCGTTGTGCCGGACGAAGTCGCCACGGAATAGGTCAGCGCGTACAAACCTACTGTGCCACCGACAGCCGAAACCTTGGCTTGGTTGAGTACAACCGTAGAAGCTAGGTGGGCAGCGGGTGTGCCAAACGTTACCGCCGGGACAGCCTTGTGGAGGATGAACGCGGTACCGGTTGAGTCGGTGTACGTGACTGTTGCGCCGGAGTTGGAACCGTTACCTGTGGCTGTGAAGCCGTTCTTGCCGCGCAATCCGGCCCGGATATCAGCATTCGCTGTGCCAGGCTCGTTTGTGCCAAGAGCGACTACGTCACCTAAGATAGACAGTTTCTTACCCGTGCTGTCTGCAGGGATGGTCAGATCGCCACGATTGAAGTTGATCTGAGTCTCTGCCTGACCAAGCGAGTAGCCACTTGCGCTACCCACGACTGCACCGTCGAGCTTGAGGAAGACCTTGGCGATTTGACTGAATGTAGACGTTGCCGTGCCTGATAAGGTCCCGTCTTCAACTCGGACGGTGAGCTTGGTAATGTCTACTGATTCATTGGTCGCCTTGAGTCGTACTTCCGCCAGAGTGACGCCGGACGTCCCGTGGACGACCAAGCGGCTGGCTGGCTGGGAGGCATCCTGGGTGATTGTCAGGGTGCCGGCAGCGGCAATGGTCAGGAGTGCACCATCATTTGCGATGGTGCTGACCGAAGCGGCGTTGCCTGTGGTCAAGCCGTAAGCCGTGATTGCAGCATTGGAGGTAATACCGAACTGGTTTACCTCACCCGCATTGGAGTTGCTGCCGACATCAATGTAGAGATTGAGGATTCCTGACGTACCCTTGGTCACAACGATCGGGCTGGTCAGCGCGAAGGTGGACGTTGCCGCCGTGGTCCGGGGATTACCGCCGGCCGTCGGGGCGCTGTTCACCGGGCTTTGCGCTGTGCCGTTCCACTTCAAGGTTAAGTTGTTGGTCTTGCCAGTGGAGGAGGCCGCAATACCAATCGCGGTGATACGGATATCTTCACCCGAATTGGTCGCGTCGAAAGTCCAGCTACCGGCCAAGACTCCCTGTGAATTCGTAATGACCGACTGGTTGGTCGGGGTGGAATTCTTCGTCACTGTCAGGCCAGCGGTTTTCACCGTCTGCGTGGCAGTAGTGATGTTGGAGCTTGGTGTCGCTGTGATGGTATTGCCGGTGGTTTCGCCTCGGGCGGTGATTGCCGAACCCGGGGTATTGATACCGGCATAGATTGTGTCATTGGTAGACCAGTTGCCGCTAGTCGTCAAGGTTGCGACAACTTTGTAGGCATTCGTGCCGACGGGAACAGTGAACGTGTCAGTGAGCGCAACGGTAATTACGCTGGCTGACGTCACCGTCGGATCGGTCGGTCCGGCAACCGTGTTGCCGTTCGCATCAACCAATCTTACTGATTGGAGCGAAGCTGCAGCAACCGCGCCATTGGAAGTCGTGGAAGTGATCGTGAGAGTCAGTGCAGTGATGCGGACTGGCTCGCCCTTCGCTTCGAATTCGAAGGCACCCAAGACTTGTCCGGAACCAATAGTGATATTGGTTGCCGCCACAGTCGAGGAGCGACCCACCTGCAACGTTCCCGTGGAAATCGTTGCTGTGTTGTCGACTAAGACCGGATTGCGATTGATGTGCGCGCCGGTGCCGGTGTAGCCTGGCGTGATACCCGCATTGTAGGTCTTCCCGATGACGAGAAGATCGGTGGTGCGATAGATGCCGAGCTGGACCGTGCGACCAGAACCGCCCGCTACATCAACTTGGACGATGTATTGGTTGGTCTGGCCCTTCAGAATCGTTTCAGCAGGGAAGCTGAAGTTGACGTAGTTGCTGTTGTTTACGCTTACTACGCCATTAGCCAAGAAGGTGCCGTCGCGATAGAGCTTGATGTTCTTCAGATCGGTCGCGAGGCTGGCGCTACCGGTCTGATAGACCTTGACCTGACTGAACGAAATATCTTCAGTCGCGCCGGCATTGACCTGGAAGGAGAACATGTTATAGGCAATGCGACCGACTTCCAGCGCGGTAGAGGTAGCGTTGGAGTACGCGCCACGGGACACCGTCGCCGTGCCGATAGTGATTGCGGTATTTATGGTCATTCCATTTCCCAGGATCGGAAGTGACACAGACACTGTACCGCCCTTAGTAGTGATGGCGGTCAGGGCCAGAGCTGGCATATCGCCAGCACCCGGGGAGGAAGCAATATTACCGGCAAGCATTACGGACTTGGAAGTGCCGTTTAGCAGAGTCAAGTCTTCACTAAAGGTAGCTGTATGGTCGGAATTGAACGTCTTCCCAATGTCGTTGATTGTCGCATTGGTAGATAGATCAACAATATCTACGCTTGAGAAGTCTGAATCCAGAGCCGTCCCCATACGCTGGACTACCCAAGAGTCAATGACTACATCGCCGCCGGAGGCGGTGAGATTGATTTTCGTGAACGGAACTCGAGCCGCACCCTTGATCGCAATGCCGGAGGCCGGCGTGTCAGATGCTAAAGATACGCTCAGGTTGCCAGTTGAAGTTGGACCCGGGGGAGGACCTGGAGGAGGGGTCACGCCTGTGCAAAGATTCGCACCGGCGGTAAGTCCGGAGGTCGAACCTGCGATAAGCGAAGACCACATGAATCCGAAGTCAGTGTAGCAGGAAGCCGTCGGGAAACCTTGTTTCCCGTTAGACGAAGTGATCGCATAGACGGTGCCACTATCATTGACTAAGGTGCCAACCCGGTAGCCGACGTTTGCTTCCACGCCCAACGCCAAATCAGCGGCATTAGCGGGAGTGACATCAGCAAAATCCAAACCCCATGAGTTGAAGACTGCGAGTGACGGGATGCCTGCTCGGCCAGTCCCGGTGATCATCCAGATCGTGCCGCTGTAGTTCACCAGGGTACCAGCCGGGTGAGACATGGCAGTATCGGATATATCTGTGCCTTGGGTGTAGCCTGCCGTGCTGTCATTGATGACGTTGGCAAACTTAAAACCCAAGCCTGTGAAGACTGAGGCGCTGGTGAAGCCACGCTTTTGGCCATTGAAAACGACAAAGACTGTACCATTATCATTTACAAGCGTGCCGTCAGCGAACATCACGTTGGCTGCCTGTGGCAAAGCCAGATCGGCGGAGTTCGCCGACACAACCTCACTCCACTCGTAACCGTGTGACATGAATACATTAGCGGAAGGAAAACCCCAGCGCTGACCGTCCATGATCTTGTAGACGGTCGTACCAGAGACCACTAGGGATCCGTTCGGATGTTGGTCAACTGCCTGCGCTGGCAGAGCCATAAACACACCAAACGTCCATACCACTAACGTCGTTGCTAACCCAAAGGCAAGAGCCTTATTCAAAGCGCTTGCAGCAATCGGTTTTTCCATTTTGGAAGTGTCTCCCTTTGTTCCATCCATAGCGTGGTGGAAATTCATTGTTCAATTGATACAATTAATCCCCGATATCTATGTAATGGATCGAAGGTTAATATTATTTACTTTTCAAATAAGCCAGGGGGCATTGCGCAAAGTCTTCCGAGTCGACCGATTATTAGTCCCTTGCGGGATATCGGTAAGGCTTTAGTAAAGCAATGTCCTGACCTACCGAAAACAATATAAGCACTATCGCCTCTCTCAAAAAGCGTTTCGGCAAAGACAACAAGAGGAGGGAAGCCGCACAGGAACTCTTGTTCTTTTCGCGGATAGTGTGATTCAGCTTTAAGGACGTGGATTTCATACCTGCCGTTACTCTCTTTCAAGAGTTATCCACACCTTCTCAATATCTTAAGAACTCTAAAACTTCTTATTTAACAAAAAAAGCCGATATCTGCGGATTTCTTGGCTTTTACACTAATAATTATACCATTTTTAATATAATGGGCAAAAGATTGGCCTTTTTGCAATACCTTTTCTAAAAAATTAAAACATTGACTAGAACATGTCATATATAAAAAATCAAATTCCAATCTATGTAAAAAGTTTTGTTTAGGGCAACTTCAGAACATAAATTATAAATGAAGAAAGGCGTACTACCTTCGCAACTGCACCTCCAGCCTTCGGATCAAACTTGCTTCTGATCCACTCGAGGAAATTTTTGGGAAATGGGAAGGAATGCCCTTCGACCCGGCTTGGGAACAATTACTGATGCTGCCGTTGCCAACCGCGCAACCCCCGGCGGTGGGGTTGGGAAATCCGAGAGACGGAGGAGTGGGTACTAGAAAAACCACATAGCGTTTGGCGGGGTCAAGCCCAGACAGGGTCGCACTACCTGGCACATTAAGGATGGTGGTGATGGCAGTAGGATTGGATGAGTCCATATCATAAGCATCCGCTCGAACAGTGCTGGCAGATCCCGATGTGGCTATCAAGAATAGCGAACTATAACCACCTGCTGTGCTGGCGGGATTTGCTGGATCGTCAAGTATCAAGACATCATAGGTGGTTGATGATGTTGCGAATATATATGGATTGTCGTAAAAGTTCGAACAGACAGCGTAGCTCGAACCGCCAGGCAAGCTGCCCTGATTGGTGGTCGGACACCCGGCATTGTAAGAGTTGAGCTGCCTGATGCGAAAAAACAAGGCGGCCTCAGCCCCGGTCTCTGCCGAAGACACAGCAGGTTCCGATTGAGATAAGTATCGTGAAGATTTGACCTCGCGAATCACCAGCGCGCCCAAGCTAAAACTAATCGCTGCGACCGCGGCCAGAATCATAATGCTCATGAGCAATGTGACTCCCGACTGCGAGTGAGGAAAGCGCTTGGCGCATGCAAAACATGAGCCTACTTTCTTCGAGATGATTGTGTCTGATTTATCCCCCATAGTAGCGTGGAGAAGCGGATGTCTCGTACTGAATCGTGGTCTGGTCGGTTGGCCGAATGCTAAGGTTGGAGCGAATTGTGAATGTAAAAGTCACGCGCGGCTGGACGCTACCCACCGGATATGGGTTGGTAGCAGGAAAAATCCAGACAGCAAAAGAGCTTACCACAACATCGTTCCCTGTAAGGTCGGTTGTGCTGCCGCCTCTAGTGAGTCGGAGTTTGCCCCCAGAAAGAGTGATATCGATGGGCGTCCCAGTATGGTCATTCAAATACAGTACGGTGACCGGACCCGGCTGGGCCACTGATGCCCCGTAAGCGGAATAGCGAACGTAGCCGTTGCGAATCTCTCGCGTCAGGTATTCGCTCACGAACCGGACATTCTGGGCCACCACCCTAATCCCCCGGCTTTTCTCGTCAATTCTGATAATGGCTATGAAAGAACCTATAACCGAAGTGACAGTCAAGGCAAAAACACTGACTGCCACGATCGACTCAATCACGGTAAACCCTCTCCGATACCCCAAAGCATCACTCGCGCCCAGTCTTGGGTTGGATAGGATTGTTTGTCGGTTATTACAGGAGGTGCGCATGGCCAGATTTAATAATTTTTCCAGTTGGTCAAATATTCAACAAGAGTGACTTTACACGTCGTGGAATCAGGATTGTTGGTGGCGGGACAGCCCTTACCTGTCCACCATGCCACAGACTGAATAGTCAACATGGGGTTGTTGTTAGAAAAAGGTGAGGTGATAATTTCATCAAGCTCCACCCGGCGGGAATACACATTAAATCCAGAACCGCTATAAAGATACGTTCCGTTTTCGCCTGGATACAACTGAAAGTTCGGCCCTCCGGTATTATCTATGACCCAAGAATTGGCACTTGGAGTAAAAACGGTTCTCGACTTGACGTTGCCAGGCAATCCGGGCATCCCGTCCAGCCAATTAGTATAACAAAACTGCCCTGCACCCATATCTGCCGAACAGTCCGTAAGCGTGCCGGTCTTCCAGTTGGTGTCGCGGGCGTTCCGGACGATTTCAATACCCTCGCGGGCAAGTCCGGTGGCGACCAGTTGCTTAAGGGCGGTATCTGAGGAATTCAAAGAATATACCGCCAAAGACAACCCTCCTAAAATACCAGTCGTCAGCAAGCCAATGGCCACGATAGTCTCTATCAGCGTCTGTCCGGAACTACGGCCTGTTGACTTGGAAAATTGTCTTTTATTGCTTGTCATAATCTATTGTACTTCAATTCTTCCCGAGCTTCCGTCAATGGTCACCGTCTTTTTGAGGGTAGACCCCGAATAAATGATATCGAAAGTCGCACGCTGACTTGTTGCTTCATTGTATGATCCTCCGGTCATTCTGATCTCCCCAAATGGCGGCATGAAGCGCAGGCTTAGACTCGCAACTGATGTGCCTGCGATGGCAATATTGGAAAAGGAAGTTCTTGACGGCAGGGTAATCGTCTCCAAGGCTTGGTAATTGATGGCATTTCCTCCGGCGTTTCTCGCCTCAGTGAAGGTTACATATGAGGTTCCAGACGAACCCACTGTCATACCATAGTCTCGGAGGGGCTGGCCCGAAGGGTGCGCGAGTCCGGAAAGAGTATTATTCTGCATGAGCCTCAGCCCGCTCTGGGTCGTGTCGGAGGCGAGCTTGAGGCTTCTGGTAATCTCTCCTTGCTTCAGATTTGCCAAAAACAAACCGCTCAAAACCGCGGTTATAGCAACCACGATCATCAGTTCAACCAAGCTGAATCCGGATTTGGAGAGAGAAAATTTTTGTTTCTTTGCCATCATCTTCGTTCTTAGTATACCCTAAGTAGAACAAACTTATAAATATAGGTTCAGACGGTACCATTCGAGTATTTTTTCGCCCCAAAGCATAACAACAAAAGATGCTAGCGTGAGGAAGGTTCCGAAAGGGAGAACGCCCCTCATGGTTTTACGCCCCGACATGATCAGGGCCACTCCAACTATCGCCCCGCTGGTATAGGCGAAAAACAGCACCATCAGCGAGCCGCTCAGTCCGACCAGTAGCCCCAGATACAATCCGAGCTTCACATCCCCTAGCCCTATCCATCTTCCTTGAGAGAGAAGGAACAATCCGCCGAACAGACCCGACATGATGGCCGCACCGTATAGGCCGTCCAAGGGCGACGCGGAGCCTGTGACTAGTCGCAAAACTAGAGCGACGACTATGCCTGCACCGACAAGGCGATCGGGAATTAAATAGTATTTCAAATCAAAGGTAAAAATGACTATCAACAAAGAAGCGTTGAAGAATCCCAACGCGAGCATAACAAATGATCTTAGACTTGCAAAGTCTGGCGCCTGCTGGAGAGCAACCAAAGCAAACGCCGCCCCACAAGCAAATTCTACAACTGGGTACTGCCAAGACAAGAGATGCCGACAATAGCGGCACCTAGCACCCAGAAACAAAAAGCTTAGAATGGGCACAAGGTCTTGAGGCCGCAGGCGGCGGTGGCAATGGGGGCACTCGGAATATCCGAGCAGCGTTCGGCCTGCGTGAAGACGCAAGATCACTACGTTCAAGAAGCTGCCTATCGCGGCTCCGAATAAAAAAGATAGCGATACAATAGCGGCATTCATAATTTCTTTATAAATACCCTGCCCTTTGGATTATTCGGGGCAGGGCTGATAAAATTCTTGGAGCGCTATCAGCTAAGTATTATAACTGCGGGAGAGCGGGATTGAATTGTCCATCTTCGTTCATAGTATAAGTCAGACCGGTTTTTTCCAGTATGAAAGTGATGGTATACTGATTTCGAAGATTGCTTGAGCCCCCGCATCCGGACAATGTGGTCCCCGCGACATCATAATCATATTGGAAAGAGGGGTACAGGGGGTCTTGTACAATCTTTATGACTGGCGTACCGCTACAAGATAAGGTTGTGCCGCCCGTGTAAGCACCATCAAACGTCGCTTTGTCAGGATAGCCGCTGCCGAGACTATAGAAGACATCAAACCCTGTTTTGAACTGCTGCATGTCAGTAAGCCTGCGCGCGTCACGCGCCTTCAGCCGAGAACGATTGATCGCAGCGGACACAATGGATGCCAATAATCCGATAATTGCTATCACCACAAGAAGCTCGATCAGGGTAAAGCCTGAACCTGGCTTTTGCTCTTTGCTTTTGTCTTTTGAGGCCGAAAATTTCAAACTCCAATTCTTAATTTTTATTTCCTCTGAATAGTGCGCGAATCTCGCCACATTCTCTATGTCTAGAAAATTTGGCAAGATCCGCGGGCTATTTTACCCCTTCGCACTCGAAAAAAAGAAAAAAGTCTGAGGGAACGCGCGATAGGGTCTAAGCCCGAGGTTTCTTCGATACACTTATTGGATACCTGCTGAGGATGCGGTTCTCGGTCCTGCGGAATACCCGCCGGTTGCAGCGCCCAAACAGAAAGTCAGGGTATATCCAGTTCCGCCGCCGGCCTGGGTGTAAGTGTAGGTGTTTTGGGCTGCGGAGCAGCCGGGATCAGCCGGGGTCGGGGCAGTGGGCCAGAGAGCCATAAAGGAGCTCCAGGGGACCGTGCCGTCACCCGGGGTAGGACCGGTCGTGCTCGCTGAGGCAGGGAGCGGGTAGCGGTTGTTATCGTTGTAGAATAATTCCAAACCGGTCATCACCTGGCGGACGTCGGCTAGGCGCTTGGCATCACGAGATTTCTGGCGGGCGGAATTGAGAGAGACCAAGACGACGGCGGCCAAAATACCAATAATGGCAATAACGACTAACAATTCGATAAGCGTAAATCCGGAAGATTTACCGCGAATGGTATGTAAGGCTTTCACTCTTGAATGTCACCCCCTCTCGGAAGTTAATATTTTTCAAAATCCAAATTACATCTATTATTGGATGCCCGCATTCGTAGCCGTTCTTGGTCCCGCGGAGATTCCTCCAGTCGATGCGCCCAAACAGAAAGTCAGGGTATAGGAAGTTCCGCTGCCGGTCTGAGTGTAAGTGTAGGTGTTTTGGGCTGCGGAGCAGCCAGTCTCCACGGGTGTGGGGGCAGTGGGCCAGAGAGCCATAAAGGAGCTCCAGGGGACCGTGCCGTCACCCGGGGTAGGACCGGTCGTGCTCGCTGAGGCAGG
>MFEO01000031.1:20960-21052 GCA_001777585.1 Candidatus Doudnabacteria bacterium RIFCSPHIGHO2_01_FULL_50_11 | reverse complement strand
GTAGAATAATTCCAAACCGGTCATCACCTGGCGGACGTCGGCTAGGCGCTTGGCATCACGAGATTTCTGGCGGGCGGAATTGAGAGAGACTA
>MFEO01000031.1:1817-20922 GCA_001777585.1 Candidatus Doudnabacteria bacterium RIFCSPHIGHO2_01_FULL_50_11 | reverse complement strand
ACTAGGAGTTCAATGAGAGTGAAACCAGCCGACGACACGTGGGGGCGAAGTGAGGTTAAAGATTTCGTCAAAACAAATCTTGTCCCTCCGGATAAATGTGCAAGCTGCGTCGATCTCGTGAGGCTTCTCATAGTTTGTTTTTTCGAGTCTCTCTGCTTTTCAGAGTGACTCCCTAAGCGACTTTGTTATGTATATTTTTTTCGGTTTCGAGATCAAAATTCCTTAAAAGCTGCTGGCTAAATTATATATTGGAAGCAGAATTCCCGCAACCATGATACCCACAGCGAGACCTAAGATCACCATGATCACCGGTTCGATTAAGGTGGTGAGGTTGGCAATAGCATTGTCAACTTCTTTGTCGTAAAAGTTAGATAATTTAGCCAAAATCCCGTGCAAGTCACCAGTCTGTTCCCCGACCTCGACCATCTGGTAGACCAGTGGAGGTATCTCGGGGTAAGCCTCCAGTACGTCTCGTAACGATCGGCCAGTCTGAACCTCAGAGGCTGCTTCCAAAAAGATGTCCCGGTAGACCCAATTGCCGATGATGTCAGCGATTAGATTAAGCGCCTTGACGATGCTGATCCCCCCCGCTAAGAGATTGGAAAGATGGTGAGCAAAACGATACAAATATATCTTCTGCAAGAATGGTCCGAATACCGGCATGTGAATCAGGAGGCCGTCGATAGTATAGCGGCCTGAGGGCGTACGCAGGAAATAACGTATCCCCACTGCGGCGGCAATCAAACTTCCGAACACAGCGTACCAATATGATTGAAAAAAATGGCTGGTCGCAATAATAATCTTGGTTGCGAGAGGTAAATTGGCACCCGCCTCTTCCAGAACGCTTGTCATCCCGGGGATTACGAAAATCATCATCAGAGTGCCCACTATAAACAACATGGCAATTATGAATGCGGGATACATCAAGGCGCCCCTGATTTTTGAGCGCAAATCATAATCTTTTTCAATCTGGTCAGCCAAATAGACGAGCGATTTATCGAGAGTGCCGGACGCTTCCCCTGCGCGGATAAGACTGGAATACAATTCCGGAAACAAAGATGGGTACATAGAAAGGGCATCGGACAAACTTTTGCCCGCCTCAACTTCTGCCGCGACGGATTCTATTAGATCCTTAAACTTTCTCGAATTCACTTGCCGGATCAGGATTCGCAGCGCCCCGACAATGCGCACTTGGGCATTCACCAGCGTGGACAGCTGGCGAAAAAAAATCACCATGTCTTTGGGGGAGATGCGAGAGAAGCGGACAGTAATACTCTCCCAGATCGAGGCGCCTGATGTTTCAACAAAGTCCACGGGCAGAAGCCCGTGTTCTTCGATGATATCGGCGGCTCGCGCTTCAGTCAACGCCTCTACAGTGCCGGTGACCAGCCCTCCCTTTTTATCCCGTGCATGATATTTATAGATTGCCATGAAAAACAAAAATTACACAACTGATGGCCCAGACGCTAGGGCTGGCGCCTTCAACGGGATACAAGCGCGGTAAAGGTTTCGATATCGCGCGCATACGGCAGCGCGTTATCGTAGGTTGTCAAGCCTTTCTTGACGAGTTCAGACAGATACCGATCGAGACTGACCATGCCTTTTGCTCCAGAACTGTGAATGATGTTGTAAATCTCAAATGTTCGATTTTCCCGAATCACATTGCGCACAGCTGTGTCGACAAACAGAATTTCCATTGCCGGGATGAGTCCGCCTCCAATGCGTGGCAACAAACGAATGGAAATGATACCGAGCAAGACGCTTGCAAGCTGTGTCCTGATCTGGGGCTGCTGGTGAGGAGGAAAGACATCAACGATGCGGTCGATGGTTTGGGCTGCGTCATTGGTATGCAGAGTGGCAAAGACCAAGTGACCTGTCTCCGCGATGGTTATAGTTGTAGAGATTGATTCCAAGTCCCGCATCTCACCCACCATCACTACGTTTGGGTCTTCGCGCAGCGCAGCGGTCAGAGCGGCGGCAAAAGACATAGTGTCACGCAAGACTTCACGCTGAGAGACGATGCTTTTATCCTGAAGAAAGACATATTCGATCGGATCTTCGACGGTAATAATATGCTCGGGACGGGAGGTGTTTATCATGTCTATCATTGAAGCGAGTGCGGTCGATTTGCCGTGACCGGTGGGACCGACAACCAACACGAGCCCTTGCTTCAATTCTGTGAATTTCTTCAGCACATCGGGAAGATTGAGCTCTTCTAGGGTCTTAATCTTATTCGGAATCATACGAATGGAAATAGCGAGCGTGTCTTTCTGAAAATAAGCATTGACCCTCAGTCGGTGGTTGTCCTTATATGCATACGAGAAGTCCGTCTGCCGCTGCTGAAGCAACATCTCCTTTTTTGTCTTTGGGACAAGGACTTCGCCGATACTTTCTATGTGCTCAGGGGTCATCACGTCATATTGAGCATCTTCCAAGAGCCTCGAATGAACGCGATAAATCGGTGGCTTGCCGACGATAAGGTGTAAGTCAGACGCATCCTGTTGGAGCATTTTGCTTAAAAGGTTGCTCAGTTCGAGTTCGCTATTCTTGTACATATTGATTTGAATTATGTTAAAAATATTTCATACTGTGCGGGGCATGGGAAGGCGCATTCGCAATTCTCTGATCACGCTCAGAATGTCCGGCAACGTGACTGATGCTTTGCATAGATAATGATCAAAGGTCTCTCCGAGGCAGTCTTCGACGGCCTGCTGCCGCTCGTCGCAAGTGAGCGCGGCGAGCATAATCTCGCCCGCCGAGCGGGATAGTCTCACCCGGCGGGCGAATTCCAATCCAGGCATATCGGGCAGGTGAAGTTCAAGCAGAATCACGGCAGGTTCTCTGCTCATAGCTTCCAGGCCTTCGCGTCCTGTCGATGTAATGATCGGTTCATAGTCGGCAGAGGTTAAATGTCGACGCAAAATTCCGGTCCAAATTACGTCTGGGTCGACTAATAGAATCGTTCGTGGGGCTATGTATTCCATGCATGTGAGCTTATGGGCTCAAACCTTGGTTACCCGATAGACTTCTTCCAGCGAAGTGATACCCTTCAGCGCCTTGATGAACCCGTCCTGTTTCATCGTTACCATGCCGTCTTTTCTAGCTTGTGCAAATATCTTGTTTCCAGATTCTTTGTTTAAAATCAACTCCTGAATGGGCTTGGTTGCAGGCACCACCTCATAAATTCCGATTCTGCCTCTGAATCCTGTGTTATTGCAGGCGGCGCATCCTTCGTTTTTATAAAGATGCAGGTCCTTCAGGTCCACGCCAAGCATCTCGTCCTCGGGAACATCTTTCAGTTCTTCCGTAAGGTCTTTGACGACTTGGGCAGGTACTGAGAATGTTCTTTTACATTCCTCGCATGATCGGCGTACCAAACGCTGAGCCATAACCACGTTCAGCGATGCAATGATCAGGAAAGGATCAATACCCATATCAATGAGTCGTGGAATGGCCCCGACGGCATCGTTGGTATGGAGCGTGGAAAATACCAGATGGCCAGTCAAGGCAGAGTGAACGGCTAATTCAGCTGTCTCGGCATCGCGGATTTCGCCGACCATAATAATATTCGGATCCTGGCGTAGAATCGAGCGCAACCCGGAAGCAAACGTCATGCCGATCTCTGGTTTCACCTGTGATTGGTTGATGCCTTCAATATAATATTCGACTGGATCCTCTAGGGTCACAATATTCACGCCTACCCGATTGAGCTTGTTCAAGATAGAATACAGCGTGGTAGACTTTCCGCTACCCGTGGGGCCGGTAACGAGAAACATTCCATGCGGTTTTTTGATATTCTCTTCCACTGTTTTCTGCTTTCTCCCCAAAATTCCTAGTTGCGCCAATGTCGGCACTCCGCTGGTTTTATCGAGCACGCGAAGCACGACTTTTTCTCCGTTGACAGTCGGTAGGGTTGAGACGCGGAAGTCAACTGAGATCTTGTCGATCTGCATGTGAAAGCGTCCGTCTTGGGGCAGGCGCTGCTCGTCGATTTTCAGATTTGATAGGATTTTGATACGAGAAATAATTGCTGGGTGCACCGACTTGGGAACGACGAGCGAGCTTTGTAGAACACCGTCAACCCGGTATCGAACGCGGAGGTCATGCTCGCCCGGCTCTATATGTATATCACTCGCGCGCTCTTCAATGGCGTGTCGGATAATAACATCGACAATCTTGGAAATCGGCGCAGCGGAAATGATCTTCTCGCTTTGGGGCGCCTTGTCTGTCTCTTTGACACGTTTCTCTTGAAATTCTTTCTCGCGCTTGGCGATATCTTCCAGGGCAGTGCTGACTTCAGTCGAGATATCCTTTGCCTGCGATATCGCGTGCTGAAAACCCGTGATCGATGTCAAATAAATCTCCACTACGTAGCGCTTCTTCTGAGCAAAAAATTCCAGTGCCTCCAACGCCCGCAAGTCCGAAGGATCGGTGAGCGCGACCTTAAGCGTTTTCCCGTCAAATGCAAATGGGACAAAACGGTAATTGGCGATAGAGCTTTGCGGCATCAGGTCGAGAATCTCTTTCGGTGTGATGTGTGCGCGCAAATCAATGTAGGGAATATGGAAATATTCTGCCTCTAGCTTCACCAAATCCTCTTCCCCGACGAGTCTCTCGGCGACGATGAGCTCAACAAGCGATTGGCCGGCCTCTTTGGCTCGGGAAGATAATTGGAGAAGCTTGTCGCGATCTAGTTTGCCCGACTGCAATAAATAGTTCTCAAAATCGCTGCGGACTTGAGAACCGGCAAGCTGGGCGATCGGTTTATCGTTTGCTGGCATAATATTCGCTGGTTACTTCTGTTCCGGCTGGCTGATGTCCTGGTCAGGGGGGACAAAGGGATTAGATCGGCCAATCTCATCTGGATTTAGCTCTAGTTTCTTGCTTGGAGTCAATTCCAGATACTTCTGATTTCTTAGGACGTTAAGATCAAAATTTGAACCCAAGGGAAGCGTGCTGGATATTGGAAGATCCGGCGCTGGTGTTGCATTTAAAGCTTGCTGTATTGCGCCAGTATCAACAGACGGGGAGCCTGAACCCAACCACAACCATAGCATCCCGCCTATGCTGGCTATGATGAGAGCAAGATAGATCCACTGCTTTCGTTTGTTATCAACGGTGAGCCTCATATTATTCTTGGTAATACGTGTATATCGTCAGATTGAACTTGGGCACTTCATTTGCGCCGCTTGGACTTCCTTCAGAATTCACTTGCTGGATGTCGAAGACCCGCAGATTCTTTTCAACAAGTTCTAAAAACAGTGGGAAGCTGGTGTAGGGGCCGAGAATCGAAACTTCGATTTTCTCTTTTACTAGCTTGGGCATGGTAAATACTTTTTCTACGCTCGGCGGCGTCTCTTCTGTTGCGGGCTGGACTCCAGGCTCTGCCACTTCGGTGATCTTGATGCTGCTGATGGGCATCTGGGACTGCTCTGAAAATTGCTCTAGATCAGAAAGCAGCTGAGGCACCTGCGGAGACTGGGGCAATGCTCGTTCGAAAATAACCGTGAGTTCTTTCTTCTTCGAATTATAAGTGTTCACAAGCTTACTAATATCATTGAGCGATTGCGCTCTTTCGTCTCTTATGGCTTGGGTGTTCGCCAGATTCTGCTGTTCGGCTCGTAAGTCCTTATAGCCGGGCCAGACTAAAAGCCAGCTGAGCAGGATCAGCGCCAGGATCAATCCAACGGTAAGTATTCCGTTTCTGCCTGCGATTTCTCTTTGACTAGGTGTCATATCCGGTTCGTAAAATATTATGGGCGAGTCGTGGTACTTTGCTGCAACTGCGCATCGGCTCTTTGCAATACCTCTGGTTTTAGCGTTACAAGAATCTCAAATTTCACCTCAACCTTATCCCCTTCTCCGGCCCCCGTGCTGATAAGGTCAACTCGCGAAAAACCATCAGACTGCTCAAGCGCCAAGATCACCTTCCCCAAGTCGGTGTATGTCGGGGTTACTCCGCGAAGGCTGAATTGGCTATTATCTATGGTCGCCTGCAAGCTTAAATACTGAGCTCGCTTGTAGGCACTTTTGCCAAGCTCAGTCCATAATTTGGTCCAATAAAGATGTTTATCCAGAAGGCTTGTAAATGACTGTAACGCCGCTTGGGCAAGTATCGCCTGATTCGCATCTTTCTCGAAGGCCCTGATCTTAGTAGTGATATCTTGCATTTGAGACTCCGCCTCAAGGACTTGAGAGGTCGCGCGGCCCTTGTATGAAAAGAGTATGCCCCACGCTCCAAGCTCGAGCGCTACCAGTCCGGCGAGAACCCAGAGTAACGCCTTCCCAGAGCCCCTGGGCATTTCGGGCACATGTAAGCGGCCTTTAGTGCGGCCGTCGCCCTGTAAAAGATTGATTTCAGCCATGGTCTAAGCTTATAAAATTACTTTGCCCTCATTGCCAATCCTACCGAAACTGCTAATTGGGGGGCCATGTCGTTGAGATGATCCACAACTTGCGGATTACGAGTTATTTGAGTAAAAGGATTGCCCGTTTCAACCTTGGGAGAAAGGTTTTTGAATTCCTCGATAAGACCCGGTAATTTCGAGCCGCCTCCAGTCAGGATAATTTTTGAAATTTTTTTGCCTTGGTTCTCAGTTATCCGGATGATCTGCTGGACTTCCTGCTTGATTATTTCTATGACATTGCGAGTTACACCGAAAGCGGGCGATGCGGGACCTTCCTGAAATGACGTCCGCTTCATCTGCTCGGCGCGTTCAAAACTCAATCCCATGCTGTGCGCGATACTGGTCGTGATAGTATCCCCGCCAATAGACAAATGCCGGGTAGCCCATAAATAACCGTGGTGCACGACGCTTAAGATGGTAGATTTCGCCCCGATGTCAACCAGCAATATACTGCTCATGTCTTGCTCGCCTATCAATGATCTGATCAAGGAAAGCGACTCGATCTCAAGCGCGACAACTTCAAACCCTGCCTGTTCGGCCAAGCTCACATAATTATTGATGACTGTTTTGGGAACGGCAGTAAGCAGCACCGGCATTTTTGCAAGATCGTCAGCAGTTACGAGCTTGCTCGGCGTCTTGGGCGGTTGCGCTTCTTCCAAAATTTGCCAACCGAGATTCACATCGGTTAAGGGTAGGGGAATATATTTTTTCGCCTGGTACTCCACAGACTTCTGTATTTCTTTCTCCGACATTGGGGGAAAATTCAGGATGGAAACGAATGCAAGATTGGATGGCAGCGACATGATTATCCGCTTACAGCTGAATCTTGATCGCTCATACAAGGTTCTCAAAACATTCGCGGTTTGGGCAACGACATCAATCTTAGCAGCCGAGTCGGCCGGATAGTACACATTTACCAGACCGTAACTTTCGAGAATGAATTTGTCATTTTCTTTCTTGAGCTGAACCGCTTTGATGGAGGAAGTGCCTATATCGATGCCGAGGGTGCTGGAAGATTTGGAAAAGAAAAACATTTAGCCTTTAGTATTTATTTCGAACCGAGTCAGAATGCAAAAATTATACCATGCTTTGCGCGAGTATGTCAAAAAATGGTTTTTTTCCTCTTCCCACGTTTAGGGAGTTAACATTTCAACCTTTTCCACAAACACGTACCACGGCATACCACCCCATATCCGCACCCTAGGCAAGGCGAATTGTCTCGCTCTCGACATTGTCGTTCCTTCTTGCGTCGTGAATCCGAGCGCATAACCCGCGCGGGAAACCAACAGTACTGCGGCACTGTCATGCAGACCATATGGGTAAACGAAGGTAATGATTGGATGCCCCAAAAAATTCTCTAATTCCGATTTCGAGTCCTCGATTTCTTTCTTGGCGTCTTTCGACTTGGTGAGGTCACTATGTGACTGCGTATGAGAGGCGATGCTGATAATTCCTGATTGGTCTAGTTCTCGTATCTCCTCCCAGGTCATATATCGGTTCTGACCATCACCCAAAAATCCGGTGACAATAAACACCGTGGCTTTGAATTTATATTTTTTTAGTATTGGAAAAGCCGCAGTGTAAAAATCCTCGTATCCATCATCAAAGGTGAGCATGATGCTCTTCTGTGGTAGTGCCTCTTTCTTCTGCAGTACGGCAAGCAGATCGTCGGGGGTTAGGGTAGTATACCCCTGGTGGTTTAAGAATTTCATTTGCTTTTCGAATTCCTCGGCTGACACTGACAGACCGTACCCTAAACTGTCACCCGGGTCGATGACCGTACGTATAGAGTGATAAGTCAGGACGGGTAGAGATTGCGCCATCTCGCCCGTTGCCGCCTGCTCGCCAATATCGGTTAAGACTTGTGGAACTTGTGAGGCTTGCGACAGTGGCTCGGAGGATGCTGGAAACGCTCGATGCGGGGCCAATGCGAAGCCGGACTCTCGATCCGCCGCTTGTGCTAGAAAAAAAATAGCAGCGGAAGCTGCTACCACGCTGAGAAAAATTACAGTACTGTAGAATCGTCTCGATATCACTGGGGTATGCTATTTTTTTCTGAAGTACTATCCGTTCAGGAAAGTACTTGCTGAGTGAACGCTCCGGCGCGACTCTATGCCTTCCTCTACTATATATCCATATATGCGGACCGTACCGGGATTGAACCGGTCACCTACGCCTTGTCGCCCAGATGGACCGACTCGACCTAACCCCGTTAAATACCACTATGGACCTAGGGAGAATCGAACTCCCACACCCCGGATGCAAACCGGGTGCACTACCACTATGCTATAGGCCCCCGGAGGAATTTAACGGGGCAAGAATGAGCTAACGGCCATAAAGATGTACCCGATAAAAACAGTAAACCTAGGGCAGGATACCAATCGGACAGGGAAAGCTATAACTGCATTAGCAACACGATGATAGAACCGACCACAAGAACGAGCGCGATGAGACGGATAGCCGTATAGGTGCCTCCGAGTCCGCCTCCGAACATTCGTTCGGCATCAGGGTCTTGACCCATGAATTTGTATATGGCCTTGGAAAACCGCAAAATCAGTATTCCTAGGACAAATCCGCCGATGAGTAAGTAAGTATTCATATCGATGTTTCTTATATATTACGCACACTGGTGGGCGATCCAGGACTCGAACCTGGGGCCTCGTCATTATCAGTGACGCGCTCTAACCACCTGAGCTAATCGCCCATACATCATTCGCGGAAGACCCCTTAGAGAAAGAAAATCCTCCCAAGTCCAGCAAAACTGTCCATACTCTACCATGTCGGGCGAAAGCTGTAAATACAAATCCTGTGCCTGACGATTCTGCCGTTACATAAAATACGTTATACTTCCTATAACTTCTTTATTACAGATATGAAATTTTTTGATGTAACATTGCCGCTCTCCCCGTACCTTGTCTCGTGGCCCGGCGATGTCAAATTCTCACGCAAGGAACGTCACAGAGAGGCAACTACGTCACGGCTGGTGATATCGTCGCATGCCGGCACGCACATAGACGCTCCGAGGCATTTCTTTTTTCGCAAATCCGGCGTGGACGCAATCGCTTTGAGCAAGCTGGTGGGCAGAGTGCGCGTGGTTTCGGTCAATGCCCGCAGACTGATCATGCCTTCCGATATAAACTTTGAACCCAAACGCGGAGATAAAATATTATTCAAAACGCGTAACTTCAGTCTCGTCAACAAGAGAAAATTCACTGCCGACTATGTCTCCATGAGCCTGGAAGCGGCTCGTATCTTGGCAAGAAAGAAAGTCGACCTGGTAGGAATTGATTACTTGGGAATAGAAGCGGCGGACGCCCCCGGTTTCCCTGTTCATAAGGTACTCCTTCGCGCAGGGGTCGTAATCTTGGAGGGACTTGACCTATCCCGAATCCAGAAAGGTCAGTGGAACATTGCGGCACTTCCGTTGAAAATAAAAAACGGCGACGGGAGCCCGTGCCGAGTCGTGGTTTGGAAATAACAAGGGGCTAGTCCATGGAAACCTTGAGTACTTCCTCGATAGTAGTTTTGCCCTCCAGCACTTTTGCGAAACCATGGTGGAATATAGTGAGCATGCCTTCATTGATCGCTTGATTCGTTAAGATGGTCATCGAACTGCGGCGCTGCACCAGCTCGCGCATGGTATCTGACATCTCGATCACCTCGAAGATCGCCGTGCGCCCCCTGTATCCCGTGTAATGACAGACTTCACAGCCCTTACCCCGGTACATGGTGAGTCCGCCGGTCGAGCGTAGCTTTTCTTGCAGCTGTGCTTGGAACACCTGCGACAAGCCGTGTTGCTGGTCAAGGTCCTTAAAGGCGGATTGATCAAACTGGAATTCCTGCAGGCACGACGTGCAATTCAGGCGCACCAAGCGCTGGGCGATGATAATGCTGACCGCTGAAGCAATCAGATAAGACTCAATCCCGATGTCGGCAAGGCGTATCAATGCGCCCACTGCGTTTCGCGTATGCAGGGTAGACAGCAACAACCGGCCAGTGAGAGAGGCTTGCGTGGCGGCGGCGGCGGTTTCTCGATCTCGAATCTCCCCCACCATGATGACGTCGGTATCTTGGCGGAGTAGACCCCGCAACGCCGTGCTGAACGTCAACCCCACGCCGGGATTGACTTGAATCTGATTTATTCGCTCTATCGAATACTCGGCCGGGTCTTCGATCGTATAAAAATTCGAGGTGTTGCCGCGTTCCGAAAGCAGAAAACGCAGCAGAGTATAAAGCGTCGTCGTCTTACCTGTGCCCGTCGGCCCACACACCAGACCCATGCCGTAGGGCCTCCGCAGGCTCTGCTGGATGAGCGTCTGGTGCTGCTCGTTCATACCAAGCTCTTCCATTGATTCGCTTTGCTTCTCCTGTCTTAAGAGGCGGATGGCGACCTTCTCCCCAAAAATAAGCGGCATGACCGAGACTCGAAAATCTATCACCGTCGCTTCCATGGTTCCTGAGAATCTGCCGTCCTGGGGCATCCGATGCTCATCGGTCTTAAGGTCTGCAAGAACTTTGAACCGCGCGATGATCGCTTCATGCAGATCGAGGGAAACTTCCACGATATCATAAAGTATTCCGTCGACGCGGAACCGAACCATGCTCGCGTTGCGCATCGGCTCAATATGGATATCCGAAGACCCGTGGCTGGAAGCATAACTTAAAAATTTGCCGGTCAGGCTGGTCACCTGCTCCTTAGATGACGTTAGTCCTAAGATTTGAGTCAGTTCAGTTTCTTCCGCGGGAGTGAGAAATTTTTTTTGCATGCTTTTTGTTTCCTTAGGGAGTATGCGCTCATCAACAGCATAGCGCACTTAGGGACTTGTTTGAAGTCGCGTCGTCAGCAGCTGCCTTCCTTATCCCATGGCGTCCATGATGCGACTGGCGGCCAGGATATAAGCCGCATTTCTAAATGTAGTGTCGTGCGCCTTCTTAACTTCAAGCACATCTTGGAATGCCTGCACCATCTGCTTCTCGAGTTTCGCCAAAACCTGCTCTTTGTTCCAGGATTCTCCGTGTATATTCTGGTACCACTCATAGTAGCTCGTCGCCACCCCTCCGCTATTGGCCAAAATATCCGGGATGACCAGAACATTTCTTTTGGTAAAAATCGCATCTGCCTCATTCGTCGTCGGTCCGTTTGCCATTTCGATGATGATGCTCGCCTCAAGTTTCCTCGCGTTCCCCACATGAAGAACATTCTCAAGAGCCGCCGGCACAAGAACGGTGACGGGGAGCGCCAGAAGTTCCTCGTTGGAAATATTCTTGGCTCCAGGAAGATTCGTGACCGATCCTTTTTTCTTCTTATACTTTTCAACCCCTCCCACGTCCAAGCCGTCGGGCTGGTATATTCCACCCTTGCTGTCGGAGACCGCAACAATCTTAAGACCTAAGCTCCTAGCAGACTCCGCAAAAAAAGTGGCGACATTTCCGAAACCTTGGATGGCAACGGTTTTCTCTTTGGGCAACTTGATCAATTCAGCGCGCAGTGTCTCGCGCAACACCACGCTTCCCCCAAACCCGGTCGCCTCCTCCCTGCCCTGACTGCCGCCGTGCTCAATCGGTTTGCCGGTAAAGGTGGCAAGCGAAGAAGAGCCGGTAATCTTCTGGTATTCATCGAGCATCCACCACATGATCTGTCCGTTGGTATTAACGTCAGGAGCGGGGACATCAAGCTGGGGCCCGAGGATTGGGTACATCTTTCTGATATACCCGCGGGAAAGTCGCTCCAGTTCTCCCGGCGACAGCTTCTTGGGATTGACAATGACACCGCCCTTGCCGCCGCCGAAAGGGACGTTGACAACGGCGTTTTTGAAACTCATCCAGAAGCTTAGGGCCTTCACTTCGTCGAGGCTGACCTGTTCGTGATAGCGAATCCCCCCCTTGTATGGACCGCGGGCGTTGTTGTGCTGGCTGCGAAATCCTGTAAAAATCTTCTGGCTGCCGTCATCCATGTCCACCGGAATAGACACCTCGGTATAGCGATCGGAGTGTTTGAGCTGTTCTAGCTTCTTTGGATCAAGCGGGGTGATCCGGGCTGCCTGGTCTAGTTGTGCAATTGCTGTCTCAAAAGGATTATTCATGTTCTGTTTGCTAAAAAGGCTGCGGAGGTCTATTTTTCAAAATAAATAGAACAAATAAAATATTATCCGCAGTTCATCAGGTAGTATATCACGCGCGCCGCGAGGGAGCATATTATTGCCCAAAAAAAATGACCCCGAAGGGTCACGAAGTAACTGGATGGGGTGGGCTGATGACATCGATGATATATCGATGCCTGTTTTTCGCCGCGATGGCTGCGAAAATGATGCGAACAGAGCGAATCGTACGGCCCTGGGCGCCGATAACCTTCCCAACATCATCGGGGTGCGCACACACTTCAAATAGAGAAGATTCTCTGCCCACTCTTTCCGTAACGTGCGCTTCCTCAGGAATGTCGACAAGCGCACGGACCAGAGCCTCAAGTAGTTCTTTCGCGTCCATGGGTCCTCCCTTGACCTCTTGAAAATGTACATACTGAGGGGACTGCTAATACTACTCTATACTCAAATCAGTGTCAATGGAAGAGGTCTTGGGGTAGTGCATATTTATTGCGCATGCTCCGTTTCAAATCTATTCGCGGCCCATAGCCGGACATCGGCCTTGGTCTTGCCGTCACAGGAGACTATCAAATACCAGCCGGTATCGGGTGCGATCGTGGAACAGACTAGTCCAGTGGAAGGATTCAAAAAATGTGTCTGGATGTTCTCTTTCGGGACTTGGACGGTCAAGTCTTTGAGTCTCTTCATTTGCCACGGCTCCATATCTGCTTCGAAATGTCCGGAAAACGTGTTGAGCAAATTCAGAACTGTGCCCGGATTGGCGATCGGATTGAGGGCCATGATTTTTGCTCTCAACGCCTCAAGTACTTTGTCTTGCCGCCGGGAGCGGGCAAAGTCAGAAGCCTCGCCGTTGTTACCATGCCGGCTCCGGGCAAATTGCAGGGCCCTTTCGCCATCGAAATGCTGGGGGCCGGCCTCAAACACAACGTCGGGTAAGTATCCATTCTTTCCATCAGGATAGTAAGGGTCGTAGAAGGGCTTATCCACCACGACGTCAATCCCGCCCACCAGATCGATCGCCTCGCGAAAGCCTTCCGTATCAATCACGGCATAATAGTCAATCGGAATTCCAGTCCAGTCCTCCACTGCCGCTTTTGCGGCGGCGGGTCCCGTGCCCGGTTTACCCCATTCGGCGTACTTGTATGAGTCGTTGATCTTGTGCAGGCGCGGATCGTCAGGCATCGTAATCGCCAAGTCGCGGGGCACAGAAAGCAACGACATCGCAGTAGAAGTCGCACCACGAGCAAACTTCAAAGACAGTATGACGATTGTGTCGGGTGTGATGCTACCATATTGCCCCTCGCCGCCGACTCCGAGAAGCAAAATATTCAGCTCTCCCCGCTCTTCCTCTGCCAGTGGCTTATCGGATGCGAGCACCAGCTGACCCATGCTTGTGAAAATCTGCGCCGCCGACTTCTCTGGATACACCGATCTTGCCCAGCCAAACAGCCTGCTTCCACTGCTGTACGCGAACGCGAGAATGCCAAGAAACCCCACGGTCAATAAGTATGGCGTGAGGTTTTCCTTGTGATGATGTGCCGGGTTTGATTCTTGAAACATGTCAGAATGTCAGTCTCGCTGTATACAGTGTTGAGAGATACTATTATACAGGAAGTTCTTCAAGTCTATCAAAATGTTGGGGCCCATCTTACACTGCACATCCTCCGGAATTCCCAGCCGGCGCGGGACTGACTCGTTTTTGAATTTGCTGATAGCCGGAAGCGCTTGAGTACTCCGCAGTCAACACTTGGGAAGCCGGGACCGGCCAATCCTTGCCTTGGCTTTTGAAATACTTGGCCAGCGTCAGATACGTATCGGGAAACCAATAAGAGTTTGCGGCAAGCGCAGCTTGGTACATTTCCTGTTCACTTGCGCCTTGTGCGGCCGCCAGTTCCAGCAGACCGAGCATCGCCATGCCATGATTGCAGTCCGGGAAATGCGTCGGGTTATCGCAGCAAGGCCGATATATGTTTCTTGCTATTCTATCTACCAGCGCCTGCTCTTGTTCCGTCAGGCTCATGAAGGTATGCCTTGCGAAATGCTTCATCGGATCACCCTTCGCTAGCGTCCAACCGCCTGTTGAAGCGTAATTGGCCGCTGCGCCATATTGCGGAGAGCTCATTTCTCCCGTCTCGAGAATAACATTCGAGTTTCCCAGTCCCAGCGCCCATAGAAGATTCAGAAGAAACGGCGCGTTATCTTGGTCGATGCGCAGGTGTCCCGAAGTAGCGCCGTCCAAGAAACCTCGAAGTTGTTCCTCCAGTCCGCCGCGCTGCCCGTAAAGGGCTTCAAGCTTTGGCAAATCGATTACGCCGGCGCTCACCAGCTGCTTGCCGATATCGCCCCAGGTTACGGCCAGTTCTATGCCGCCACTCGGTATGACTGACGAGGTTAATTCCTGATCATACCCTCCCGCCTCATTCGAAGCTTGGTCAGAACGCGAGGGCACGCTTTGTCCCAGCAATTTATAATACAGCGGCTTCCTTTCAATATGGATGCCGACGCCAAACAGGGGATTTTCAGCAATCAGGATAATAAGTAAGAAAACAATTAGTGAGATAAAAAAAGTTTTCTTCATCCCTTTTAGAAGCTTCTCGGGGTTGACGTAGTTTTTGAATTCTGTCAAAGAATTTTTCCGCATCAGGACGGCGTTTATGGCGACAATAATAGTAGACAACGACATAAAGACTGCGGCTAAGGCAGGTTGAAGGATGATGCCCCAGGAAGCGAGCACTCCGGCTGCCAGGGGAATAGCTACGACATTGTAGCCAGTCGCCCACCACAAGTTCTGAATCATCTTTTGGTAGGTGAGGCCTGAAAGCTTGATGATTTTGGGAATATCCCGGGGGTCGTTCTTGACCAGAATAATCCCCGCTGACTCGACGGCGACGTTGGTGCCCGCGCCAATGGCAATGCCCAGATCGGCTGCGGCCAGCGCTGGTGCATCGTTGACGCCATCGCCCACCATGGCCACCTTTATTCCCTTACTCTGCAAGCCCTGCACCTTCTCGGCTTTTTGATCAGGCAAGACCCTTGAAAAATACTCGTCGAGCTGCAACTCTTTGGCTACCCATGCCGCTACATCTTCCGAGTCGCCTGTGATCATGGCGGTTTTCAATCCCAATTGTTTCAACGCGGTGATGGCTTCTCTTGATTCCGGGCGAATAGTATCGGCAAGCGCTATAGCACCTGAGAATCTCTTCCCGGAGATGACATAAATAATGGTCTTACCTTGCTTGCTCAATGCATCAAGTCGCTGAGTAACAGCGGGCGCTGGGGTAATGTTATTTTCTTCAAGCAAGGCCGCGTTGCCAACTTGTACTGACTTACCGCTGACAGTGCCGGCAGCCCCCCTGCCAGGTAAACGCTGAAAATTCTTTACTGCGGAAAGCTTGATAGTTCTTTTGCCGGCCTCGCGGACGATGGCACGGGCCAAAGGATGCTCAGAATGACTGTCAACCGATGCCGCCAAATGCAAGACCGCGTATTCCTGTTCTAACCCAGGCACTATTTCAGAAACTCCGAACTCTCCCTGCGTTAGGGTGCCGGTTTTGTCGAAGAGTACGATATCAATGCTCCGAGCGGATTCCAAGGCTAGTCGTTGCTTGATCAAAAGTCCATTCCGTGCCGCCATGGTCGTGGAGATCGAGGCCACCAGCGGTACAGCGAGTCCCAGCGCGTGGGGGCAGGCTACTACGAGTACCGCAACCAGCCGTTCGGTTGACGTAACAATACCAGCCCCCGAAGCCAGCCAAGCGATGAATGTCGTAAGGCCTGCAGTAATTGCAATGATAGTAAGATAGTATGCCGCCTTGTCAGATAGAATCTGCAGTCTAGACTTCGACGCCTGGGCTTCGGCGACCAGACGCATCACTCCGGCAAGAAATGTCTTCTCGCCGATCTGGGTGACCTTGATTTTCAGGCTACCGTCGCCATTTATCGTGCCGGCGATAACCGAATCTTTTGCCTTTTTCGCAACCGGCTTCGACTCGCCCGTAATCATCGACTCGTTCAATTCTGACATGCCTTCGATCACCATTCCATCAGCCGGAACCTTGCCGCCTGGTTTGATAAGCATGACATCACCCTCTTTTAATTCCGCAAGAAGCACGGTTTTTGTCCCATTCCCGACAATAATTTCTGCTTTATCTGGCAAGAGCTTGGCAAGCTCGCGCAAGGCGCCCTGTGCGCCTGTCACTGCCCGCATTTCCAGCCAATGGCCCAAAAGCATGATGGTGATCAGGGTAGTGAGCTCCCAAAATAGCGTGTGTTCGGGTGCGGCAAAAGTCGCGTACACGCTATACGCATATGCAGACACAATAGCGATGGCAATGAGCGTCATCATACCAGGGAGCTTGGCTCGTAATTCCCGCCAGGCTCCGGCAACAAAAACCCAGCCGCCATAGAAAAAGACAACCGAGCCCAAGACGAAAGGCAGAAAGGGAGCACCCACAAACATCGGCGGCTGCCAGCCAAATACTTTCATCGTAAGCTCCGAGTAGAGAAGGACGGGCAGGGTTAAGATCAGACTCACCCAGAACTTTCGCTTGAACTGCAACGTGCTGTGTCCTTCGTGCTTGTTGAAATCGTCCTTATGGCCGGCATGCCCCGACCCCGAGTGGACGCGCTTGTCAGGCACGAGATTCATGCCGCATTCCGGACACATCCCCGGGCGCGTGCGTATCACCTCGGGATGCATCGGACAGATATATTGTGTACCTTCGTGTGCCATCGGATTTATGCTGGTATTGATAGTGTACAAAAGAGAATAAGAGCCCTACTTCTTGATGTTATTGAGCAGCGCTACAAACAGCCAAACCGCAAGCACGGCTATGACATTCCATATCACCAGACCAGATAGGAACGTGCCGAGGGTGAGGACGTCGCGACTCATATCAATGTCTGTATGCAGTGCATATCTCATGAATCCGGGACGGATGCCCGGAAACAGAGCCACGCCAATATAGCAGACCACATAAACTATACTAATCCAGGCGGCTGCAACTTTTAAAATGTTTTTAGTGTCGATCATATTTTCATTAAAGTGTCGCGGCAAAGCCGTGAATTAAAGATTAAAAAATTTTTCTTCATAACAATCTAATACTTGGAATTAATTACTAATTCGACCTTTGGTTATTATAGTGATGCTTACTCTGATTTTCGGATGGTTGAGAATCCAAGGGCTTATCTTTACCCCGTTTTGACTTGATCATGCCCCAAATATGGAAACCGATCATTGCCACGACAGCAACAATAACAACCCAACTCAACGGCGAGAATGATCCTGGGTTTGATAATAAAATCAAGAGTACGGGCAGGGTACATCCAATCATCATCACCCACATCATCCGGGAATCATGGCCGTGTTGGTTTACTTTATGATCCATATATTCCAAATTACTTATTTTTAAGCTTGCTTGAATGCATGATACTTTTTAAAATCCATGCAACCAAAACGGCCTCGACAATAATGATGATCGTCCTGATAGTTGGGCTGTTCAGAAAAACTAACAGAGCGTGATAGGAATGAAGGATCGTGCCGTAGATATTCGGCATTTGAGATTATTTATACCACTGTTCCCGCCATTCTTTCATCTGAATTATTTCTTTGCTTTGGGCGGAAATAATATCATTAGCCATGCTTTTGATCTCCTGATGCTTGGCGTTCCGAAGAGCCTCATTAGCCATATCAATCGCGCCCTCGTGATGAACTGTCATTTCATCAATGAAAGCTCTGTCAAACTCATCTCCGGTTTTATTTTCAAGCCCCGACATCATATCTTCCATAACGCCAGACATATTTTGGTCATCGTCGTGGTGGTCATCCATCATGTTTAAATTCCCCATCATACCGTTTGTTGCCGTCATTCCCATCATACTCATCATACCGGCGTTCTGATTATTTACGGCGGTGCTGGCAAATACCCAAGCAAGAATAATACCGGCCAGAAGTCCGATAATTCCATAAAGTATATTTTTGTTGTCCATATAACGTCCTTTCTTATTTTACTAGTTAAAAATGATTAAAAATAAAATTAGCAACATTCTTTGAATAAATCTTCGTTTTTAGCATTTGCAGAACCATATTTTTTCCTAGACAGGAATACCGTTATAATCCCTAGGATCAATAGAAATCCGAGCCCTTTGTACAAGCTCAACCCGATAATAAAATAGATAGCTGACAAACCGAGAACAACCGTTAACGTCTTCCATAATAAGCCAAACCTGATTCCATATTTATCCGCAACCGCGCCCATGCTTGCACCCATGAGAATTGCAATGACCATCGGGTCTGCCCATTTTTGATTTGCGTATAATCCGATAATTCCACCGACCCAAGTGACGACCACGCCGGCGCAAATCGGGCATACAGAAACTATTTTTGCCTTATGGAGGAGAGTAAAAATTATGGTTATGGCCGCAATTGAAGAAAGAAAATAAACCATAGATTACAGCGATAAAATTACGAACGCCAAGACAATCATAATCAATCCCGCGGCTATTTTCATATATTTATTATTTGCTCTCTGGAACGCCTGAACTTTATCGATCAAACCTTTATTGCGTGCAATCAGCAATATTACAACGAGAGGCAGA
>MFEO01000031.1:0-1797 GCA_001777585.1 Candidatus Doudnabacteria bacterium RIFCSPHIGHO2_01_FULL_50_11 | reverse complement strand
GATCAGATACAGGGCCCCGCTCCAGTAAGTCTGTGAATCATGTAATAGTCCGATGACCGTAAGATAGGGCCCGCCCGTGCAAGGAAATTCGCACAGACCCACCAGAGCACCCAGGGCTACCATTGCAAGCAGGCTGACCCTTTTCACTAGCTCATTCATCTTGCCGTGGACGCTGTGAGGAATGGCAAAATGTATCGGAAACCGGGGAAAAATGGATTCTAGAATATTGATTGTCCCAAAAAGAATCAAAAGCACGGCGGCCAGCTTGGACATAAAATGGGGAACATTGAAGATATGCAATACCTGCATTATTCCCAAGCCGATCAGAAAATAGACCGCAAAAATCCCGAAAATGTAAGCCAGGCCATATGTAAAGATATTTTCTCTGGTCTTGCCGATTCCAAAGAGGAAAACGATGCTCACGATCAGTATTGAAAAGGCGCAGGGATTGATGCTGTCAACCAGTGAAGACACGACTATAAGCGGAAGTAATATGTGTCCTTGCTGGCTGATACTCCAGAGCCAATCTGCTCCGGCCTGAAATCTCTGGAAGAAGATTGCGCTGCCAAAAATCAATATTGCAAACAGCAATAACAGAATAAAATTTTTGTACTTCATAGATTAGGGGGTGACGTTAGCTTTAATATGAAGTATCGCAAGCTGCTTTCCCTGTCCTTCCAGAATAATTTCTCTTTCGATCTGGCCTACCCCCGCCGGTCCGTGCGCGCTCGGATCATAGATAACTTCGACTTCTCCTGTCTGATTGGGTTCCAGTCTCTGCTCGAATGAAGGGATAAAGCCATGTCCCGGCATGCCGAAGGGACCTTCGCTTGCGCCATTTACAGAAAGCCGCGCCTCGGTGCACATACACGTGGTATAGAGCTTGTTGAGAGTCAGTATTTCTGTCGTCGGATTCGTAATCTCAAAAATAGTTTTAACTTTCCCGTTCTTCATTGAAATGGTCCCGAAATCATACATCTCCTTATCAGCTTGCAGTACATTATTTTCTGCCACGGTTCCTTTCGTTTGCGTATTTCCTGACGGCTGATTGAAAAACAAAATCGCGCCAATAGCTACGACTCCCACTGCTGCTAAAAGTAATATTTTCACTTGTTTGGTCATATGTTTTCCTTTACTTTTCTTGAATGCAGAAAGCTTAACAATCGTTTCAAAATCCAAGCCAGGAACAGTATGTCTGCAAGGGGGATCAGTACTCGTGCGGCGGGTGTGCGAAGAATACTATAGAGTATGTGATAGGCATGGATCAGTGTCCCTTGAAGACTCGGCATGGCAATCAGTGTAAAAGATCTTTCTTCTTCGCTTCGAACTCCTCTTTGGACATCTCGCCCTTGGCGTACCGCTCGCGTAGCGCTTCCATGGCATGATCAGTAGGACCATCTGTATTAAGACCACTGCCCGATCGCGCGAGCCAGATAACCAAAGCGATCACCAGGACCCAAAAAGTGGCCATGAAGAAAAACCCCATGAGTCCCCAGCCGGACATGTGATCATAACCATAATATCCCATCATAAAATTAGAAAATTACTTATTAGATAAAGTATAGACCTCAATCAATTCTTTGATTGCCTGGTCTCCCTGTCCGTTATGCTGCATCTGGTGCTTCACGTGCGTTTTCAGATGATTCTCCAGAAGCAGGGCATCGAGGCTTTTGAGCGACCGCTGGATAGAAAGGGACTGGTGAAGGAGCTTGGTGCAATATTCCTCGGCGTCTATCGCCTTAATCAAAGCCTCGATCTGGCCTTTGATAATCTTCGCGTGGTGTGTGGCGCGGCTTT
>MFEO01000030.1:20287-41503 GCA_001777585.1 Candidatus Doudnabacteria bacterium RIFCSPHIGHO2_01_FULL_50_11 | reverse complement strand
GTCTTGACCAGTTCGGAAAGTTCAAGCGCGGACAATTTATCGATATGATCGACTACAGTCTTGAATTTCTCCGGGACTTCAACTTTCGCTTGTTCGTCTGTCATAGTATTTTTACTTAAAATTAATTAATAAACAAATTATTTCTTGATCTGCGACAATACCTGAACCAATCCCCGATGCGAGCCTGACAATACCGTCACCAGTCCGCGAGAGGGGCCCTGTAATACTGACACGAACTGGCCCAAAAGGTCGACCCTTGAAGGAATGGCGGCCAGCGCTGTCACCTGTGCCTGATCAATAAACTTGTTCTCCAAGAATCCGCCCAAGAACTTCAATTTCTCATTCGTCTTCCCGAATTTTCTCAGTTCCCGCGCGGCGGCCGTCTCGTCTTCGGAATAACTTACCGCCACTTGTGTGGCGAGCTTCACTTCTTTGGTGGGAAAACCGGCCTTGCGCAAGGCGAGTTTCAAGAGGGAAATCTTGACGACCTGGTGCTTGATTCCACCGTCGCGGAGCTGCTTGCGAAGCTTGTCCGTCTCGGACATGGTAAGTCCGCGAATCTCCGACAATACGATACCACGGGCTTTCTTGAAATTCTCCGCCAGGGTTTGGACAATGTCGATTTTCTGCGCTCTGGTCTTCGGCATAATTTTATAGTCGGTTGTTAATAGTCTGTAGTCTGTGGAGGATTTAGAATTAAAAAATCTCGGCTTCACCGAGGTTGCTACTACTCAGTATTTATAGTGTCTACAGACTACCAACTACAAACTACTGACTAGCGTGTTCCTCGGTAGGACTTACTCCTTCAATGAAGTAGGATACCTATCCCGACGTCTGCTATAAAGATATTTATAGAGTGTCGGGACCCCGACTTTGCGTCGGGACTGTCTTTGGAGATCTATATGATTTATCTTGAGACATTATAGCAGGACGGACAATCCTGTCAAGCTTGTAATTTGCAGGTTATTTCAGATACTTGGCCTTGTTCTCGTTATGTTCCTCCAATGTTTTAGAAAACACCGCTTCCCCGTCCGGCTTGGATAGGAAATACATATAGTCCGTCCGGGCTGGATATATCGCCGCCTTGATGGAATCAAGCGAAGGATTGTTGATCGGCCCGGGCGGAAGACCCCTGAATCGATAGGTATTGTAAGGTGAATTGATCTTAGTGTCCTCAATAGTCGCCCTTTCCCCCGTACGGCCTGTGACATAGGCTAGGGTTGCGTCGGACTGTAAGGCGATATTGGCTTTGAGCCTATTGGCAAATACCCCTGCCACCAAACCCCGTTCGGTCGAAAGCCTGGCAAAATCTTCTTGTGTGAGGTTGGTGCCCGGCTTGTAATTGCGGCCAACCTCGCCTTCGATGATGGAGGCTAGAGTGATGGTGTCAAAGACGGTCTTGCCTTGCCGTGTTATCTCGTCCCGCAGATCCGAACTTAATTTGCGATCAAAATTTTTCAAGATTACTCGAAGCACTTCGTCGCTTGTCGCCCCACGCCGGAAATCATAGGTGTCAGGGAAGAGGTAGCCTTCCAGGTCCCGGCCGTGAGGGCGGTCGGCAAGAAAGGAATAGTCATCTGTATTTGTCAAACTTGCCTGCGCCTTGAGAAAAGACTGTGCGGACACAAGCCCCGACCGTTCGATCCGGTCCGCATACTCATCAACGGTAAGTCCTTCCGGAAAAGTAATCCGCACCTCATTGCCCGTGCTTCTGCCCAGGGTCAGTATTTGCAAAATCTCTTTGGCGGTCATGCTGCTGTCGAGCTTGAAGGTGCCGGCCTGGATCTTGGCAGCTTGTCCCGTAAGTGCCGCGTAAAGCCGAAAGACGAGTGCCGATCCGATAATACCCTGGTCCTCCAACTCAGACGCGATATCGCGCGTCGGCTCGCCCGTTCGAACTGTGAAAGTCTTCTCGTGGGAAAGCTGGGTACGCGGGGTATTCAATTTGGAATATCCGTATATCGCAGCAGAGGCAGCGAGCAGGAGTATCAAGACAAGCGCAAGCAATGCCGTTTTGAAACGGGTGTGATTTTTTCTCGGCTTTTGGTAATCCAGCATATTCCCTAAAATTTTATTTTACCAGAGGTACGAAAACAAAACCTGGAAACTTCTGTTGATGCAATTTGCCGCTCTTGAGTTTGTGTACGACCACGATAGATTGATTGAACATCCCCTCATTTCCCCGTCCGGCCCCTGAGTCTACCACAGGCAGAACCATGCGGCCGCCCACTGCCAATTGCTCCACCAGTGCTTCGGGTATTACCTGCGCCGCTGCCGAAACCAAGATTCGATCATAGGGCGCGTGCTCCGGCCAGCCGTCGTTGCCGCTGCCTGCCCGCAGTCTGACATTCGAAAAATTATATTTCTTAAGATTTTGTTCGCCGAATCGGAATACGTCCGGCCGCACCTCGAGGCCGTACACTGCCCCCGCATCACCCGCGATCGAGGCCAGCAAGGCAGTCGTCCAGGCAGAACCGAAGCCGACATCCAGAATCTTATTCGCAGGCTTGGGGTCAAGTTTCTCCAGCATGAATGCGACGGTCGACGGCTGAGATATAGTCTGTCCCCCGACAGTCGGAAGCGCTTGGTCCTCATAGGCTTGCGCCCGCAGCGCTGCCGGTACGAAATCCGCGCGATCGACTTGTTCAAACGCGCTCTTAAGGGCGGGATTCTTCAAAACACCCGATTCTCGCAGCTGAGCAGTCAATTCTCTCATAACCTACTTTAACAAATTTCCACAAACTTGCAAAGATTCATTTTTTGTGCTATAATTTATATAGTAAATTGCTGATGTGCCTAAAAAGGCAATCGACAGAAACAAAAAGCAGTGAAGCCAGCCTCTTCTGCTGGTCCGCCGCAGAGGCGGAAAACAAAAAGAAAATAAAAACTAAATGTCTCAATCAGCAGCATCCCGTCTAGACGGGATGCAAGGTGCGACTTTTGTTAATCATTCGCAGCTTCTAAAGCCGCTCCCCGCTCTTGCCCGTCTTACGCAAACACAGAGAGCGCGAATCTTTTCATTCGGTTTCTTGGCTTTGAGCTCAATAGTTTTTCTAGTGTCCGCGCGCAATTTCCGCCACCCGACGCCTCCTTCTCCGGCCGAGATTATCGCCGCGACAAACCGGATTCGCGCTTCTTCAGGCCTGGATGAACTGAGTCTCAATCCCAAGCTGCAACTAGCCGCAATGGAACGGGCTTCGGACATGGCGGCAAAAAAATATTTTTCTCATACTTCCCCTGACGGCGTGTCTGCCTGGGATTGGCTCAGCGTCAATGATTACTCATATGAATACGCAGGAGAGAATCTCGCCATCAACTATACTGACACCCAAGTGCTGCTAGAAGACTGGCTGGCAAGTCCCAGTCACAAGGCGAATCTGCTCAACCCGGAATACAACGATATCGGCGTTGGGGTGCAATCCTTTGAAGACCACGGAAAAATCTATAATGTCATAGTCGAGCTGTACGGCACACCTAAAACACTGTCGATGAAATAAGACACTCGGAGGGGGCTCACTCTGCGAGTCGCCCCCTTCCGATCGCCCCGCTAAGCGGGACTGCCTCCCCCACGATAGGTGTTCGCAAAGGAGCAAAGCATTCTTTGCTCACAGTCTCTAATAATAAAAACGCCTGATAGGCGTTTTATATTTTATTCTCCAATAATAGTGATCACACATGAGCGTTTGCGGCCCCCGTCGAGTTCGACGAAGAACACGCTTTGCCGCGGTCCCAGGAACAGTGAGTGGGACTTGATGGGGATGGATGCGGAAGCCCCGAGCAATAAGGCCTTGAGGTGCGCGTGCCCGTTGGAACGCTCCGCGGCGGCGGGATTGGTTCGCACTTCGAAAAAATCGTGGGCGTAATTATTCTCGATGGGAGCGAGGCGGTACATCAGTTTCATGAAGTCCTGTATGAGCAGCGGCTCGTGATGATTGAGACGAATCGCCGCGGTGGTATGGGGTGCGAACACAATCGCCACACCGTCTCTGATTTTCGATTCGGTGACTACTGTCTCCACATGCTTGGTGATGTTGATTATCTCGAATTGCCTGTGTGAAGTCAGCGAAATGGTTTTTGTATGTGTCATTTTGGTTTCTTCGAAAGATCCTGTATTGGATCTAGTATATCATGGGCCTACCTTCCGTGCAAAATTCCAAATAAAAATTAATAGAGATGTCCGTGAGCCCCGCCAGGACGGGGTGAACTCCCATTGTGAAGGAACTCTCTGCGGGAGGAGACCGGGTACATCCTCCTGAAAATATTTAGTGATGCTCGTGAGTGGCTAAGCCTGCCTACCGCAGGCAGGCGCGAAGCGCAAACCGCTTTCGAAATAAAAAAATCCGCCAGAGGAAAATGGCGGATGATGATAGCTTCGAAGCAAGCTAATTCAGCGGGTGGTGCAGGCCCAAGATGTACCCGCTGCGCTTGAGAATCCTGGTGATTTCTTCGTCATCGGCTGAGAGATGAACCAAGGCCTGCACACACAGGTAGCCCTTTGCTTTGCCAGCCAGAACATAGACTTCCGGCTCCCCGTCCTCCTCTAACGATGGCGAAAGGAAGCTCTTTAACGGAGGCCTCAAGCGCCTGCTGGAGCTTGAGTACATCACTCACCTTTTTTGTCCGCTTGGTCGAGTTGACCGCCAGGATGCACGTTCCGTCGTCGGGCGGCGAGTGCCGAAACTCAAATTCCTTATCATGTGCCACATCACACCTCCTGAAACATCTAAGACCTCACAAAATAGCATCTTTGCGTGCTGTCGTCAAGATTTAGGGCTTGCCTCTACTCAACAGCCGCACTGATAACCTTCGCAACGCCGTGATCAAGCGGGCTCGGCAATATCTGCTCTGGAGTAGGATTCTCCACGTATGCCGCGAGTGCTTCGGCCGCGGCAAGAAAGGTAGCTTCTGTGAACTGTTTGATCCTACGGTCAAGTGCGCCGCGGAAGAGGCCGGGAAAAGCTAGAACGTTGTTGATTTGGTTGGGGAAATCACTGCGTCCGGTGGCGACTATAAATGCTCCACCCGCGAGTGCTTCCTCGGGCATAATCTCGGGAATCGGGTTGGCCATCGCCAGAATCACAGCCTTCGGGTTCATAGAGCGTATCATCGCGGCATTCAGCAGCCCCGGCTTGCTCACGCCGACGAATACGTCTGCTCCTGCAAGCGCTTCACTCAGTCCGCCTGATAGTCCAGTCTTGTTCGTACTGCTGGCAACCTCCAATTTTTCGCCCGCTAGGCCTTCCCGTTCGGAATTTAAAATCCCCTTGCTGTCACAGAGGATCAGCTGCGTGAATCCATAGGTGAGCAGCAGCTTGGCAATAGCGATACCGGCGCTGCCCGCGCCATTGATGACGATTTTCGTATTTTCTTTGTCCGAGCCGCGAAGCTTGAGCGTGTTGATGAGCGCGGCCAGGACGACTGTCGCGGTGCCATGCTGGTCATCGTGCATGACGGGAATGGCAAGCTCGGCTCTGAGCCTGCGCTCAATCTCAAAACAGCGGGGTGCTGAGATATCCTCCAGATTGATGCCGCCGAATACCGGAGCGATCATTTTCACGGCCTTGATGATCTCTTCCGTGTCCTGGGTGTCCAGACAAATAGGAAATGCGTCAATGCAGGCGAATTCGCGGAACAGAATCGCCTTGCCTTCCATAACCGGAAGCGCGGCGAGCGCGCCCAGATTACCCAGGCCCAAAATCGCACTGCCGTCGCTTACGACGGCGATGCTGTTCTTCTTGATCGTATAATCATAAACCCGCGCGGGGTCCTTGCCTATCTCAATACTCACCTGCGCCACCCCGGGCGTATAGGCAAGCGACAGGTCATTTCTGTCTTTGAGCGGGACCTTGCTTTTTATCTCGAGCTTCCCGCCAAATTTCTTG
Source organism: Candidatus Doudnabacteria bacterium RIFCSPHIGHO2_01_FULL_50_11 (assembly GCA_001777585.1). Lineage (GTDB taxonomy): Bacteria > Patescibacteriota > Doudnabacteria > UBA920 > 2-01-FULL-50-11 > 2-01-FULL-50-11. The sequence continues at coordinate 35,621 of MFEO01000030.1, read as the reverse complement.
TGGAGCTCGAGGGACTTCTTGTAAATATCTTCCATAAGGCTGGGTTAAAACTCTAATTTCGAAATCTGTTCCATCAAATTATTCATAGAGTCAAATTCTATTATTCTATGAGCGACGGCGGTCGATGAATGAACATTAACGCCCTTCCGTGCGGCAAGAATGATCGGTTTGCTTTTCGCAAAAGCATAGCCCAGCTCAATCAGCATGCCTTCGCTTCGGCTGGCGGAATTGACAAAAGCAAAGACCAGATCGCACGCGTCGAGTTGTTGGAGCGCGTTGTCTAGAATCTGTTTGACGGTGAGATTCAGCGCGCGATAGCTCTGCTCGTCGGCAATAGTGCAGTGAACCTCAAGTCCCCTGGCTTCCAGAACACGCTTGATCTGATCCAGATTTCTCTGCAAGATATCAAGGTCTTCTCCCGTAAATCTGTAAGCGACAAAAATTTTTTTCATAGTTCAAGTATCAAAGAGTAGCTTGCGCAATCTTTCGCGGGCCCGCGAGTCCGCTTTTGCTTCGATAACTTTCACTCTCAAAAGTGGATCGCCGAAATCTGGCGTCAGGACAGCATCAATAAACTCATCAAGCGTCGCCAGCTTGAGCGCAATCTTTTCTCCTGCATCAAGCTTCTGCTCGCCGACTTTTCGGCAGCCACGGGCAATGAAAGTATATACCACCCAATCAATCTTGCTGTGCGGATACACAGCATCCCATAATTGCCAATCGGATGCCTCGTAACCGGATTCTTCCAGAAGCTCTCTCTTGGCCGCAGATAGCGGATCTTCGCCTTCGTCTACTCTGCCGCCAAGCACGCCTATGTAGGGCTTTCTGCCCGGCTGCTCCTGCTCGCACAGCAAGATCTTTCCCTCCGTCGTTGCCGAGACGACCAAGGCAGTATCGGGCCGCTTGAGCTTCTCAAAGAGCGTAGTTGTGCCGTCAAAGAGCTGCTGTTCCCATTGGTACACGTCGAAAATCTTGCCCGCAAACACTCGCTTGGCGACGGGCGGGATCGGGTATGCTGGGACTGGTCGTTGAATATGCACTCTAATCTTTTGAATGCTCATAGCTTGATTATACACTTCCGTTATAAACTCACTAAACGCACATCAAAAAACACCCTGAGTGTAGTCAAATGTGTGCTTTTTCATGGCAGGGGCGATGGGACGAGGTTAGAATTCACTTTCACGCTCTTTCAACCTGCTCCTGCCAGGCTGATAATGACTAATATGCCAAGCGCATTGAGTACGTAAGAAACAATGATGAACTGCCATTCCTTGATCGTGCTCAATCCGAGTAGGGCGATTCCTACTTCGTCAGGAAGGGGTGACGCTATGATAATTGCCCCCACAAGGGGTAGCATCCATCGCAAATAAGGTCGGTGTAAAATTTTAGTAAGTCGCAATCCTCCTAAGCGAACATAGATGTCGTGCAGTTCTGAAAACACGTTATCCTTCATGAAACGAAAAATGATATAATCGCCCACTACTGCGCCGAGGCCGCCGAAGACAGCAACTATTAGCATATTGCGGCCCAAGGCCAGATTGAAGAGAACGAAAGAGGCTGGGGCGAAAGTAAACGCGGACACGAAAAAAATACCGGAGATGAATGCTCCTACATATCCCCATTCTCCCAGAGAATCAATCACCGCTCGCACGAAAGTCGTGTCGGCAACGACAAAAAACAGTATCAAACTCAGCAAGAGCAGAATGGTGTATCGATATTTCAGCCTAAGCACCCCTATGGAGGTTGTCATATACGCAGCCTGTAAGAAAAAGACAAATGAAAATCTATTAATACGACGGATCTTCTGCGCATAAGGAGGTGAGGTTCTATCGGCCGCGTCTTACCAGCCCCCGCCTCCGCCGCCGCCCCCTCCCGAGCCGCCGGAGAAACCGGAACCCGATCCCGGAGGAGTGGAAGCTGAGGAAACTACCCCCGTAAATGAACTGCCCATTGTAGAAGCGAAATCATCCGCATTAAAATGCGCCGACATAACCCCGTAATACCAAACCGGCGCGTAGCGTGTGCCCTGACTATCAAGCCGGGCAAAAACATCGGCAAATTGCCCGGCCCATTGGTGTTCCACACCCAAGGCTAGAGCGTATGGCAGGAGCTTCTCGAACAACTCGGGCGTCCTCTGGGGCGGATTGTGAAAGGCCAGACGATCCTTCTCGGTCACGGACAAGAACAGCTTGAACCCGTCGATCTCGTCGGTTAACTGGCGTCCCTCGGGCGTAAAAGCTCGCAAGAGCCATCCGAACGCAATATTGAGAGTCAACAGGCTCAGCGGAAAGAAAATCCAGAAGATAACCGGCAAGGCTGAACCAACACTGTAGCGGGCGGACACCGCAGCTGCGATCGTACTTGCTACAACAACTATGGAAACAAAAATACCCAGAGCCAATGTGCCGATGTTTTTGGAAAAATATTTTTTTCCGGCCTGCTCTTTCAGCGCGTCCGTGAAGCTGTCCCTGATCTTCTTGATCACCGGAGCGTTGGCTCGATCCAGCTTCAATATATCAGTGCCTGCGAAAAGTTTACTTTCCAGGACCTGTTCATCGGGCGCCAGAGCTGCGGCTGTATCAGAAATCCTTTTCGCCAAAATGTAGGTGGTTTTTCTCAAGAAAGCCTTGTCTTCGGTGATCGTGAGCCGTCCCTTGACCGCCAGGCTAATGACAGCGGCGGCAAAAGTCCGGCTGTCGCTGCCCATGCGTCTGATGAATCGCAAGAGTGCCGGCGAGAATCCCCGCGGCGGCTCATACTGGGCGACAATCGCTCCCCTCGCAGGGTCGCGGCCATGCCTGTTCCAGGCATACAGATAGTACGCTGCGACAAGCAGGAGTCCGAGCAGACCTGTGATATAGTCCAGATTGGCTCTGACTGCGGCCCAGAAATTCTGCGCGGCGGTGGGCTCAGTAACTATGCCTTTCGGCCAGCCGACTACGAGAGTAAGGCCCTCATAAGCTGCGAGAGCGCTGCTAGCAGTGAATTCCACTGTCTGCCCGTCAATGATGCGCCACGTACCTTCCTGAGCCGTCGAGCCTTGTATTCCTGTATAAAGTGTAGCAGTGATATTTTCGGCGGGTACGGAAGTTGGCAACGTGACTCTGGCCGTTGCCTGCTCTATGTCGAAGACCCAGCCGTTGCCGGTGACGTTCCAATACAGCTCGTCGTGGTCTTGGAAGAATCCCAGTTGCCGGTCGGTCTCGTACGTAATCGTATATACATGCTCCCCTGGCGGAATCAGAATGTTCTCATCTCCGATGTAAATACGCAGTCCGTTGCCGGCACGTTGTATGTGATATGGTTCAGCAGACCCGTCCCGGGCGACCCCCAGTAGATCAAAGCCGACCAGAAAGCGATTCCCAAGCCGGTCACGATAGGCAATCGGGAAGTCGCGGTAGATCCCGTGCCGGATCTGCTCTCTCGCGCTCACAACCCGGATCGTCTCGGTCACCCGCATGGAGGCGTCGCGCATAACCTGAATGTCGCTTCGATAAGAAAGAATTCGTTCCGAAGTTTGAGCGCCGGCTGCCAGCGGGAATATCAGAATCATGACGCAAAGACCAATTTTTAGAAGTCTAGACATGTTGACTGAATTCTATCAAAAAACCTCCTCAATGACGAGGAAGTTTTTGGCCGAAGATCTTGAGCGAATAAAATGAGTCGAGAGGCAGGGGGCGATTCTATTCTGCGAAGCCTTGGTGAAGCATGAATGGGACGAGGCTTGCACTTTCTATAAGCAGGGGCCTAGACAAGCAGGGTTAAATGTGATACAATTTCTCGAAACATATCAAGGGGGTGTGATGAAAAATCCGTATAACGTACCTGAAACGTGCATTGACCAGAAAGTCGGGATACTCCTTCCTCGGGCTATGTCTGGCGAGATCGGCCTGGCCGATGTACTCGAATTCAACAAACACATGCTGCGATGCGAGTCGTGTCTGACACTCGCGCAGGAGGCAAACCGCTTGGCAGGTCGGAACGGATCCCGGCCAAATACGAGGGCAGAATGGGTGAAGTTCCTGAACGGGCGCCACTTCAAAAAGTGGAGGTAGCTACGGTTTAATCAAAGCAGCAACGCTGGATTATGTCCCGCGTTATTTTTTTTACTAATCTGACACTTTCTCTGGCAGGGGCTCGTCAACGACGTCAGAACCAAAATAATGAAACAAAAGGATTATTTTTATATGCCAATAACCTAACCTTTCCCAATTCACTAACCTTAATGAGCTTGGAAAGGTTGGGTAGGTGGTCTTGGAAGATCACCTACCCTAAAGAAGTTACCGATTAGCGACGGACTCTGTAAGACGCACGAGCCCGCACGCCGAGCTCAGTCTGGTGAGGCGGTTATCACCGACACCAGAACGTACCAGATCAAGGAAGCCGTCAATCTCGTCGGGGACTTTGTTCTTGCTCTCGAAAACGTACCTGTTAGGCTCGGCCTTCACTCCTGCAGGAACAATTTCAAGCTCGTCACCATCTGGAGTATCAAACGCCAAACGAGCGAGGTAGCCTAACTTATTTGGCTCATCCTTGCGAGCAAGGGTGAAATGAGCCTCTCGCTGCTGCACGATCGAGATGAAAGAGCTTTGAAAGCTACCCATGATGCTTGTGGCTTCATTAGTTCTGACATCCAGGATATAGGTACAGCTCGAGCTCGGTCGTTTTGGAATGGACGGGTCGAGTATGTGAGCGGCTTGTTGGGTAGCTTGATTAACGAAAGGCAAATGCGTAACCCGGCCAGATACCTGTACATTCTTAATGGTTTGGTTAAACTCGATTGCCAACATGAACAGTCTGACTTGATGGGTCATTTCATCCTGATCGTCACCCGGGGTCATTCGGGTGTCGAACGTGCGGTTCTTCCACCATATACCCATGCTTTGACAGACGGCCAGGTTTTCCCCAGTCATGATGTCAAAGAGTTTGGCAACCGCTGGTGAAAAATTGATGAGATATGCCGTGCATATCTCTACTTTAGCATTTTCAGCCAGAGAGCGGACCCGTATAGCTTCCTGCCAATTCATTACCAGGGGTTTTTCAACAAAAATGTATTTAACCCCAGCCGCGATGAGCCTCTCAATCACCGCAATATGAAATGGAGTGTTCACGAGAACGAATCCAACAGTCGGATTCGTAGCAGCTACTGCAAGGCTTACATCGTCACTTACGAAAACGTTTGGACCCGCGGCATTAGCAGATACCAGCCGTTCGGGCAAGCGGTCTACCACAGCGACACGTTCAAATCTTGTTAGTAATAAAGGCAGGTAAACGTTGCCCATAAACCCATTCCCAACCATGATACAGTTCATCTAATCCTCCTTCCTCCTCAGATTTGCAAATATTGTACTTATCAGAATTGGTTGCAAACGGAGACAGGGTGAATAAAAACATCTTTTTAATCAACCCGTTCCCATTTTGGATTTACGTATTAAATTACCATATTATAAGAAAATTGTCAATAATGCGTAATGTTTCAATACCTTTGCAACACTTGGGGTAAAATTATGCACATGCCATATTACAAATCCGTACCTTCCCATTCGGCTATAGCAAAAGCCCCACCGCAAGGGTGAGGCTTCTTGCCACAGGGGCGGTAGGAATCGAACCCACGCTAGCGGTTTTGGAGACCGCAGTACTACCATTATACGACGCCCCCACGAAAATACTTTTCAAATGCCTCCCCCGTTTTGGAGGAGGCATTTTATTTAACTCGATTTTACTTTTCCTTCTTTGTGCAGTGTGCGCTTGCGCTCCTTCTTGCAATATTTGATCAACTCCAGCTTCTCCGTCACCGACTTCGCATTGCGATGGGTGTAATAGTTGCTTGAGCCGCAGACCGTACAGACGAGCTTCACCAGATGTTTTTGCGCCATTGTTCTAGGGTTACTGATTATCTTCCTGCTGCCAAACTCCTGACCCGTGAGTGATCCAGGTGATGACTCCGAGTCCCGAGGCGCTGTCTGTACCATGAGCTAGCGTCCAGCCGCCGAACTCATCCGGTTCGAACGTGGCCAGCACTCGGGCTTCAAACCCCGAAGCTTGATAAGTATACTCCACCAATACGCGCAGGGCAAGATGAGTATCGGTGTATTCTATATAGGCCTTCTGCGGGCCCTCAACAAAAGATATTCTGCGGGCGACCCAGCCGATATCTCCAGTCGGCGGCGTGGGCGAAAGCTCATTTATCTTTCCTGCAAGCAATACGGCCGTCTGCGGCATATCGGCAGGAGCCGAGGCTGTTGCGGCGCCATTGACCTGGCCCCCGTTCTCTGCGCTGGGTACTTGAAAGAGTATGTAGAGCGTCGCCGCGGCCAGAAGCACTGCGGCGATCAGCAAAAGGATGAACAATGCCCTACGGGGTATGGCGAACGTCATTTTAGAAGGAAAATTTTACTTATGGAGCCCAAGAGCGGATTTGAACCGCTGACCTGCTCCTTACCATGGAGCTGCTCTACCAGCTGAGCTACTTGGGCAGATAAAAAAAGGTTGCTTATAGACAAGCCTGGAAGGGCAAAATCACCTCGAAGTATAAAGATTCTTAACTATTTTGTCCACGCCCAGTAGAGCAACTTTGAGTATGTGTTGTCTTACTGGGCACGCTGTCACTTCCCACTCTTGGGCAAACTGAAATAGAAAGTCGCCCCTTCCCCTTCCGTGGACTCAAACCAGATCTTGCCGCGATGCGCCTCGATCAGAGACTTGGCTATATAGAGTCCCAGGCCGGTACCGTCCGGTTGGATCTTGCTTACATTCGTTCCCCGATAGAAACGATCGAATATCTTCGACTGCTGGTCGGCGGGAATGCCCACGCCCGTATCCGTTATCGAGCAGACAATCTCCCTCGGGCTATTCTTGAGCGTGATCTGCACACTGCCGCCGCGCGGCGTGTACTGGATGGCGTTATTGAGAAGATTCTGGAACACGCGGCGAATCTTGACCTTGTCGAGCGCAAGCTTGGGTAGGGGGCCGTTGATCACCTGAAAATTGTAGCTGATGGTATTCGCGGTCAGCTGCGAACGGTGAGAATCTATAATCTCGTCCACCAGCGACTTGAGATCAACGTCCGTGAGATCCAGATGCAATTTGCCTTCCTGCACACGGGACACTTGCAGCAAGTCATTGACGAGGGCTATCGCGCGTTCGTTGCTGCGGTAAATCTCACGCAGATACTCGAGCTGCTTTTGATTGAGTTTGCCGTTCCGCTGGGTCATCATAATCTCGGTGAACCACTTGACTGCAGACAGCGGCGTGCGCAATTGGTGGGACGAGAGTGTTATGAAGTCAGTCTTCAAGCTCTCCTCCAGTGACGAGCCTTTCTTAGTCTTGCTTTTGAATCCCAGCATGTGATTGAGGCAGGTACTTTTTAATTCTGTTTACTATTTCATTCAAATCATACTCGGCTTTGACCAAATAGTCGGCGGCCCCGAGCGACATGCTCTGATTAATCTCCTCTTCATCGCCGAGATTGGACATGATGATCACTGGTATTTTGGCGTATTCCGGCGAGCTCTTCAGCTCCTTGAGAATCTCAAATCCGTTCTTGCCGGGCAAGATGATGTCTAAGAGTATGAGGTCGGGCTTAAACTCTTGCACTTGCTCCATGCCCCGCCCGGCATCCACCGCGGTGGCGACTTGAAAATCATGCACGAGCAAGGCTTCTTCCATCGCTTTGAGAAGCGAGGGCTCGTCTTCGATGATGAGGATTTTCGGTGCCATAGACATAGGTTACTTGAGTACCTGCGGGCCCACCGGCAGAGTCAGATAGAAGGTCGACCCTTCGCCCTCTTCGGAGAATACGCCGATCGTGCCCTGATGCGCCTCCATGATGCCCTTGGAGATTACCAGGCCCAGGCCCGTCCCCTTCTTCTCCGAGCGGGCCGCATTTTCCAGCTGAACGAACTTGTTGAACAGCTGTGGGATCTGGCTCTGTGGAATGCCGAGGCCGGAATCAGTGATTGCCACGACCAAGGCGTCACTGCCTAGCATAATGCCTTTCTTGATCCCTGGCCAGACCAGGCTCTGCTCGACTACCTGCTGGGCGAGGTCCTTGCCCTGGGGCAGCAGGAAGGCGGATACGACGATGCTGCCTCCCGTGCGGGTGAACTTGATCGCGTTGGAAATGAAATTATTCAGCACTTGCGTAATCTTGTGCTCGTCAAATTCCAGTGCCTTGGGCACCTGGGGGTCGATCTTCGCAGAGAGCGTGATATTGGTTTGTTCCGCGAGGGTCTTGAAGGAATTCACGCGGGTTTCGATGACGGAGCTTATGTCGGCGACTTTCTTGATCAGCTGGAATTTGCCTGACTCGAGCTTCGCCACGTCGAGCAAGTCATTCACCAGCTCGAGCATATCCTGGGAATTGGTGCTGATGAGTCCGACGAACTGGTTGTATTTCTGCGCATCAGTCTTCACTTTGTCGGACGTTAGAAGTCCCGCAATGCTCTTGATGCCGGTGAGTGGAGAACGCAATTCATGCACCATCATGGATGTGAAGTCCTCCCGCATTTTCTCCAGCTCCTTCTCTTTGGTAATATCGTGGAATAGCACGACTGCGCCCAGGAAACTCTTGCTTTCGTCCTTCACGGGAGAGACGAGTATCTGCAGGAAATGTCCGTTGATCGTGATGGCAGGCGCGACAATCAATTTGTCGTGCTCCATACTCTCCTCGAGCCTCGTCCGCAGGTCAAATTGGTTCGCCAGGGCATCGAGTACTTCGAAGATCGTCGGGTGCTCCGACTGCAGGCCGAGCATGCGCCGCGCCGCAGGATTGATCACGGAGAGCTGCTTGAGCCGGTCAATCATCAGGACCCCGTCGGCCATGCTCTCGACCATGGAATTCAGTTTGCCTTTCTCAATTTTCAACACCCGCTCGAGCTTGCTCACGGCGTCGGAAGCCTGCGACATGATGGTAAACAGAATCTCGACTTCTTTGTGGCGGTATTTGCCCGTGCTGGGATCGGAGATATTCAGAAGGCCGATGGGCGAGGAGTCAATCACGATAGGGACGTTAAAGAACGATCCGATTGACTCCGCGGCGGTAGGGTCGGTAATCGTTCCGGAAATAGTCTCATCAATATCTTCAAGCGTGAACTCTTTGCCCATGAGAGTATTGAGCGACCCAAGCATTGTTCGTTTGACCCCTTCGATGAACTTGGGGTGAACCGGGCGTTCGACATTGAGGTTGAATGTTATTCTCGCCTTGCCCTCCGGCGAAGTCGAAAGCAGCATGTAAGCCACAGTGGAATATTCCAGGAGCCGCCTCAAGGATCCGACGATGACCTCAATGATATGCTCAATCTTGAGCGAATAGCCGATGCGTTCTCCGATCTCCCGCAGGATCGACAGCTGATACATACGGCGGGTCATCTCGCTTTCACGCAGCATGAGGGAGGTGCGTACTCGACGGAATTCAAACAAAAAAATCGTAACCACGACGACTGTGAAAATCCCCAGAAGCAAAAAAAGATTGGTGACGGAGAGCGTGAGACTCATTGACGGAAAGCAAGTCTCTTTATGATTTCAAGGCTTTTGAAAATTTTATAAATCCTAGGCTGACGAACAGGAGCCCGAGCAGGAACAGCAAATCATGCACCAAGCCCTCATAGCCTTGGGGCGCGAAGCCTGCCACCAGGCCGGTATTGGAGAAATGCACGGACACCCGGTCAAGCGCTTCGATCACCAGAAACAGGATTCCAAATCCGATCTGGCGCAAGCCCTGGCCGATGATGCCGCCGAACGCGCGCGTGGATTTCCAGAGGTTATAGACGACGCCGATGATCACGGCGACGAGCAGCATACTGACGATAAACTGCGTGATCTCTCCCCCGCTTAGGGTCTCAATCACAGTGGAGTCAGCTGCTGAAGCCTGGCTGTAGAAGCCCAAAAATAAAAACAGGAGAAGGAAAAAGAAAAAATTTCTTTTAGTCACGTTCATATTTTTTTGATTTTTGTCTATTGTTATGTGGTGGCTATTTGATCTTAACGTTGATGGTCGGATATTTGGCAAGAACCGGATTGAGAATATTTCTCACTATTTCCCCGGACAGTTCGATGTAGGTATTGATCAGCTTCTGCAGGGCTTCGTTCTCCGGCTCGGAAATATCGATGGTTTTTCCCTTATCGTCCACCTTCAGGCCTTCGATCTGTCTCGCCCGCCAGATAGCGATGTCAGGCCCAAGAACCGCAATCTGCTTCTTGATGATCTCGTCGATAAGTTCTTTGTACTCTGACTTGCTCGCCATAGTGATTTTTAAGAGGTTGGGGCTTGCGAGCCGCGGGCGATGACGCTCTTCACTTTGTCCATGAGATCGTTGAGCGAGTAGTTCGCTTTGACCAGGTAATCCTTCGCGCCCAGAGAAAGCGCTTCGGAAATCCTCTCATAGTCGGAAAGGTTGGTCAGGATCACTACCGGAATGTCGCGACTCGCCGTATCGTCTTTGAGATGCTTAAGCGTGGTCATCCCGTCCATCTTTGGCATGACCAGATCAAGCAAGATTAGGTCGGGTTTGAATTCTTTGACTTTCTTGAGTCCCTCCTCGCCGTCCCCCGCTCCCAGCGTCTCATATCCGCCTTGATTGAGCTCTTCTTGGAGCGCAGCTAAGAGAATTTCTTCATCTTCGACCACGAGAATCTTCTTTTTATCTCCCATAGAGGCAATCCTTGATCAATCGTCCCCAGAAGCCGCGATTGGGCCCAGCCGGGGCGATTGGAATTTAATTTGTTTCAAAAAATAAGGCAAAATCTACACAAATAGTATAGCATAAAAACTGTGAAAAAATCAAAAAAGCCCGTGTGGGCCAAGATCCTTAAGAAAATATTAAAGCTTAAGGCGCATGGAGCAGGATTCGACAATGCTTGCGCTCGGCCTTCTGCCTACTTTATGGATCTTAAAATCTCACAATGGGTAGGGCAGGATTCGAACCTGCGGAGGCCGTAGGCCAGCAGATTTACAGTCTGCCCTCGTTGACCACTTGAGTACCTACCCAAAAGATTATGTCAAAGTAATCTTACACAATTTACAGTCTGGTGCGATTGACCGCTCCGCCATCCCTGCAATATTTCAAAATTTCCCCAAGCCGGCTGTCGGACTCGAACCGACCACCTACGGTTTACAAAACCGTTGCTCTACCAGATGAGCTAAGCCGGCATGCTTGCAAATCGCCCTAGAGTATACGTGTAAACTCCGTCTGAGGCAAGAACCCTAGAACTTCAGCTTCATCAGCCGCTCGCGCGCGGCATCCGAGGTGGGCTCCAGTTCCAGCACCCGCTCCAGGAGTTCCTTCGCCTCCTGATTCTTACCCCGCTCGATCCGGCAATCCGCCAGAAGCAAGATATACTCAGGGTTATTGGGATCGAGCTGTGACGCTTTCTCCGCTGCCGCTTCTGCTTCCGCCAATTGCCCCAAAGAAGCGTGAGACAGACTTAGGTTGACGTAGCGATTGGAGACTTTTGGATTGAGTCTTATCGCTGTACTGTAGGAGTCCACCGCGCCTTTGTAGTTAGCGAGTTGGTATTGCGCTACGCCGAGCTTATTCCAGTATCGGTCGTCGTGCGGGTGGTGCTTGACCAGATATTCATAGACTTCAAGCGCTTCTTTGTATTTCTTGCGCTCCAGATACAGTTTGCCGAGATTCTCATACGCCTCCTCGTTGGAGGGGTCTCGCTCAATAATGCGGATGTAAGCTTGTTCTGCTTGCGGAAAATCATCTTGCTGCACGAGATTCTTCGCCTGCTGCATCAGATTTTTGGTGATCACGACGACCGGCGGCTTGAGCCTTGCGGTCAGGTTCTTGAAAGCGAGCACCTTCATAAACCTCTGCAGGTATTGGGCCCGGGCGGTGTAGTCCTTCGCCTCAGAAGCGAATGCGCCCAGCTTGCGGACAGCGTGCCATGTCCGCTCGCGGACGCGGGCGGCAACCAGGGCGGCAGTCGGGCTCGCGGCAGGCGCGCCTCCAGGGGCCTTGGGCTCATCTTCTTCCCTGACAGTCACTTCAGGAATCCGCCGCAACACAATCAAAATGATCGTGGCAAGCGAGACGATGAAGATGGCTTGTGGGATGAAATACTGCATACCGTGTGCCGGCCGGCCACGGCCGGCCGATTGGTTTTAATTTTGACTTGCGCTTTAATTTCCGAATTCTTCTCCCAATTGATAGCGCACAAAACGGCTGACGACGATATTCTCGCCGAGCTTGGCGACCGCGTCGGTTATGATAGTGCCGACTTTCACTTTCGGATCCTTGATGCTCGGCTGCTCCAGAAGACAGGTCTCCTGGTAGAATTTCTCAAGTTTGCCTTCGACAATTTTCTCCTGTACGTTTGCGGGCTTCTTCTCGGACGCCGATTGAGCGCGATATATGGCCCGTTCCGACTCAATAATGGAAGCTGGCACCTGCTCGCGAGAAACATATCGAGGCGACGCCCCTGCGATCTGTAGGGCTAGTTCGTGCACGAGAGATTTGAAGTCGGGAGTTTTAGCGACGAAATCCGTTTCACAGTTTACTTCAATCATGACTCCGACTTTAGTACCGTGCACGTAGCAATCAATGATGCCATCCTTCGCGGCCCGGGATGACTTCTTGGCCGCGCGCGCTACGCCGCGCTTGCGGAGCAACTTGTGAGCTTCGGCAATGTCACCACCGGATTCTTGAAGCGCGTTCTGCGCGTCTTGCATGCCCACGCCGGTCATTTCCCGCAGTTTCCTGAGCGCCTGCAAGCTGATCTTGATCGAACTCATATAAGTATCTTTCTCGCTATTCGCTCTTAACCTCGGGAGCCGGGGTGGCTGTTCTTGCTTCGGCTATCGCCTCCGAGACCGCCTGGGTGATGAGCGACACAGACTTAATCGCGTCGTCGTTGGCTGGAATGGGATAATCGACAAGCCCGGGGTCTGAGTTGGTATCGACGATGGCGATGACCCGCACCCCCATGAGCCGTGCTTCCTTAACCGCAATGGAATCGGAGTTGGTGTCGATCGCAAACAAGGCTTCAGGTATTTTCTTTAAAGTTCGAATACCTTCGAATAATATCGTGTTCTTGGCCCTTTCGCGCTCAAACATCAGCCGTTCTTTCTTAGTATATTTTGCAACCCCCAGGCCGGACAAGAGCTCTTCCAGCTGTGTGAGCTTGCGGATCGAGCGCTGAATGGTCTTGAAGTTGGTGAGCGTTCCGCCCAGCCAGCGCGTAGTGACGTAGGGACTGCCGCACGCCAGGGCCTGTTCTCGGACGACTTTCTGCGCCTGGCGTTTCGTGCCCACGAAAAGCACCGTCCCGCCGCCCCGGACGATATCGGCGGCAAATGCTTGAGCCGCGACCAATTTTTCGTGCGTCTTCTCCAGATCGATAATATGGAACTTATTCCGCACGGTGAAGATATAGGGAGCCATCTTCGGATTCCAGCGGGAAGTCTTGTGTCCGAAGTGAGCGCCCGAAGCAAGCAATTGCTCCAAGGTTATGTCCTGCATATATAATAGTGCCCTTTGTCTGCCCCCTGCCTCGGATTAGCCAGGATCTCGACTCTGCCTCAGCAACAGTCGCGACAGGGCTGGTCTAAATAATCGGAAGGGGTGATTGATTAATAACGCTTTCGCATTGTAACAGGTGCCGGCATTCTTGACAAGTGCTTAAATAAACCCTACAATCTGAGAGCATAATTATTCCTAGTTTCTCCATGAAAGCTGATATCCACCCCACATATTACCACGATGCGAAGATTACCTGCGCGTGCGGTGCCACATACATCACCGGTTCAACCAGGAAAGAAATCCACGTTGACACGTGTTCAAATTGCCATCCGTTCTACACCGGCAAACAGAAACTCATTGATACCGCTGGCACGCTTGAGAAATTCAAGAAACGCGCGGCTAAGACTACCGCCCTGCGTTCGCGCAAAGCGAGAGCCAAAGCGTAACGTAGCGCCATGTAATACTGCGGCCATCCCGTACCGGGGTGGCTTTGTGTTATTATTTACACTATGGAAGAAGAATATAAGAAATTCCTCGAAAAATACGAAAGTGTATCTTCTAGATTGTCCCAGAGCACCAGCCCTGAGGAATTGAAGGTATTGGGCAGGGAACTGGCGCAGATGAATCCGATAAAGAATAAAATTGAGAAATGGAACAATCTTAAGTCTGATTTGCAAATCGCCCACGACATCTGGACAGCTTCCGGTGACGACGCCGATCGAAAGCAATATGAGGAGCTGTTGAAAGAAACAGAGGCTCGGCGCTCGGAGATTGAAGAACTTATGCTCGAACATGATCCGCTTGATGAAAAGGACGTGATCATGGAGATTCGCGCGGCTGCCGGAGGCGACGAATCTGGGCTTTTCGCTTCTGAATTATATCGTATGTACTCCAAATATTCCGAAGACAGGACGTGGAAAGTGCATGTGATTGACGCTTCAAGAAGCGACATTGGCGGCTTCAAAGAAATTATTTTCGAGGTAGTCGGGACGGGTGTCTATGGCTTCCTCAAATTCGAGTCCGGTGTTCATCGCGTACAGCGGGTTCCGTCAACCGAGAAGTCGGGTCGTGTCCACACATCTACTGTCACGGTCGCCGTGCTGCCGAAGATAGAAGAATCGGAATTTAAGATCGCGCCTTCCGACATCAAGGTGGAGACCTCGACATCCCGCGGCGCCGGCGGGCAGTCCGTCAATACGACCTACTCGGCTATCAAGATCACCCACTTGCCTACGGGCATCACGGCGCAGTCCCAAGATGAACGCTCGCAGCTGCAGAACCGCGCGAAGGCAATGCAAGTGCTCGCCGCGCGGGTGTTTGCCCACTACGAGGAAAAAAAACGCAAAGCAATGACGCTCAAGCGGCGCGCGCAGATCGGCTCAGGAGATCGCAGTGAGAAGATCCGCACGTACAATTTTCCCCAAGACCGCGTTACCGACCACCGCATCAATGAAAATTTCAAGCAAATCGCGCTAATTCTGGAAGGCAAACTCGACCCGATCATCGAGGCGCTGCTCCAAGCACAGCGGGAGCTTCTGAAAAAGGAAAAATCCCTATGACGATTGACCAGGCACTCAAGTCTGCGGGCAAGAAGATCGGGCGATACTCAGCCTCGCCCGGACTAGACGCGGAAGTACTCCTCGCTTCCGTCTTGAATAGACCCAAAGAATTCCTCTACTCCCACCTGCACTCTCCGGTGCCGTCGGTAAAATCCCAACGGTTTAACTATTTAGTTCGCAGGCGCCGGCAAGGAGTCCCGGCGGCTTATCTCGTGGGCCAGAAAGAATTCTTCGGGCTGCCGTTTGTCGTCACCCCTGATACGCTCGTTCCCCGCCCGGAAAGCGAAGCAATCGTGGAACGTTCATTAG
>MFEO01000030.1:19561-20272 GCA_001777585.1 Candidatus Doudnabacteria bacterium RIFCSPHIGHO2_01_FULL_50_11 | reverse complement strand
GTTCTGGGTGTATTATCCTTAGCCTTGCGCACCATCTACAAACTACCAACAACAAACCACCGACTAACCTGTATGCCACCGACGTGTCTTCTGCTGCCCTCGCGGTTGCGAGAAGCAATGCCAAGCGGATGCGTATTGATCATATAAAATTCGTCCATTCAGACTTGTTCGGAGGACTTGCGGGGCGATTTGATCTTATAATCGCCAACCTGCCTTATCTGACTCGCACGGAGTATCGCGAGCGTCGCGCCTCGCTCCGACATGAGCCACAAATCGCGCTCACCGATAACACTGATAAGCTCGAAGTTTTCCACAAATTTTTTCTGCAGCTTCCCGACCATCTTGATGAGGACGCTACGGTACTTTTGGAGATAGGTCCTAGTGCCAAACCTATAGTCACCAATCTTGCGCGACGCTATCTGCCCGCGGCACGGTTGGAATTTTCCCGCGATCTGCGAGGGTTATGGCGCTATACAGAGCTCACCCTGCGATAAGTGTGAGAAAAATTTGACGAAGGCTTATAAGCCTTGCCATACTGGGTAAGTACAAGATTGTTATCATCACATGCGAATTAGCCAAAAGAAAACAGAAGAGCCTGATAAATCCGTGGATTTACCCGCCAGCCCGAGCGAAACTATTGCTCCAGCCCAAGTCCCGCAAGTCGCGGCGCCAGCTACTCACGCGTGGCAGCCGTTTCTCATTCCACTGTCC
>MFEO01000030.1:13279-19553 GCA_001777585.1 Candidatus Doudnabacteria bacterium RIFCSPHIGHO2_01_FULL_50_11 | reverse complement strand
CGCGGGAATCGCAGTCGGAGGCGGTATTGTCCTAAGTTCCCTAGCGGCTTCCAAACAAAACGTTGCTCCGGCAAGCTCGGCACAAACCACAGCGGACGCGCAGCTTCAGGAACTGGCCAAGAACGTCACTGCTCCTTCTTCCCAAGATCACATAAGGGGCTCACTCAATGCACGCGTTAAGCTCATTGAATTCGTTGATCTGGAATGCCCATACTGCGAGCAATACCACCCGGTTCTCAAAAGCCTGGTAGTGGCTTACAGCCCCGACCAAGTGGCTTGGATCTATCGCCACTTTCCCCTCACTTCCATTCACGCCCACGCCCAGATACGCGCCGAAGCTTCCGAGTGCGTGGCTTCGATAGCAGGAGAGGCGGCTTTCTGGAAATTTATTGATGCCGTATTCCAGAATACAAGCCTGCCCGATGACCAGCTCGTCGACACGGCTCGGGCTGCCGGAGTTACCAGTCGGCAGGCTTTCGAATCATGCCTTAATTCTCATCAGTTCGCCTCTCTCATCGCCGAGCAGGAGAATAACGGCGTCAATTCCGGAGTTACCGGCACGCCTCATACGATCCTGATGGCCGATGGCCGATGGGTAGCAATACAGGGTGTTACTTCCTATAGCGTACTCAAGTCCAAAGTAGATGATTTGCTGAAGTAGTTCTCGGAGGGGGCCCCCGCCTCGCGCTGATCCTTTTCATAAAAAAACCCGCCTTGATGGCGGGCTTTTTTATATTCGATTTTCTATTTCTTACGGCGCCACTTCGTAGATCTTCGGCGTGATCACCAGTGACGGTGAGGTGATGAGCGAATACGTGACGTCAAAGGCGGCAGGTCCGGGATTGTACTGGCCATGTGTCCGGACGTTGGCCAGCTCGCGTGAGGCGGCGGAAGAGGTCTGGACTTGCGCGTTGAAGGAGGCAAAGAACTGGGCGCCTGCTGCGAGCGAAACATTAGTCTGGAACGTAACATTTCCTGCGGTTGCGGACAGCACCGAACAGCTGATGGTGCAGGAGAGCGAACCAGACTGATAGATGAGGTTCTGGGACAGGTCGTTCATGGAAAGCACCGAAGAGGCCGGGCCGCCGCCCACGTTCTGGTAGAGCACACGGAAAGTCAGGATGCAGCCATTCTTGACTCCTGACGGGAGCGAGCAACCGGTGCCGGTGATAGCCGAGATGGAAACGCTTACGTTCGGGGTGGGATTGCAGTTGGGCGCGACTGCCGCCACTGCTCCGCTCATCGTGCCGTTGAAGCCGCTCAGAGTCGAGCGGGCAGTATATGAGTAAGACTGGTTAAAAGTAAGTCCGGTATTCGTCCAGTTTTTCCAGACCCCGGGCGCAGGTGCGGCAATGTCGGTAAATATCAAGGCTCCGTCTCGGTACACCTGTATGGTGCTCGCTTGCACCGTGCCTGTGGTGCGATACCGCAGGGTAATCTGGGAATTGTTGCTGACACAGGCTGAAGATACAAACTCCAAAACCAGGTCAGGCGGATTGGCCACTATTTGAGTGGAATTGACCCCGGAGGTTGCCGCGCAGAAATAATCCGGAGGTAAAAATGTAAGCCTGCAGGTATTTACCGCATTGCGGGGAGCGATACTGCCTGCGGGACAAGTGAAATTGGCGGTTGTACCTGAGAATGGAGGAGAATTTACAGGGCAGGCGGTAGCGTCGGAAAACGCAGTGATGGAATTGGTGATTTGGCCGTAGTTGCAAGACAGCGGATACGTACCACCCACTGAGATCGGGCCTGCGGCGGCTGAGCCGGAGACCAAGGCTCGGTTGACGCAGGTACGGGGGAAGAGTTGGGATGTCGCAACCAAAGCCTTGGGAGTGGACGCGGAAGACCAGCGTAATTCCGCAAAGGCGGACCCGGTGTGTTCATAGTACTGCATCCTGATCGTATAGGACTGGCCGGCAGTGAGGGCGACCCCGATACTCGTACGTTCACCCGGTGAATCTGTCCAAGAATTGATTATCGTGCTGCCATTAACCGTCAATGTGACCCCGTCGTCGGCATTGGCGTAGAAGGTGTAAGTCTCGTTGCACCGGGGCACGACTGTGCCTTCCCAGAGCACGCTGTAGTTATTCGGGCCTAATCCCGAGGGCGAGCCAGTGCCCCAGTTGAAGTTCACCTGTGAGTCAGTCTGGCTACGCACCCAATTGGAATAGTCTTGCGCGCCCATGCGACTGCCGTAATAACTGCCGGTGAGGCCAGTGCCGCTGCCAGCAGCTATGCACACAGGAGCAGGATCTACTATCAGCGCGACATTGTAGCTATGTGTGAGGGCACCCGAGGTGCCGGTAAATGTGATGGTGTAGATTCCTGGGGTCGTGGGTGTTATCCAAATTTCATACGTTGACTGTGGCGCTGGGTCATTCGGATTGACGGGAGAGCTAGAAAAGAAGTTCGTCGAGCTTCCACAGGGAAGACCAGCGGAGATGCAAGGACCGCTAGTGTTTCTAGTCAAAGTGACTGGGGAAGCGAACCCGCCGCTTGGCGTCACGGTCAGATCGAAATAGAATACATTAAGAATCCCGACTGTGGCATTCTGGGAGGGAGGAGAGGCGCTGATGCTGAAATCAGCTGCATTGGAAATATTCAATGTAACCGGGATGCTCGCACTGCCCCCGTTGGAAGAGATACTGATTGTCCCGTTGTAAGTACCCACAGCCAAGCCGGACACGTTGACGCTGATTGAGGGTGCAGGCGTGGCGGTACCGCCTCCGCCGCTTTCTGCTCCGCTGCTACGGCTGGAGGAAAGCCAAGGGCCGCCTGTGGCGGTAGAAACGGACAAAGTCCAATTCAGCATCGTGCCACCAGGCCCGATATTAGTAATAGTCAGGGCTTGAGCGGCAGGATTAGGGCCGCCTTGGGGAGCAATGAAGGAGAAAAAAGTAGGAGAAACGAAGAGAACGGGTGAGGCGACGACCCCGGCCTGGCTCAAGGAGAAAGTCTGATCCGCGATAGTCAGGGTGCCTGTTCTGGCAGAGCCTCCATTGGATGTATAACTGTATGTGACCGTGCCGTTGCCCGAACCCGATGCGCCGCCGGTCCTAGTGATCCAACTATCGTTGCTTGTTGAGGTCCACGCACACCCGGCTCCTGCCGTGACTGAAACTGATCCGCTACCCGCGGCTGAACTGACGCTTGCGCTCGTTGGTGAAATGGAATAAGAGCAAGCGGCACCTGCTTGGTTGACGGTAAAGGTCTGGCTGGCGATGGTAATCGTGCCACTACGCGCCCCGCCGCTATTACTGCTGACGCTGTAATTTACGGTGCCGTTGCCTGTGCCGGATGAACCCGCGGTAATACTGACCCAAGATAAGCTTTCCGAGGCTGTCCACGAACACCCAGCTCCAGCGGTGACACCGACCGTACCGGTTTCAGCCCCCGCTCCGTGCGAACGACTGGTCGGGGAAATGGAATTGCTGCAGGAAGCTGGGTTTACGGTGACCGTGACGGAATCTTCTGCATAATTGGGAACATATGCAACTGGGGCCCACACTTGATAAGTTAACGTATACGTATGCCCTGCCTGACATGAGGCTACGGTCTGATTGGAAAGCGTCTGCCCGGAATTATTAGCGCTCCAAGGGCCGCCACTAGAACCAGGTCCACATGGGTCATCTGCAGGAGAAGCGCTGTACGTTGAGCCCCAATTAATACCATTTGAAGAAAGCCAACGGTAATCAACGTTCTGGCCTGTATTAACAGTTACGCTTTTTTGCCAAGGCAAGGTTCCGGAAATCCTGACATATAATTCAGCGGTGGCGCCGGGAGGCGCTGAGACATTGACTGTGACTGAGTCAGGTGGCGATGAACCGCCCGGCCCGGAGCAAACAATAGTGTAAGTGTATGACCCGGTAGTGAGTGGTCCTGTAGACTGGCTGCCGCCGGAAGCATTCTTAGATCCAGACCAGGCATTGGACGCAGTGCAGGAGGTGGAATCGGTGGGTACCCAACTTAAGGTAGCAGAAGTATTATAGGGAATTGTAATTGGCCCGTCAGAACCATTAGCCTTGATATCCACCGTTGGAGGAGGCGAGGGAGCATTGACAGTAACGGTATCGCAAACCAAATACCCGCTTATGGGCCACCAGGTTTCATAACCGTCTTGCGCCTTAAGGCAAAAGTCATAAGTGCCCGCTGATAAGGTTATGCTCCCGTTACCGCTTTGCCCTGTCTGCGCCCACGAGGTGTCGTTAATAAAAGCCCAGCTAGCTAAACCATTGCTATTCCAACTAGCTGACACGTTTGCGGGCGCGGTGCAACTGCCAGGGCAAGTAGCGTTGATACTACCTGACACGGGAACACAAACTCCGTCTTCTACTATTTGTCCTGACGCGCAATCGTTCCAGAATGCCTGCACGCCAAAACTAAAACCCACTCCACCAGGAGCATTTGTACCTTTATTTTGTGCGGAACCAGATACCGTAACTGTATGAGGCGGCGCTCCCAAATTTGCCGAAATCCAGTCGAACGAATCAGTCTGTGTACAACCACCATCACACCCACATCGATTTACAGTATAGCCTCCTCCTGTGCTAAAAGCATTTGATCCTACATCGTCAAAAACAGTTGTGCCGCCCATCGTTACCGAAACCAAAACACGCCACGGTTCATCACTAAAAGTTATACTGTCGCTGATCAAGGCATTACAAGCCGTTTCCGGCACCCGAGAGACACCCCAATTATTATCCGAGAAAGAACTGGCAGAGGCTGTCTGGGGAATCAGAAAAATAATCAACAAGACAACAAAGCCTAAAAGGCAGAAAAAGACGGGGTTTAAAAAATCTATTTTTTTTACAATATTGCTCACGAAAATTATTGCATTAAAGTATAGTCTATATGAACTTCCGGCTGCTTTTTCCAAATGCTGATTGTTAAAATGGTTTTTCCCTTGTAACCCGTGATGACTCTCAGGTCGTCCGTGTCTTGATCAATCACCGCCTCGTCGCCGTATTGAGAGTTTTCAAGTTCATAATCATTGTCTGTCAGATATTTACTAATATAACTTGCGGTCTGAGCAACGTTTTGATTACTAGTAAATTCCGCGCTGACATATTGTAAAATCTTGGAATCAGGAAGGGGCAATTTCAGGGCTCTACTGAACACCAAAACTTCAGCACTAAGCGGGCCGCCTAAAAGCGTCTCAAAATCATTCTGGTCGACTTGAGCTTTATTAAAGTCAAAATATTTACTAGGATCATTGCCAATTGCTTTAAGATGATTTTTTGCGCTTTTATTTTCAGGATCCAAGACCAAAACTTGCTCAAAGGATTTTTTTGCCTCTGCGTATTTTCCCGACTCAAACTCGCAAATTCCCTGAGCCGCCCATGCTTCCGCATCCTTGGAATTTTTATTAAGATACGCCTCTAATTGCGAAAGTGACTGGGTGCAATCTCCGGCTTTTCTATCCAGTGCCTCCTGTACGGTCGCAAGGGCAGAATTGCGCTCTTTTTTCAATTTTTGGGGGTAAACACTGTATTGATAATATGCAATCCCGAATATAACCAAAACTACTACCAGCGCTCCGGCAAGTATTTTGCTGTTCGTACTAAACCGCCTGAACCACGACATTTTTTGTTTCCAATTATCCCACAACACTTTTAAGTAATTTTAGTATGACACGCCTGCAATTTTATGTCAATATTGATAAAATCCCTAAAACGCACCATACTGGAAATCCAGATTGCAATATTCCAAATCTCAAGGAGGGACCATGAACCGCCGATTCAGGCTCGCTGTTTTTGGCTTGCTGACGCTCTTCCTTGTCCCTCTTTCTGTAAAGGGACAAGTCGCGCTGGAAATCGATCAGCGCATTGACCAAACCAAGGTGGACTTGAACTTGTGGAACCAAACTGTGGTTCCGGTTCACGACCGCTTAACCTTCTCCCTTGCTACACCTACCCTGAAAATTGCTTGGGGCAACCCGCATGATCCGGCAACACCAGACACTTGTGGGGTCATTCACATCAATTCGTATCCTTCAAATAGGTCAGATCTGGGAGACAACTTCTACAGGGTCCTGACTCACGTTTACTCCCACGCGAAATTCACCTGCCTTCTGATTTCCCTTGGGCTTTCTGCACCAAACCTCCTATTTGAGGGTTTAGCGGAAGCCGAACGACATCTGACCTATCAGCACCTTCACCTGCCAGGGATTCGGGAAACCACTGACCTACTCGATGGTCCGTTCCTCGACAACATGTCCAGTAGTATCGGCGGTGGCGGGTCAACATACCGGGACTCACTCACGCTCTACAGA
>MFEO01000030.1:5578-13273 GCA_001777585.1 Candidatus Doudnabacteria bacterium RIFCSPHIGHO2_01_FULL_50_11 | reverse complement strand
TCGGCCAGACTGGAACTTCTGGCCGATCGAGCTGGAGGCTCTTTCAACAGCTTCTACCAGCTGGTAGAACAGTTGAGACCCCAAAACGACCAGGAATACCTTATGCTGCTCGACCACATGGTCGCAAGCATCGACGGGGTCAAGCCATCCACTTACTTAGACAAGAGTCCTGTCACGTTTCTCCATGGGCCGGACGGGCCGGTGCTGGGGGTAGAGGCCAACTCCGCCATCAATGATGACCGATTCAAGGGAGCGACTTCGCCCATCAACCCGGACTCGATTCTCGTCTACTACTTCACCCGGGACCGCGGTGCCATCAAGGTTTTTCCCGATACCCCGGTCACCTTTCATCTGAGAGTGCAAAATTCGGACGGCACTATCATCCTTGACCGCGACGAGACGCTCAGCTCCTATGCAGTCTACCCCTTCGCTCCCCCTGAATTCAGAACTCTTTCAGATGGCGCTTACAAGGTGACTGCTACAACCGCAATCCCCGCTTTGCAGGCTACGAACTACTTTCTCGTGCACCACGCAGCATGGGATTCCACGAACGATCTATTCGTGATCGCCAACGGCCCTGAATTCAAGGACTTAACTGCATTTGCTAGCCTTGAGACGCAAAATCTTCCCGCAGGTGTTGTCCAAGAATCATTTCTCTCTTCCGGTTATCTTCACTTCAGGCTCAACGGGGCGTCGCCTGACATCACGATCAAGGCCGGTACGCGGACCCGCACATTCTCCACCCACAGCGCCTTGCCGCGAATCGTACTCTTCGCCGACCGCGACCAGCCATTCGTCTATTCAGCCACCAACGGCGCGACCTTCCGACCAAGTCCAATAGCACCCGGGTCAATCGAGTCATTGTGGACGTGGGGCGCGACCCAAACTGATCAGGAGTGGCCCGCCTCGCTCCCCTTACCCACGTCCTCGTGCCAGGGCGGCCAAGGCGCCACCAAGGTCGCCTTCACTGGCTCGGACGGAGTGAGACTCGAGGCACCCTATTTCTATTGCTCCCGCCAACAGCTGAATGTCCAGGTTCCTTCCCGTCTTGCGGGTCCGAAAGCTCAAGTCGAAGTGATGCTCAATTCCAGCTCAAGCAACCTGTTGATAGTAGATGTCGCAGACGCGGATCCAGGTATCTTCGAAATCAGTCTGGGAGACGACGGCTTGATGGGCGCGGTCCTGCACAATGCTGAAGGCTACGAAGGCCAGCTTGTCACACCATCCAATCCCGCGTTCCCCGGAGAAGTCCTGACAGTCTATGCCACGGGCTTGGGTACGGTTGAGTGCAAGCTTGAAGGCGGCGAACCATTTCCTCCACCCGCTGACGGACAGCCTGCTCCACAACCTCCCATTCTCTGCACGACTGTGCTTCCTGTCACGGCGGAACTGGAGGGTGAATCCCTGCAAGTGCTGTTCGCCGGACTGGCTCCTGGTTATGTGGGACTGTATCAGATGAATGTCCGGGTGCCGGAAGAAACCGGCCGGACACTCACGCAGCCCATGCTCATCCGGGTCGGAGGCGCGGTCAGCAAGACCGTCATGCTCTCGCTCAGGAAATGAAAAAGGCCAACGATGATTGTCGTTCGGCCTTCTTTTTTTGACAAGAATTCTCTACTTGGTGAGTCTGTAGTAGATTGCCACCAAGCTCCCTTCTGAGGAATCAGGACTAATGCCTACGTTCAAGCTCGCGCCGCCACGGCTCGCGGTGATCGAGATCCCACGCGCGTCAGCCTGCTCGCTGAAGAAGAACAATTGCCGCCACAGAAATTCCCGATAGTAGCTGGTCAGCGCCGCGACAGTATCGCTGCTTTTGAAGCTGACAAACTTGAGCGACCCGACGCCTTCGCTGGACATTTCCTGCGAGGAAAGGAAGCTGCCTTGCTGGCTTCGGATCAGCTCTGCAGGAAATTCCTGCGGGAGCTGGTGGGTATGATAATTCACGCTTTCAATCACTCCGCTGCCCGAAGCGTTGTAGCCTGGAGACATGCTCAAGAGATTATTTTGAAACGAAAGGAGTGCGCCGAGGTAGAAAACCATCACCACGAGCGAAAGCGCGATCAGCGCGAACATGACGACCATAAGCAGCGGGTAGTCGGCGGGCAGGGGTATGTGCTTAGGAGAAGATTTTTTTGTTTTCATATTTTTTTGACGAGGGTTGTGCGTGTACGCCCTCGTAGACAGCATCAACCTCACTAGGTGTTCGCAAAGAAGCAGAGACTTCTTTACTCACTAACATCACTATTATTTTTATAAGTTATAAGCTGGCAGCTAAAGGCTAATATTATTTTTCTTCCGGTTTTGCTGATTTCTCCGCCTTTTGTTTCTCTGGCTTCTCTTCCCCCTCAACTGCTTCGGGAGTCTCTTTCACAACGCCTTCGACCGCGGCAACTTCTTCCACCGGCTTCTCTTCCAGAGCCTTGAGTTCCTCTTCTGAGCGGGGCGGTACCACCTTTGCCATTATCTCCTCTGGCTTGCCGAATGTCTTCACTTTTTCATGGTCAATAGGCAGGTCGCCGAAGATGATAACGTCTTCAAATGTATTCAGTTTGCTGACATCGACTTCAATAGCGTGGGGCAGGTCGGCGGGCAGGGCTTCTACTTCGATTTCGCTCGTGGACTTGATCAGCACCCCGCCTAGATCTTTGACCGCCTTAGATTCGCCTTGGAACACCAGGGGCACCTTGGCCTTGATCTTTTCGGACATGTTCACTTGGTAGAAATCCACGTGGCTGGGAAGATCGGTAATATAGTGATGCTGCACGTCGTGTACCAGGACGGTCTTGGGTTTTTCTCCCGCTATTGCCAATTCGATCAAGGTGCTGCCGCCGCTTTTGTGGTATAAGGCTTCAAATTCCTTCCGATCGACGGTCAAAAGAGTCGTCGGCACGCGATGGCCGTACACTACCGCCGGAACCAATCCTTGCCCTCTCAATTTGTCTACTTGCTTGCCCGTCTCGCCCCTGGGGGTTGCGGCAAGAGTTAATTTCTGCGCCATGAATACTCTAAAAAAATACTCTTGTGTCGATTACCAAAATATCAAAAATATCACGGATTGTCAAATGCTGACCACCACTAACCTGCGAGGGGGCGAGGGGTAAATTCCCGCTCGAAATCGCCATCGAACTTCTCCAGATACGAATGCAGTTTCATGATATCATCTTCGCTTAAGGGCTTTTGCCTGCGGAAAGTGATGGCGTCGCTTGCGGAGAGGTCCGAGACCACCCCCAAGGAAAAAAGCTCCGATCCTGATAGGGCAACATTGAAAATCACCGAACTGCGGCAATTCGTACAATCAGAATGAATAACTACCGTTTGCTCTTCGCCAGTATTGGGACGGGCACTGTCGACAAGCCTGGTCTTCTCGGGCTGATATCTGCTTCCGCAGATGGGACAAGTCAGGACTTGAGAGAGCCAGGCGAGCATTTTCTGAAGGTCGTTTTTTTTCATAAATTCAGATATATCAAATCAATAATGTCGCGCCCCAAGCAGATACATGAATAATTCATCAAACAAAGCGTGTGAGCTGCGCTCGGATGTGGACGCTTTGGAGAATTCCAATGGCGGCCAAGGAAGCTAGTAGCGAACTCCCGCCATAGCTGACGAGCGGAAGAGGAATTCCTGTTATCGGCAACAAGCCGATATTCATTCCGATGTTCACGCATGACTGGAAGAAGAGATACGCAAAAATTCCCAAAGAAAGAAAATAGCCGAAATTATCCTGCGATTCACGCACGACCCGAAGCATTCGAATGTACCACAGCAACAACAATCCCAGAAGCAGCAACGCCCCGAGCAGTCCCAGCTCCTCGGCCAAGGACGCAAAAATAAAGTCAGTTTGTCGCTCGGGCAGGAACCGAAGCTGGCTGACAACACCGCGCGCAAAACCGCGGCCCAGGAGCCCTCCCGAGCCGACCGCAGTGATTGACTGGATGGCGTTGTAACCGCTGCCTTTGGGATCTGAGCCGGGATTGAAGAAGCTTTCAATGCGGTTTTTCTGGTAATCAGGCAGGAACATGCTCCAGGAGACCATTGTGCCAATCATCGCGAGCAAGAGCAGGATGACCACGTAACGGCGCTTGGTACCGGAGGCTATAAGCAGCGAAAACCAGATGCATCCCAAGACTAGCGCCGACCCCAGATCCGGCTGCATCAAGGTAAGTCCGATGGGTACCGCCGCGACAACGAGCGAGAAGAGAAAGTACCGAAGCTCCGTAATGCGGCTAAGGTGTTTGCTGAAAAAAGCGGCAAGAAAAATAATAAGCGCAAGCTTAGTAAATTCGACCGGCTGGAATTGTGCCACGCCAAGATCAAACCAGCGTGTGCTGCCCTTGACCACTCGCCCTATTGCGAGGACCCCGGCCAGCGAGGCGGCGGCCAAAATATACACCGCCACACTCAGCCTCTGCAAGGTCCGATAGTGAAACAAGCTCAGCGCGAACAAGGCCGCCAAACCCACGGCAAGAGATATGAGCTGCCGTGGCAACAATTCGCTTCTGCTGCCGCTTGCGAAAGTGGTCGAGTAGATCATCAATAGCCCGATGAGCACTAAAAGCCCGGAAATTCCGAGCAAATACAAATCCATTTTCTGCAATTGGAGTTTGAGGGTATTCATAGAAGATTGGGGTCAAATTCTTGGACGTTGCCCAAAAGTGACCGTATTCCACACAAGAGACATTCAGCGCGATCGGACTTGGATGGACTATTGGACGCTTCTCGGATCGAATAGATTCGGCGACACCGGCTGAGTAGTAATCGTATTCTTGTCCAGCTGATTGACCGAGATCATAAAATCCACGTCAACGATCTTGTCATTCAAAGGATACGGCCAGCCCATCCTGATATAGCGAATCTCGTCTGGCTGAAGAAGATTCAATACCGTACTGTTCACGCTCACGATTTCGTGCCGGCTATTATAGAGCACGGCAACGACCTCGGCAGCCGATATAATATACGGGTTCTCGTTCCGAAGCTGCGCGGATACGAAGAATCTATTGAGTGAATCGGTCGTCCAGTCCTTGCCTTCGAAAGTAAAATTCAGATTCTGCAAGACACCGACCCGGGACCAATGAAAGTCGCCAAACTCCACGATGACCTCAGACGGCGCAACCGATGACTCCACAGCTGGCAACACCAGAATGCGATCTTGGCTCGGGAGAATATAGGTCTTGCTCCGATAAGTACTGATCGTCTGTTCGCCCTGCCCCGCGAGCCTGAGCGTGTAAGGCAGTTCCCGTATCGCCAGATCGGCGTTCGGGTTGCTGACCCGGACGTAGGCGAAATACGAGTTCAGTCCAGCCGAGAGTATGCGCTTATCCGAGATTACAAGCCCTTCGGGATTGGGTTTTTCGTAGATAATGTAATCAGGCGGGCTGTAGAGAATGCTGTAAAAAATATAAGTAGAGAAATATTTCAACGGCAGCGCTCCGATGACGACGAGAACAAGAAGATAGAGCAAGAGGCGCGAAGCGCGCTGCAAGGCTTCCACCAATTCGACGACTCTCTCTTGTAATTGTAATTCTGTTTTATTACTAAGCTCCATGATTTTTCCTTCCTAAAAGCATTATAGCACGCGCCCTCAAAACAGCTACTTGGGACTACCCGTCCGTCTTGGGCGGCTTTTACCGCATGCAGGCTTTACTCTATAATAGTAGGACATTCTAAAGTCTTGCATGTTCACGCACCTCCACGTCCACTCTCATTTCTCCCTTCTCGACGGTCTGCCCAAGATCGGCGATCTTGTGCGTCGAGCGAAACAGATGGGCATGACCTCTCTTGCTCTGACTGACCATGGTGCAATGCACGGTGCAATCGAATTCTATAATGCCTGCAGAAGCGAGGGGCTCAATCCGATTCTCGGCTTCGAAGCGTATATGGCGCCGGACGATCTGCGCGGGCGAGGCGGACGTGAATCCGAACGACCATACCACCTGACCTTATTGGCCAAAAATTTCGCAGGCTACCGGAATCTGATGAAACTGACTACCATCGCCCACCTAGAAGGTTTCTACTACAAGCCGCGGATTGATTTCGCGACCCTTGAAGCCCACCGTGAAGGCGTGGTTGTGCTGTCCGGCTGTGTTAACTCCGAGGTTGCGAAAAACATCCTTGCTGGGTCATTACCCGCGGCTCGGGAGACGATAGAACGCTTTCGATCTGTCTTCCAAGAGGACTATTATCTGGAGATCCAGAGGCAAGAGGTGCACGGAGACAGCCGATATGCCGAGCAGCGCGAAGCCGTAAATACAGGGCTGCTGAAGCTATACGAAGAGCTGGGCGTTCCTCTGGTCGCGACTGCTGACAGTCATTATTTATTGCCCGAAGACGCCGAAGCGCAAGATATCCTTGTCTGCGTGGAGACGGGAAGAACCGTTGGCGATGCCAATCGCCTGGATATGCGTGGAATTGATCTGTCGCTGCAGTCAGAGGACAGCATGCGCAGTATCTTTGCCGACCTGCCGGGAGCTATTGAAGCGACCAATGAGATCGCGGCGAAAATTGACATTAGAATCCCGCTTCGGCAATGGGCGTTCCCGGTCTTCGATATTCCGCAAGGCCACACGGCAGATTCGTATCTGCGGCACCTGGCTTATGAAGGTCTGGCCCACGAATACCGCACTGCGCTGAGCGATTTGCCACGCGCACAGCCCCAAGCGGTAGAGCGGCTCGAATATGAACTTGATATCATCGCCAGAAAGGAATACTCCTCATATTTCCTGGTCGTATCAGACTTCGCGATTTGGGCCCGCAAAGAGGGTATCGTCACCACTACCCGCGGCAGCGCCGCGGGATCGCTGGTAGCCTTTAGCTTGGGCATCACCGCCATCAACCCGCTTGATTACCAGTTGCCCTTCGAGCGTTTCTTGAATCTCGAACGCCCCCTGCCGCCGGATATTGATACTGACTTTGCCGACAACCGGCGCGATGAAGTGATCGCATATGTCACCCGCAAATATGGCACTGACAAGGTCGCCCAGATTGTCACCTTCGGCACAATGCTGGCGCGTGCGGCGGTGCGCGACGTCGGCCGGGTACTCGGAGTGCCCTATGGCAAATGCGACAAGATTGCCAAATTGATTCCCTTCGGCAGGCAAGGTTTCCATATGACGATTGATGACGCACTTAGACTCTCGCCGGAACTGGCTGCCGCATACGATACTGACGAAGAAACCCGGCGCATCCTCCAGCTGTCGCGCAAGGTTGAGGGTGTGGCCCGCCATGCTTCTATCCATGCAGCGGGAGTGGTGATCTCCCCCCTGCCGCTTACCGAATACACGCCACTTCGAATGGACACCGACACGAAGATCATCACAACGCAGTACGACATGCATTCGGTGGAAGAGACGGGATTAGTCAAAATGGATTTCCTAGGCATCCGCAACCTTTCGATCCTCGGCGCCGCGGTGACGATAGTCAGCAAGACCAAGGGGGTCTCAGTAGATATCAATCACTTGCCCCTAGACGACAAAAAAACTTTTCACCTGCTTTCTGAAGGCCGCACCACGGGGTTGTTCCAGTTGGGCGGGTCGGGTATGACTAAGTATCTGAAGGAGCTCAAACCCACGAAGGTTGAGGATATCATGGCCATGGTCGCCCTGTTCCGCCCTGGCCCCATGGAATCGATTCCGGAATTCATCCGCCGCAAGCATGACCCGACTCTCATATCGTATCTCGATGACCGCCTCGCGGAGATTC
>MFEO01000030.1:0-5557 GCA_001777585.1 Candidatus Doudnabacteria bacterium RIFCSPHIGHO2_01_FULL_50_11 | reverse complement strand
TCACTTACCAAGACGACGTGTTGCTGATAGCCATCAAGATCGCGGGCTATACCTGGCAGGAAGCGGACAAATTGCGCAAGGCTATGGGCAAGAAAATTCCCCATGAGATGGCCGAACAGAAAGAGAAATTCATCGAAGGCTGCTCAAAATCCGGCCTCACGTCCGCCAAGGCGCTGAAGCTTTGGAAGTTGATCGAGCCTTTCGCCGCCTATGGCTTCAACAAAGCGCACGCCGCCTCGTACGGTATGGTTGCCTATCAAACCGCCTATATGAAAGCGAATTTTCCCGTGGAATACATGGCGGCGGTGATGACTGCGGAGTCGGGCAATATCGAGACCATCGCCGAAGCCGTCGGGGAATGCAAGGCCATGGGCATTACCGTGCTGCCGCCTGAAGTGAATGAATCCCTCGACGGATTCACCGTAATAGATGAGAAGACCATACGTTTCGGCTTGGGCGGGGTGAAGAACTTGGGCTCCGATGTGATCGGGAAGATCATCGAGGAACGGAAAACGCATGGAAAATATACCAACTTGTCTGATTTCATCAGCCGGACTTTAGTGCGAAATTTCAACAAGAAGTCTTGGGAAGCGCTCGTCAAATGCGGCGCGCTGGATGCCTTCGGCGAGCGCAATCAGCTTCTGGAAAACACCGATATGATCCTCTCCCTGACACGAAGCTTCGTGCGAGAGATCGATACGGCGCAGAATAGTCTGTTCGGCGCATCGGGCCCGCGCAAGCTTATGTTGAAACTCGAGCCTGCGCGCCCCGCGAATGAGCGCGATATGCTTGCGTGGGAGAAAGAATTGCTCGGCCTGTACATCACTGCTCATCCGCTCGATGAGTACCGGGATACCCTGAATAAATTTACTTCTATCTTAAGCCTTAAGTCCTCCAACGAAGAACAAAGCGTGATTATAGGCGGACTGATCACGCAAATAAAAACAATAATTACCAAAAAGGGAGAGCAGATGTGTTTTGCCGCGCTCGAAGACCTGACTGGATCGGCCGAGCTCGTCGTCTTCCCGCGAGTATTTGCAGATTCGCGTGACTTGCTCGCACCCGACGCGATGGTCAAGGTCTGGGGGAAATTCCACAACGAAGAGGGTGATGCAAAAATTCTGGTGGATCGCTTGTCGCGCCTAACCGCCCTACAGCCTCAGGTGGCGGCTTCCCGCCCGAAAGGGCCGCACTTTGTGGTCACGGTGCCGAAAAATGCCGACCCGTTAGTCTTCCGCAAACTCAAAACAGTATTTGAACGCTACCCGGGCAACGTGCGCGTCCTGCTCTCGGTCTTCTCGCCGCACGGCGCGGCCAAACCGATTGAAACGGATTTTCGGATAACCGACAACGATCAGCTCAAGCACGAAGTCGCGCAAATTCTGAAACAATAAAATAACCCGCGCAAAATGAGCGGGCTTAAACTATCATAAAATATATTATAGCACAAATTTATATTCTTGTCAAGATTGACCTAAACACTTAGCACTACTAAGATAAATTCAGTAATTGATAGTCATGACCCGGCCTCACCATCCGGCGAACTGTCCGCCTTAAGGCTTTGCGTTAAGGAGCCGCAATCAAGAACCCCGACGCTATCCGCCTTCAGCGGAAGATGCGGGGCAAGTAATTTGGGTGGAACCTCCCCTTCGAAACCTCGCGTGGAGCAGGGGCCCAAAGCCAGATCGAAGATTATGGCTTTTTTAATTTCCTCTCCCCCTGCTAGGGGAGAGTCCCCGCAGGGGGAGAGAGGTCGGGTACTATTGATACATGGTCAGACTAACTCCCAAAAATTTGTTATTAAACTCTCGCAAGCTGCGCAAGGGGCAGACCCAATGGGAGTCGAAGTTATGGTATTTCCTGAGGGCGAAACACTTTCAAGGATTCAAATTCAAGCGCCAGCAAGTTGTCGGAAACTATATAGTCGATTTTTACTGCGCCAAGAAAAAGCTTATTATTGAATTAGATGGCGGTCAGCACGCGTCGGTCCAGAATATCCAGAGTGACGCCATGCGAGATATTTTTTTAAAAAGACAGGGGTTCAATGTGCTCCGATTCTGGAATACTCAGCTACAAGAAAATTTCGAAGGTGTTGTGGAAGTAATCAAGAATAATTTAGAATAATTAACCTCTCCCCGCCCTCTCCTGGCCAGGAGAGGGAAAAACGAAAATGCCTCAATCCGAAGAGCAACTGCAAAATCTCCGTCATTCACTCGCCCACCTGCTCGCCGCTGCGGTGATGAAGCTCTGGCCGGATACGAAGCGGACTATCGGCCCGGCCATTGATGACGGGTTCTATTTTGATTTTGAATTCGGAAAGCCCATCACCGAGCGCGACTTGCCGAAGATCGAGAAACAAATGCGCAAAATGCTGCCAACCTGGGATAAATTTGAACGACATGAACTTGATGCCGATCAAGCCAAGAAAGAATATCCGGGTAATGAGTATAAACATGAACTGATAGATGAATTTGCCAAAGAAGGACAGAAAGTGAGCTTCTACAAATCCGGCGATTACTGGGATCTGTGCCGCGGCGGTCACGTCGCTTCGATGAAAGAAATAGATCCGGGAGGCTTCAAGCTCGACCGCCTCGCGGGTGCATACTGGCGCGGCGACGAGAAGAATACGATGCTCACCCGCATCTACGGCCTGGCCTTTCCCTCCAAAATCGATCTGGATGCATACTTGGTCATGCGCGAGGAAGCCAAAAAGCGCGATCATAAGATACTTGGACCCAAGCTGGATCTCTTTACCTTTTCGGATCTGGTAGGTGCCGGGCTACCCTTATTTACCCCCAAAGGAACGATGGTGCGTGACGTGCTTAATGAATTTGTTTGGGAGCTCAGAAAAGCCCGAGGCTATGAAAGCGTTGATATTCCACATATCGCCAAGAAAGACTTATACGAAAAAAGCGGCCACTGGTCGAAATTCAGCAATGAACTTTTTCGTATTACGACCCGCGAAGGACATATCTTTGCAATGAAGCCAATGAACTGTCCGCACCATATCCAGATTTTTGCGCGCAAGCAATGGAGCTTTCGTGAACTTCCCCAACGCTACGCCTCTACCACGAAAATTTATCGAGACGAGCAGACAGGCGAACTTTCTGGCCTCTCTCGTGTGCGCTCAATTACTCAAGACGACGCGCATGTCTTTTGCCGACAAAACCAAGTCCAGAAAGAAATTTCAAAAATCTGGGATATTATAGATGAATTTTACAAACCACTCGGATTTGAGTTAGAAGTTCACCTCTCTAGACGCGATCCAAACCAGCCAGAAAAATATCTTGGAACCAACCATCAATGGCAAGGATCAGAAAACGCTCTAAAAACAGAAATGTTGAGCAGGAAGGTCTGGCGGGAAGAAAATGATAAAATAGGTGAAGCCGCTTTTTACGGTCCAAAAATAGATTTCCTGGCCAAGGATTCGCTTCATCGGCAATGGCAGTTGGCTACCATTCAGCTTGACTTCAACCAACCGGAACGATTTAATCTTACCTTTGTGAATCAAAAGGGTGAAAAAGAACGAATTGTCATGATCCATGCCGCGATCATGGGCTCAATCGAGAGGTTTATGTCCATTCTCATCGAGCACTATGCCGGGGCCTTCCCCATCTGGCTTGCGCCAGTGCAAGTTGCAGTCTTGCCGATTTCAGAAAAGGTAACGTCTTATTCCAAAAAAATCTACGAAGCGCTGCTGACAAAGGACGTCCGAGTCGAGCTTGATGACCGCAACGAATCCATAGGCAAGAAGATTCGCGATGCGGAAATGCAAAAACTTCCCTACATGCTTGTCCTAGGCGAGAAGGAGCAGGCCGCAAACACGGTCAACGTGCGCAAACGCGGGGAACGCGACCAGCATTCGCAATCCATCGACGAATTTCTCTTTGAGCTTAAGGCGGCGATTGCCAGTAAAAAAACTTCCTAATTGCTGCGGCCTGCGATCAGGTCGTAGGCATATTCCAGCTCCGTGCCCTCCTCCAAAATTTGTTCAGCTTTCTCAAGTTTCTGCCGCTGTTCGGCGGATAATCCGGTCTTGACTGATTCATAAGCCAACCGCAATTGTATCAGCGCTTGATAGTTGGACTGATCTTCCGGAGTATAGCGATGCCTCTGTATCAAAACCTGAATCGCCTTGTGGTTATAGTCTTGGGCCGCAGCCAAGAACCGCTGGGTCAGAGCGTCGCTTCCGGCCGCCTCCAGGGTAATGTAGTCGGAAAGACTGGTGATATACACAGACTCAATGGTCGTGCGATATTGATTGTCAAGAAGCGTTAATTGTTCGGCCATATACTCCGATGAGGCAAGCTCTGTCTCGTAACTTCGAAGCAGATTGTCCGAGCGCGGCCCCTCATATCCCGCCTTGAGCAGAAGCTGATATTCATTGACGCGGCGGTCAGCAAGCACGAGATGACGGATTTGCTTTGCGGGCGCTTCGAACACGAGAAAGTTAAGATCAATCCACTCCCCGATTCTTTTTACCGGGTAGAGGACACTCGTTGCAGACATGTCCTTATTTCTTAACCCAAGAGTGCTGCCTACCAACAGAATAAACAGAACGGAAATTGTCGCCAACAATTTTCTCATATATCCATAGTATACCTCAATCGCAAGAATTTACGCATCTTTTATGCGAAAAAAATTACTCCTCGAAGAACATCCAACCCGCGCCAAACGCCGGGAAATAAAAAAACGCCCCCGCATGCACCTGCATGGGGCGGCGCTTAGGCGATCGAGCCACTCCGCCGGATTGATCATCAAGTCTACCAAGCCTGCTTAGGTCGTTTTCTCTTCTTATATGGTCTCGGAGGCGGCTCGGAAGGCTCCACTTCGTTCCTGCAGCCCTCGCAAAGCCAGACTATTACGAGATTGCCAAGAATGTATTTGCCACATTCCGAGACATTTTGGCACCGCCAGCATAATTCCAGAGACTCCACCGCGCGTCTTACGTTCTCGCGCATTTCTATCAATTCGGTGTGAAGTAGTTCGGTCATAACGCCTCCTTATCGCGGTAGTCTAAACCTATATGAAAATTATAGCAATCGTAGGGCCTACGGCAACGGGCAAGTCAGCACTTGCTGTGAAAATCGCCAAGAAAATCGAAGGCGAGATCATCTCCGCCGACTCAAGGGCCGTCTATCAGGGCCTCGATATAGGAGCGGACAAGGTAGCCGGGCGCTGGAAGACTGTCAGAATTCGGGGCAAGAATGAGCAATACTTTGTCTACAAGGGCGTCCGGCATTATTGCATCGATTTTATAAACCCCAGAACGCCCTATTCCGCGGTTGATTTTGTCCGAGACGCCACCGCAGCCGCGGCTGCAATCACTGCCCGAAAAAAAAGTCCCATCCTCTGCGGCGGCACGGGGTTCTGGATTGACGCACTAACCCGCCCCGGACTTCTATCCGGTGTGCGCCCCAGGCCAAAGCTTCGTGGGCGACTTGAGAAAAAGAGTATCAGCCTTCTTGCTGGGCTTCTGAAGCAACTCGATCCTGGGCGCTTTGAGACTATTGATCTGAAGAATAAACGAAGGCTGATACGGGCTTTGGAGATTGCA
>MFEO01000029.1 GCA_001777585.1 Candidatus Doudnabacteria bacterium RIFCSPHIGHO2_01_FULL_50_11 | reverse complement strand
ACATTGCCGTCCCCGCCGCCAAAGACCGAGCCAATACCAGTGCCTTTATTCTGCAGTAAGATGAGAACGACGACGGCCACAGAAACTATGATTTGCGTAAAATTGATTATTTTTAGCATGGTGTGAATGAATTCTTCGCAGAAATAACTGTACTACAATTTACTCCCATAGTCAATGCGATGGAAAAAATAAAACCGCAGGTACGATCTTAAGAGAGCAAAGCCTTGCTTCTTTTTTTTCTATGATAGGCCACCGCGAAACGGTGGGCCTCATCTCTAATGCGCTGCAACATATGTAACGCCCGAGAATCCGCCGGAAGACGCAGTGCATGCGCATGCTGAGGCAGAAATATTTCCTCAAGCCTTTTGGCAAGTCCGATGATGGGTATAGTGAGTCCCATAGAACGCAGTACTTTCATACCGACTCCAAGCTGGCCCTTCCCGCCATCTATGACTATGAGATCTGGCAGTCGCCACGAATCATTCCGCCGGATATTTTTTTTCTGTTCACCGGTGTGAGAAAAACGACGTTCAAGCACCTCCTCCATCATCAGAAAGTCATTGGGCGTAGTGAGGCTGCGGATTGCGAAGCGTTTGTAGTCACTTTTTTTGGGTTTGCCATTTTCAAATACGACCATGGAGCCGGTTGGCGCAGTGCCTTGCAGATTGGAAATGTCATAAGCCTCAATTCGGAACGGAAGCTCCCGCAGCTTCAGCCTATCACGAAGCTCAAACATCGCTTGCGTGATCACAGCTTGTTCTTTCTGGATGTTCTGGGCAGACTTTTGAAGGTGCTCTTGTGCATTTCTCTCAGCCATCTTCAGAAGCTTACGCTTGCGTCCTCGTGTCGGCCAGAGGAAGTTGACTTTTTTGTGGATCTTTGAGGAAAGAATACTTGTGATTTCACCTATCTTGTGCATGGCGAATGGAATATCGATTTCCATCGGGATATCGCTTGCTTCCGCATAGTACTTTTCTAAGAATGCTCGAAGTATTTCTTCTTCTGTTGCGCCCTTGGCATTGGTGAGAAGGAAATTTTCACTTCCTATCAATCTTCCTGCGCGGATTTGTAGAACTGTCGTCGCGGCAAGCGATCCCACCGCGACAACAGAGATAACATCGTGGGTTTCTCCCCGAGGACTTACGATTTTCTGTTTCTCCAATATGTTCTGCAGGGCGCGGATTTGGTCACGAATCCGCGCGGCCTTCTCAAAGAGTTTTCTTGCGGCGGCATCGTTCATCTGCCGGGATAATTCCTTGAGCGTCGGCTGAATTCCCCCCGAGAGAAATCGCTCAATCTGATTCATTGTTTTCTGATAATCCTGAACTGATACGATTCCTGCGCAGACTCCCGGGCAGCGGCCGAGGTGGTAATAAAAACACGGACGGCTTCCCACCCTGGCCTCCAAACAGTATGGGAAAATGTGACGTAAGAGTCTGAGCGTATTGCGAACCGCGGATCCGGAAGTATACGGTCCAAAAAATTTTGCTTTCTTAGAATCAATTTTTCTAACGGTTGCAATTGAAGGAATCTGGGTCGAGTAATCGATTTTTATAAATTGGTAATTCTTATCGTCGCGCAGGAGCACGTTGTAGTGCGGTTGATATTTCTTGATCAGATTGTTCTCCAGCATCAGCGACTCTACTTCGGTGTCGCAGAGGACGTAGTCAATGGCGGCAATGTTCGCAACGAGCTGTTCAGTCCGAGGTTGCCGCTTTAGGGATTGTAAAAAATATGACCGCACACGGACTCGGAGATTCTTCGCCTTGCCCACATATATCACCTCTCCGGATGAATTGCGATACAAATAAACGCCCGGACTGATGGGCAGTTTTCGAATATTTTTTTTAAGGGTAACAAGCGCCATATGGGTAATGGTAGTATAACAGAATGGTTCGATTGTCTTTTTCAAGCCCTAGTTCTTGACTCCTCTTGACAGGGGTGGTACAATCTCACTCAGCTTTGTCATTTCTTCCTAAGAACCATGATTGATAAAATCAGCGTCCGCGGCGCGCGAGTGCATAATCTGAAGAACATTTCCGTGGATATTCCCCGCAATAAACTCGTTGTCATTACGGGCTTATCGGGTTCCGGCAAATCCTCACTCGCATTCGACACTATTTACGCCGAAGGCCAGCGGAAGTACGTCGAGTCGCTCTCTGCCTACGCCCGTCAGTTCCTCGGTCTTATGGATAAGCCGGACGTGGATCAGATCGAGGGCTTGTCTCCTGCTATTTCTATCGATCAGAAAACAGCGTCCCATAATCCACGATCCACGGTCGGTACTGTGACGGAAATTTTTGATTACCTCCGCCTGCTTTTCGCCCGAGTGGGGATCCCGCATTGTCCGGTCTGCGGAAAATTAATATCGGGCCGCACCATTTCTCAGATGGTCGATCAGATCTTGGAATACCCCGCCGGCACGAAGATTACCCTGCTCGCCCCGGTGGTGTCCGACAAAAAAGGTGAGTATGTCCAATTGTTGCAACAGGTGAGGAAATCCGGCTATGCGAAAGTTCGCATTGACGGGAACCTTGTCAGCCTGGAGGAAGCCCTGACTGCAAAACTCGATAAGAATAAAAAACACTCAATCGACGTTCTTGTTGATCGTTTTCCTGTTTCCGTATCCGACCGCCAGCGCTTAGCCGATTCGCTGGAGACAGCCTTGGATCTGGGTAATGAGACGATTGTACTTCAGAGAGAAGGCGAAAGCAAAGAGACTGTTATGTCCCAGAAGTTTTCTTGTCCCGATGGGCATATCGACATGCCTGAACTCAACCCACGGAATTTTTCTTTCAATTCTCCACACGGCGCATGTCCTGCCTGCACCGGCTTAGGCACGACCCTAGAAGTCGATCCTGACTTGGTGATCCCCAATAAGCGGCTGTCTCTTTCTGAAGGTGCGATTCGGCCTTGGTCGAAGACTACCTCACGATTGTCTTGGTACAATCGCATCTTAGAGTCTCTTGCTTCCGCCTATGGATTTTCATTGAATGTCCCGGTAGAGAAGCTTCCGAAAGCAGCGTTGGAGGTCATCCTTCTCGGATCGGGCAGCAAGCGGATCACCATGGCCGCAGAGACTGACAAATTCAGCGGTGAATACGCCACTACTTTTGAGGGCGTGCTTGCCAATCTAATGCGGCGATACAAGGAGACCGACTCCGACTATATTCGGAAAGAGATAGAACAGTATATGCGCTTGCATACCTGCACGACTTGCCAGGGGACAAGGCTTAAGCCTGAGATGCTCGCCGTCACCGTCAACGAGCGCTCGATCATCGATGTTGCCCGGCTCAGCATCGACGAGGTAGTAAAATTTTTTAGTAGCCTTTCGTTCACTGAGCGCGAAGAGAAAATCGCGCGACAGATTTGCAAAGAGATTATGGCGCGATTGCGTTTTCTGCAAGATGTCGGACTGAATTATTTGACACTCGATCGCACGGCAGACACACTGTCTGGCGGGGAAGCTCAGCGTATCAGGCTCGCGACCCAGATCGGCTCGGGGTTGACCGGCGTGCTTTATATTTTGGACGAGCCGTCTATCGGTCTGCACCAGCGCGACAATGACCGGCTTCTGAAAACTCTCAAGTCGCTCCGAGATCTGGGCAACACCGTGATCGTGGTCGAGCATGATGAAGACACGATTGTGGAATCAGATTATGTTATCGACATCGGGCCGGGTGCGGGCAAACACGGCGGCGAGGTCGTATTCGCCGGCACCCCCGCCCAGATTCGAAAGGACAAGAATTCTTTGACGGGTCGCTATCTGGCTGGTACCGAGTCAATACCCATGCCGCAGACGCGCCGCCGGGGCAACGGAAGAAAACTCTCGATCCTGGGCGCCTCAGAATTCAATCTCAAGAACATCGACGTTGAGATTCCGCTCGGGAAATTCGTCTGCATTACTGGCGTATCGGGCTCGGGCAAATCCACTCTGATGAACGAAATTCTTGCCAAGGCTCTCTTGCAACATTTTTACAACGCCAAGGAATCTCCCGGCGCACACAAAAAGCTTGCCGGCGTGGAACACATCGACAAGATTATCGATATTGACCAGTCTCCTATCGGTCGCACGCCCCGAAGCAACCCCGCGACATATACTGGCTTATTTACATATATCCGCGATCTTTTTGCCGCGACACCCGAAGCGAAAATGCGAGGGTATCAGGCTGGCCGATTCTCTTTCAACGTCAAGGGTGGACGGTGCGAGACTTGTGCGGGCGACGGGGTGATTCAGATCGAGATGCATTTTCTGCCCGATGTCTATGTGGTTTGCGAAGAATGTAAGGGCAAGCGATATAACAAAGAAGCCCTGGAGGTGCACTATAAGAGCAAAACTATATCTGACGTTCTGGAAATGACAGTCGACGAAGCGAAGGTTTTCTTCCGCAATATTCCACTGCTCTATCGCAAACTGGAAGTCCTCTCTCTGGTCGGATTGGGCTACGTTAAGCTCGGCCAGCCCGCAACGACATTATCGGGTGGGGAAGCGCAGCGGATCAAACTCGCGACTGAGCTATCCCGAGCCTCTACCGGTCGTACGTTGTATATTCTCGACGAACCCACGACCGGGCTGCACTATGATGACGTCAAGCGCCTGCTGCGCGTGCTTTCCGAACTCGTCGATCGTGGGAATACAGTGCTGGTCATCGAGCATAATTTGCACGTCATCAAATGCGCAGATTGGATCATTGATCTAGGACCCGAGGGGGGTGATAAGGGGGGGAAGATCGTGGCTGAGGGAACGCCCGAGGAAGTTGCGGCTGTCAAAGCAAGCTATACTGGGCAATATTTAAAGAAGATTTTCTAATTTTTTCTTCAGAGAACCGCCTCTACAGACGCTTCCGGAATGGCCAAAAGAAACCAGCTTTTTAGCTGTTTTTTATTTGGTAGACGCATCAGTCTGTGGCTTTTTAGCACTTGACCGCCTAGAGTGCTAAATAGTATACTGAGTATACCCTAAGAATTCTATTCTCATGCATATCTCACATGTCACCGCCCGGCAAGCCAAGATTCTTGCCGCCATCGTGAAGGAATATACTAATAAGTCCGAGCCGGTGGGCTCGGAAATGCTTGAGCACGAGTACGAATTCGGCTTGTCTTCCGCGACCATTCGCAATGAGATGAAGGCGCTCGAACGGGCGGGACTGATAGCCCAGCCATACACCTCGGCAGGGAGGGTGCCGACTGATGTCGGGTATCGGTACTTCATTACGCAACTCATGAAGCACGTAGAATTGTCCTCCCGGGAACAGCAGAGACTGCAAGCGGAGATCCGTAAATTACAGGAGCAATATCACGCGCTTGGTCAGTCTATTGCTCGTCTGCTTGCTGATTCGTCCAATTCCGCAGCATTCGCGCTCCTGCCTGAAGCAACCGCGACCTCAGGATTTGGCAATATCGTTTCGTCAGGGCTCGGCCAGGATAATTTACAGTCGGTAGCCGATTTTCTTGACAATCTAGACCAGAAAAGGAAAGTACTCCTGCCCAAGCATGCAGGAGGGACCAAGACATTCATTGGCGCAGACAGCCCGGTAAGACTCTCCCGGGACGTGAGCATGATCGTCTCGCAAGTTAAGCTTCCAGACGGGAAAAAGGGCTTGGTGGGGATTATCGGCAGTAAGCGGATGAAATACGCCAAGAATATTTCGCTTCTGGAATACGTGAGCAAATTGCTTTCGGGGGCCCTCCTATTTACCATTATCCTTCATGGCTCCCAGTAAATCGCATTATGGAAGAAACGAGCACCCAAGAAAAACAGGCAGACAAGTCACACGACGCATCACATTCCCCCAAGCAGCAGCTTGAGGAAGTGAGGCGTCAAGCCGAGGAGTACTTGAATGCTTGGAAACGCGCCGCCGCCGACTTTGAGAATTATCAGAAACGTCGCGCACGAGAAGACCAGGAGTTGCTTCGTATGTCGAAGGAATGGACTATCCTCAAACTGCTTCCATCGCTGGAAGCCCTTGATCTGGCGCTCAAGCAGGTACCTTCAAGCGATTCCCACCGGATTTGGGCTGAGGGTATAGGCAAGATTCTCGATTCATTAGACGCAGCACTGAAAGAACAAGGGGTGGAACGGGTCAAGACCGTGGGAGAGCGGTTCAATCATGAACTGCACGAGGCGACTGAGATGGTTCCGGACCCCCAGCGAAGCGGTATAGTGGTAGAAGAAGTCGCCCCCGGGTACCTAGTAAATGGTCGTGTCGTCCGCCCGGCGAAAGTAAAGGTTGGCAAGTAGATCTTTTCAATAAAAAAAGCCCGCTTTTCATCAGGCATGAACTTCGACACGGGTGGAGAGGGGCAATAACTGGGATGGCAATGAGGGAGGAGCAACTTCTTCCTCAAAGAATTGGCCGATGGCCAAGTCATCATCCGCTGCGAACTGAATCGCACTTGGGTCCGCGAGAGCGCGAGGCGCCAGATGGACGATTCCCAGTTCATCAGGATCTCCTACAGAACCAACCGGACTATATCGTGGGGCAGCGGCACCTGAAAAGGAGCCAAGCCCCAAAGGGTCAAAGGCCAGAACGTGTTTCATAAATCCTCCCATCATTCATCAATGCTTGAAAGGGTACCACAAAAACTCTTTTTTTACAAGAAGCTTACTATACTAAATTAAACCTCTAAAATAACTATTATGAAGATTATCGGAATTGACTTAGGAACATCTAATTCAGCCGCCGCGGTACTGGAAGGCGGCAAGCCGTCCATTATACCTTCAGCAGAAGGCACCTCGGTCGGCGGGAAGTCCTTTCCTTCATATGTTGCTTTTGGCAAGGACGGGCAGATGCTGGTCGGGGAGCCCGCCCGCCGGCAAGCCGTTACCAATCCCGAGGGTACGGCGTACGCGATCAAACGCAAGATGGGCACGAAAGAGAAATTTACGCTCTTAGGCAAAGAATATACCCCAGAGCAGCTCTCCGCCTATATTTTACAAAAGATCAAGCGTGATGCCGAGGCCTACTTGGGCGAGCCGATCCAGAAAGCCGTCATCACGGTTCCCGCTTACTTCGACGATGCACAGCGACAGGCGACCAAGAATGCCGGGGAAATCGCGGGGCTTGAGGTTATTCGGATTATCAACGAGCCAACCGCCGCAGCGCTTGCATATGGTTTAGACAAGTCCGAGAAGGAACAGAAGATTTTAGTTTATGACTTGGGCGGCGGGACGCTCGACGTTACGATTATGGATTTCGGCCAGGGTGTGTTTGAGGTGGTCTCGACATCCGGCGATACCCGCTTGGGCGGCACTGACATGGACGCTGCGCTGATTGAATACCTCGCTTCGGTATTCAAGCAGCAAGAGGGAATTGATCTTAAGAACGACAAGATGGCCACCAACCGGCTCAAGGAGGCCGCGGAGAAGGCAAAAATTGAACTTTCGACCACCCTTGAAACCGATATCAATCTGCCGTTCATCACAGCCGATAGTGCAGGACCCAAGCACATGACGCTCAAGATCACCCGCGCCAAACTTGAGGAATTGGTCAGACCGATCATTGAGCGCTCCCGCCCGCCCTTACAGCACGCGCTGGAAGACGCCAAGCTCTCACCCGCCGAGATTGACAAGGTTATCTTAATCGGCGGCCCGACCCGCATGCCGATCGTTCTGAAATTTTTGGAAGATTTTTTCGGCAACAAGATTGAGCGAGGCGTCGACCCGATGGAAGCCGTGGCCAAAGGCGCAGCAATCCAAGCAGGTGTCTTGGGCGGAGAGGTCAAAGATGTGCTCCTCTTAGATGTTACGCCGCTCACACTCGGCATCGAGACACTGGGCGGGGTGCGGACAACTCTCATCGAGCGAAACACAACCATACCGACCTCGAAAACTCAGATTTTTTCTACCGCCGCTGAAAACCAGACGTCCGTGGAGATCAATATTCTGCAAGGCGAGCGGCCCATGGCCGCGGATAACAAAAGCCTTGGGCGATTTATTCTGGACGGCATTCCACCCTCACCCCGCGGTGTGCCCCAAGTGGAGGTGACTTTTGACATTGACGCTAATGGCATTATCAACGTATCAGCAAAAGACAAGGCGACTAGTAAATTGCAGAAAATCACTATAACCGGCTCTTCCAATCTCTCCAAGGACGAGATTGAGCGTATGAAAAAAGAAGCAGAGCTGCATGCGGAAGAAGATCGTAAGAAGAAAGAAGTTATCGATCTGCGCAACCAAGCTGACCAGATCCTCACTATCTCCGAGAAGGCGCTCAAAGACGCCGGCGACAAGGTGTCCGAGACTGAAAGGAAAGCGGCTCAAGAAAAGATAGACGCGCTGAAGAAAATCAAAGACGGCACCGACCTCGACGCGATTCGCAAGGCTTCTGACGAGCTGTCGACCCAGATCCAGAAGATCGGCGCGGCGATGTACCAACAGGCTGAGAAGCCGCAACCCGACACGGGCGGCGAAAAGCAGAAAGATAATGACCAAAAACAGGAGCCGATTGACGGGGATTTCAAAGAAGTAAAAAAATAACAGAGCCTCACCAAAGGACGAAAAAATTTAATTCTCAGTTCTTTTCATGGATTTGAAACCACGCA
Organism: Candidatus Doudnabacteria bacterium RIFCSPHIGHO2_01_FULL_50_11; assembly: GCA_001777585.1. Taxonomy (GTDB): domain Bacteria; phylum Patescibacteriota; class Doudnabacteria; order UBA920; family 2-01-FULL-50-11; genus 2-01-FULL-50-11. Next base: position 13,147 of record MFEO01000029.1, on the reverse strand, counting down.
AAGCTCTTATTATCCTCTGCCTGTTGGTTGTCATACTCACAACTTTCTTGTTTGTATCAATCCGCCTGCTTGCGCGCAATCCTGATGAGGAGACGTGGTTCAATCACACTCTACGCCCTCATCTTGCATCTTCGCCCGCTCTAAGAACGATCCTCGGTCTTCACTTTGATGGCGATGCCCGGTCTGATTACTTGGGTACCCGTAGTGTTAAGATCATTGTTGAGATAGATGCAGAGTCGGGACTGACGCTGTTCCCGCAAGCCGAGCAAGAATTGGTTTACGCCATGCATGCTACCACCGGCAAGGAGATTGAGATTGTGCACAGCTCAGAATTAACCCCTACACCTGGCGGATATTCTGACAACATAGTAGTTGAGCTGGCAGAGCAGCACCAGCGCTATCATTCGACCCACGATGCCGCGGTATTCTACATTCTTGTGTTGAGTCGGAGTTCCGGTGACGAACCAATCGTCGGGCGGACTGTACAGGAAGATGCCGCCGTGATTTACGAAGACCCTCTTTCGCATCTGCCCGGGGCTCAGCAAGCGCTTGCGCAAGCCTCTACTCTATTGCATGAGTTCGGGCACCAACTCGGCCTTCCACACAACGACCACCCTGGTTGCTTGATGAATCCGGAGGCCGAGGCAGGAGACTTCGGGACGGGGGGAAATCTGACCACCCAGTTCTGCGCGATTGAGCAACAACAACTATTGGTAATTAAGCAAACTATTAATTGAACTCATATACAATATATGACGCAAATGAATTCACCCCAGATACAAGTGAAAATGGACGACGAAACCATGAAAGGCCGGTATGCCAACATGATGCAGGTAGCGCACAATAAGGAAGAGTTTGTGCTTGATTTCATGAATGTGTTTCCGCCCGGCGGGATCGTCACCGCACGCGTAGTGACCAGCCCCGGGCATCTCAAGCGCATTATGCGGGCGCTCAACGAAAACCTGCAGCGCTACGAACAGAGCTTCGGGGCCATCAAAGAAGCCGAAGGACCGAATGAGGGCAAGTTCGGTTTCGAAACAAAATAATAATTGTCATGGAAGAGCGTTTCAATTCGCAATCCGTCCGTAAGATGCTGAAGCTTGCAGCCGCCTGCGTCGCATATACCGGGCTTTGGCTTCTCCTGCTTTTCATGTCGGGGAATTTCTTGAAAGATAGCGGGGTGAGGGATGCGATTCTCCCCGCCGCGCTTTTAGCGGGAGTGATCCCTTTTGTGACGCTGGCGGCGATAGTCATAAGCAAGAGGCTTTTCCTCGCCATTTCATTTTTACTTTCTGTTATCGCATTGACCGCTTTCCCTTTGAATTTCTATGGTTTGATTTCCGTGTCCGTCATCTTTCTTGGTTTGTGGCGCGCAGTAGCCCGGACGAAATTCGAGCTTGCCAACAACGTAAAATTTACCCCTTCCAAAATAGTTTCGCGGGTAGCCTCAGTAGTACTAGTGGCTTATCTGCTCGCCATCTCCGTGCAGGTCTATAGCCAGATCGCCGATCGGATCGCATACGACGAGCTGGGATTCTACCAGCAGATTGCGGGAGGTGTAACAGCGAGGGCCCTGCCGATTATCGAGCGTCAGCTGCCGGGCTTTCATGCGACGAGCACCCTTGATGAGTATCTGGTTGAATCATTGCGTAACAGCCAGCCACAGAACATCCAATCCGTGCCGCAGGCAGATATCGACAAGAGCCGCGCCGATCTACTCGAGCGTCTGGGCATCTCAGTATCAGGGCAAGATCCCGTAGCCGATGTGATCCGCAGCGCAATCGCCATAAAATTGCAGGAATTGAGCGCTCCTTACAGGCAATTCTTGCCCGCGTTGTATACCCTCGCAATATTTTCCCTGCTCCGGCTCGCAGGATACGTAGTAACAGCGGTTTCGCTATTATGGGGCGCGGCGGTTTTTTGGCTCTTGAGAATGACCAAGTTTTTGAAAGTGACAACGGCACAAATCATGGCGGAACATGTTGAGATATAAGTTTTTGTTCAGTTCTAATTCACACTCGCTCTAGATATGGCTGATTATTACGATACACTTGGGGTTTCCCGCCGCGCCTCCGCCGATGACATCAAGCGAGCTTATCGGAAGCTGGCACACGAGCATCATCCCGACAAAACGGGCGGCGACGACAAGAAGTTCCGTGAGATCAACGAAGCATATCAGGTGCTCTCAGATCCCTCTCGACGCTCTCAATACGATCAGTTCGGGCGGACATTTCAAGAGGCCGGTTCTTCGGGCGGTGACCCATTTTCCGATTTTGCTCGGGGGTTTGGCGGATTTTCTCAAGGGCAAGGCAGCGGCGATTTTGGTTTCGACTTCGGCGATATTTTCTCTGACATCTTCGGTTTCGGAGGAAATGCCAGTCGACCATCGGGCCGAGCGCGTGGGATTGACCTCCAGATGGATCTCGTGATCACCTTCGGCGAAGCGGTATTTGGTACCGAGAAGGATGTGAGCCTGCAGAAACTTGATACCTGTCCGATGTGTGGCGGATCAGGCGCCGAGCCTGGGGCGAAGCTTGCAACCTGCGGCAAATGTCACGGGCAGGGGCAGATCAAGCGGATGCAGCGCACCATTTTAGGTTCAATCGCAACGAGTACTCCATGCGATGAATGCGGAGGCCGCGGCAAGATCCCGGAAGCATCCTGCAAGACCTGCGGCGGACGGGGCACGAAGCAGCAGATCAAGACTATCAAGGTTGTGATTCCCCCCGGGATTGACGACGGCCAGCGTATTCGCCTTACCGGTCAGGGTGAGGCGGGCTACCTGGGCAGTGCGGCGGGCGATCTCTTCATCAATATCAAAGTCCAGCCCCACCCAACCCTGCGTCGCGAGGGTAATCATATTGTTTCTGAAGTGCCCATAAGCTTTTACCAAGCGGCTTTGGGCACCAAAATTCAAGTGGAGACGCTCGACGGGCCTGTTGAGCTGCGTATTCCAGCCGGGACCCAGTCGGGCAAGATTTTCCGGCTCCGCGGGCGTGGGGTGGCCCACCTCGGCACCAAGAGGCGCGGTGACCAGCTGGTAACCGTCAGAATTATCACCCCCACCAAGCTATCGAGGAAAGAGAAAGAATTGCTTCAGCAGATGGCCCAGGAGAAGGGAGAGTTCGTGGACGTGGAGCGGGGTATGTGGGATAAGATAAAGAATCAGTTTGAGTAGGATTTGCGAGGAGCCGCACACGGACTCGTTCTGTGAGCGTTTTTTTATTTCTTCGGTATCTCAGATTGTTTCCACATATACCAAAACCACGTCCGATAGCTCTCGGCAAGATCTTTGCTATGCAGAACGAAAAAAATAGTATCTTCCGCAAGACGTCCGATGGTAAGGCCAGTGTGTGTGACTACATAATCCCCGAATATATGAATTCCCGACTTGGTTGAATAGGCTTTTGGAAGAAAGCGATATTCAAGCTGCCCTTCAAAATGCTTGGGGAAATTTGGCAATCTTTCTTTTACTTCTGTGTCGAAGAGCTGAATGAATTTTATTTTTTTTCTGTTAGCCTCTCGAAAGAAAGCTTTTCTCGCTGGTTCCAAGGCAACATCATACCATCCGCCTTTCGCGCCTATAAAATAGCTCTCTTTTCCTACACGCAGCACATCCCGCCACACATTTTTTAATCCTTCGTATCCCCTATAGATATAAGCTTCCTGGGGAGCAACGCGAGTTTGAAATTGCTTCTTTAGTTCAGGGAGTATTTCTTGAAGCTTCGTCTGCTTTTCTGCGAGGAGCTCTACCAGTTTGTCAGGATCAACCGCATTGTATAGATTTTCTGTCGAAGAAAAGATCTCAAAACACAACCCTTTGTCGATGAGGCGGTGAATGGCGTCGTACGCGTTTCTCCTGTGGATTTTTGCCGCAATTGCAATCTCGCTAACCGAGGATTCACCTTTCTCAACCAGGGCTTCATACATCTTCGCCTCATTCGGGCTTAAGCCCAGGCTCTCAAATATATCTTGATGGTTCATACTGTGGTGATTAATGCCACCAGATGGTGGTCTTGGCCACTCCACGGCAATATTATAGGCTTTTACTTCGGCAGTCAATGGTCAACAGGAGGGAAGATGAGACAATTAGTATTTTTGTTCGTTCTGGCATTACCGCTTTCAGTTGGCGCTCAGGATCTGCAGAATCGTAACGTAATCCATACGGCCGTGGATTTAAGCAGGACTTTGTATTTGGCAAATTGGAGCGTGACGAATGTGAAAACCCAGTCGCCCAATAACACCAACCTTTTCACCGGCATAGGTTATAGGCAAGTAAACTGGTGGCTGGAAAGCATGCTCTGGAAACAGTGGAACAGCAGGGGCGGCTTGTGGGGCATAGACAATAGATTTCGGGCGCAGCTTACGAAAAATCTGTCTGTCTACGCTGAACCGGCCGTGATTCTCACCAACCCTGCTTTTTACGAGTTCATCTATGCTGAATACGCGGTGAGTAAAAAGTTGAGGGTTGGCGGCGAAACGGAGAACACGCACCGGTTGACTAAGCAATCCATCGCGGTCGGACCAAGAGTCGGCTATGTCTTGGGCAGGCGCTCCAAAATAGATTTTCAGATTTCTATGGCCTATCGTTTCAGTCCGACCGGAAAAGATGAACTCCGCCTTTACTTCAATGTAACACGGCGTTTCTCACCCAGATTCTAAAACAGCCTGCAAAGAGCTGTTTTTTTCTTTCTTAAAAAAAAGAAAACCTCTCGATGTTTAATGAGAGATTTTCTTTTTGGGGCGTGCAGGGATCGAACCTGCGACCTTGTCCTTAAAAGGGACCTGCTCTACCGACTGAGCTAACGCCCCAAACTCCACAAACCTTAGCACAATTTTGCTTTCTCATCAAGCCTGCATATGCATTGCGCAAGCCTTTTGATATACTGAAACTATAAAGGAAAATCAATCATGAAAAAAATCACGATCAGTTTCCTCGAAGTTTCAGAAGGCTGGCAAAAAAAATTAATCCAAGAAGCCTTCCAGAATTCGCAGTACAAACTCATAATCTCGCCCAACAAACTTACCGCGGCTAATGTAGCGAAGTATAGCGACAGCGATGCGCTATCCGTTTTTATTCACAGTGAAATCACAGACGGGGTTTTACAGAAACTACCACAGCTCAAAATCATCGTCACCAATTCCACAGGCTATGATCATATTGATTTGTCAGCTTGCAAGAGACGAGGAGTGCTTGTTGCCAATGTACCTTTCTATGGCGAGAATACTGTGGCCGAGCATACCTTCGCTCTGATTCTTGCGCTTAGCCGCAAGATTGTTGATTCGGTCAACCGCACCCGACGAGGCCAATTTGATTTGACTGGCTTGCGTGGATTTGATCTGAAAAACAAAACAATCGGAGTTGTCGGAACCGGGCATATCGGACGCCACGTCATCCGCATCGCACATGGATTTGAGATGAAAATCCTGGCCTACGACCTATTTCCGGACAAGTCCCTTGAATCTCATTACCCGCTTAAATATGTTTCCTTGAATCAACTACTGCCCCACTCAGATATTGTCAGCCTGCATGCGCCCTACAACAAGCAGACTCATCACATGATCAACTCCCGGAATGTTCGCGATATAAAGCCGGGGGCTTACCTTGTAAATACTTCGCGCGGGGGATTGATCGAGACTTCCGCATTACTCTCTGCTCTAAAATCAAAACGTCTGGCAGGAGCCGCTTTAGATGTTATGGAAGAAGAAGGGATGATCTCCGAGGATAGCGGTCTTATCCCGGGCAATCTGGAGCGCGACAAACTCAATACAGTGCTTGAGAATCACAAATTGTTATCTATGGATAAGGTACTCGTCACGCCCCATAATGCGTTCAATAGCGAAGAAGCGGTCATGCGTATTCTGACCACCACGATTGAGAATCTTAGGTCATGGGAGAGAGGCAAGCCGGTAAATATAGTCAGTGGTTCTTAGTCTGTAGAAAAAAGCCGGGACGTCCCGACTTTTTTTATTGAAATTGAATTTTGTAAGGTATTAGACCGTCTCAATCTCGGTTTCTTTTTTTACCTTTTTATAGACCTTTCTCGGTTTTGGCGGATTCTTCTTCCAGTGTTTATAACCCTCTTGTAATTGCGCCTCGGATTCCGGTTTGAGATTCATAATGAACCCACAATCAGGGTAGCGCGTGCAGGCATAGAAGGGCTTGCCGCGGCCGCGGCTTTTCTTCTCGACAATGTCGCCCGGCTTATCTTTTCGCGCATCCGAGGCCAGACAATGAGGACACTTAAATCCCGTCTTATTCCAGATTTTACTCATGCCGCGGCAACCAGGGTACCGGGTACAGCCCAGGAAGAATCCGAACCGGCCGCGCTTGACTTCCATGATAGAGCCGCAGATCGGGCACCGCTCGTCTTTGGTCTTTTCCGACAATTCTTTGATCTTTGCCGCTTCCTCCGGCATCGGAAGCGTTACCTTACTACCCTCTTCGGGGCACGCCAGAAATTTGCCCATGCGACCGTATTTGATAACCATCATCTTGCCGCAATGCGGGCAAGGCGTGGTGGAGACCTCAACTTGCTTTTCCACTGAAGACTCTTTCTCGGTCAGGTGCTTCTTGAAGGGATCATAGAACTCTCTAGTAACTTCCGTCCATTTGATCTTTCCTTCGGCGATTAAGTCGAGCTCCTCTTCGATGTGTGAGGTAAAATTAATGTCGACAATTTCCGGAAAATTTTCCACGAGCATGTCATTAACCAAAACACCCTCTTCGCTGGGATGGTATTTTTTATCTATTTTGTCCACATAACCGCGTTCCTGGATGGTAGCTAAGGTCGGCGCATAGGTAGACGGCCGGCCGATGCCGTTTGTTTCCATCGCCTTGATTAGTGTGGCATCAGTGTAGCGCGCGGGCGGTTCGGTGAAATGCTGCAAGGGTTTGAGTTCATGAAGCTCGAGCTCATCATTCGCCGCCAGCTGGGGCAGGGCTCCCTCAATCTCATCTTCAGATTTTTCGTCTACGCCTTCGGTATATGCTCGGATAAAGCCGTCGAACTTAATCACCTGGCCAGACGCGCGAAACAGATACTTGAGGTCCTGGCCAGATTTTTTCGCCTCGATATCCACCGAAGTTTGCTCGAGGAGAGCTTGCTGCATTTGCGAGGCTACAGCCCGCTTCCAGATCAGGTCGTAGAGGCGGAATTGGTTGCGGTCTAGGTATGGTTTAAGGTCCTGGGGGCGCCTTGCGACATCAGTCGGCCGGATCGCCTCATGGGCTTCTTGCGCCCCTTTTGATTTGTTGGCATAGTAGCGATGTTCGGAAAGTTGATATTTCTCGCCGAATTCTTGACCTATGATTTTCTGAATTTGTCCCAATGCCGATAGCGCAAGATTGAGGCTGTCAGTACGCATATAGGTAATAAGTCCCACAGAGCCCTCCGGTCCGAGCTCAATGCCTTCATACAGCTGTTGAGCAACCACCATCGTCTGCTTGGCGGATATCGAGAGTTTTCTTGCGGCTTCTTGCTGGAGGGTGGATGTAGTGAATGGCGGCGCAGGAGTGCGCTTGATTTCTTTCTGAGTGAGATCTAGGACCCGCCAAGAGCTGCCCTCAATGTCTTGGACTAGCCTGGTGGCCTGGTTTTCGGTTTTGACATCGAATTTTCCTACTGACTTAGAATTTATCTGCGAGAGCTTGGCCACAAAAACCCGGTCGTCTTTGCGCCGCGATAATTGAGCCTCGATTGTCCAGAATTCTTCCTTTTTGAATTTTTGGATTTCCCGTTCCCGTTCGACAACCAGACGAACAGCTACGCTCTGGACCCGTCCGGCTGATAGGCCGTAGCGGATTTTACGCCATAGAAAAGGGGAAAGCTCGTAGCCCACTAGCCGGTCGAGAATTCTCCGGGCTTGTTGGGCATCTACTAGATTGAGATCGAGGTCGCGCGGGGTGCGGATTGCTTCATCTATGGCAGTCTTCGTAATCTCATGGAACACAATGCGCTTTAGTCTTTTGTCTGTCTTGCCGTCCTGCAGTTCTTGGTCGGTATTGAGGCCGAGCGCCTGGGCAAGATGCCACGAAATCGCTTCACCCTCTCTATCTTCGTCAGTAGCGAGGATGATATCGCCGGCATCCTTAGCTTTTTTTTTCAATTCCGCGACGATCGGTTTGGCGCGGGGAGGTATGATATAGTGGGGCTCAAAATTTTTATCTACATCAACGCCAAGCTTGCTTTTCGGCAAGTCGCGGATGTGTCCCATGGACGAAGTGACTTCGTAGCCTGCGCCTAAAAAACGCCCTATGGTACGGGCTTTCGTTGGTGACTCGACTATAACTAAACTTTTTTTCGACATGCGATATCGTAATTACGAAGCAGACAAGCAAATCAATTTTCTGGACTGGAGGCAGTGTAAAGGGGGCCAAGGAAGATTGTCAAGCCCGGTAGTCCGCCTCGGGCGGATTGAGTTTGTGCCAGATGCGAAGCTTGCTTTGGAGGTAAATTGACAATAGGTGCTATTTTCTGAAGTTTCTCAAAGGGAGTGATTACATAAAAAGCTTCGCGTCTCAAAGTTGTCTTACCTGGTCGAGGCATCAGAGCCGGAATCGACTCGTGGTTGCTGAAATGTTTTGCAAAATCTTTTTAGCTTCCGGCTCAGTGGCTTGTCTTGGGCAGCAGTAATTTTCGAGCTCAATCGGTATCAGATCGGCGAACTGAAGGCGCTTATTCTCAAGCGAGAGCTTGATTATCAGACCCTGTTTGGTTTTTGGCGACCACTCTTGGTCGAAAATGAAGTTGCCGAGACTGTAAAAAATATATTTGTCCCGATATTTTTCAAGCGTTTGGACCCAATGCGGATGATGGCCGACAACAAGATCGGCGCCCGCGTCGATTGCCGCATGAGCAAAGGCTATCTGTGCATCATTTGGCCGGGTCGTGTATTCGGTCCCTGCATGCATGGTGACGATGACCACGTCGGCAATTTCCCTTGCTGCCGCGACACCTGTTCGGAGCCGATCCGAATCGTCTATACGTGCCACGTATTCATTACTCGTCTTGCCGCCATCGTTGTAGGAAGCATAGGACGCTCCAAGGAAGGCAATTGTAGCGCCCCCCAGCTCAACTGTTATTGGTTGCCAGGCCTCATCTAAGTTCTCTCCTGTGCCGTAGGTTGCGATCGCTTGGTCATGCAGGATCCGACGCGTGAAAACCGCGCCTGCTTCACCCTGGTCAAGCGCGTGATTATTGGCAAGATTCAGAATTTTGAAATTGTAGAGGGCGAGTCCAGCGATGGTTGAAGTGGGAGCGTTAAAAACGAGGCTCCCCGACGGGGTAATCACTGAATTTCCGGAAAAAGGAGACTCAAGATTGGCTACACTAAGATCGCCTGATAGTAGCAGATCGCCAAGGGCCCTGAAGGGCAGAAGGGGATCGCGCGCTTTCGCGATTGCGGCGGCGACATTGCGCGAGAGCATAATATCCCCGACAAGAAATATAGTTGCGTGATCAGGACCGATTACCTTGATGGGACGTCCAGCGACTAATTCGTCGGTGAATTCACGTTGAGCGATGGGAGTCCGGCCGGGCAGACGAGGCAGGAAGCGCCAGAGCATAAAGCCCGCAAGGGCGAAAACCAGAGAAGCAAATAGAATTTTTTTGCTCAACAGACTCATCGTGCCCTGACATACTGCATAGCTCCCAGATTCCGTACCTTGCCCTTGAGTTCCATCATGGTCAGAGTTGAAGCTACGTCACCCGGCGGCAAGCCAGTAGTGGCTATGAGCGCGTTGATATGGACAGGCTCGGTGGAAAGGAGGGGAAGGAGTTTTTCTTCCAGATGTGTTTCAGGGAGTATAGCCTCAGCTTTTTGCTCTGCGCGCAGATTTTGAAGCCCCAGATCTTCCAGGATCTGTTTTGCCGAGAGCGCGGGCCGGGCACCCTCCATCAAAAGTCTGTTTGGACCGAGCGACGTGGCACTGAAGATAGAGCCGGGTACAGCAAAAACTTCACGATTATAATCCAATGCGGCCAGCGCTGTAATGAGGGATCCACTTCTCTCATCGGCTTCTACGATTACCGCCGCCTGTGTCATTCCGGCAATAATCCGGTTGCGAAAGGGAAAGTGCATTTTCAAGGGAGGCGTAAACAGCGGCAGTTCAGAAATGAGAGCGCCACCGCCCTCGATGATCCGAGTAGCGAGCACACGGTGCAAAGAGGGATATATCGTCCCCTCATCAATCCCGGAGCCTAAGACTGCTATGGTGGTGCCGCGGACGCTCACCACTGACTCATGGGCGATCCCATCAACGCCAGTTGCTAGCCCTGAAACAACGCACACCCCCGCTTGCGCAAGCTCAGAAGATATCCGGGTCGCCGCCTGCTTACCATATGGGCTTACTTTTCGGGTGCCAACGACAGCGATGCTAGGATCAATGTTAAGGGCGGCGCGATTTCCGCGCAGGTACAAGAGGGCCGGCGCATTGTTGATTTGGTGCAGGAGGGCAGGATAGTCGGACGATGAGGGTAGAATAACTTCCACCCCGTGTTGTGCTAATCGTGTAAATTCTTCTTCTGGAGATATTTCTTTTCTCCGGCTGACTACTGTTTCGGCGACGCGAGCATCAAGTCCTGAATGTAATAGTTCATATAAGGGTGCCTGCCAAGCGTGTTTCATGGAACCAAAGTGCGCTCGGAGCTTGCCGAATCTCGCGGGCCCGAGTTCTCGGATCTGGTTGAGTGCGTTGGCGTATAGAATTTCTTCAGTGGGATCTGACATTGTATTGAGCCTTGTTCGATGAGCAATTCCCGAGGTTTCGCGCGTAATAATATAGCGAGTAAAAAATGGAAATTTTTATCCTTGCCCAAGCTTGTGACAGGGTTGACAAAGCCAGCATACTATGATATCATACCGTCAACAAGGGGGGATTTTCTTTTTTAAAGCTTATTATAGTATAGCGCACTTGGTCCTACTTACGAGTGACGAAAGCGTCGTAATCATCCCTCCTAATTACACGTAAGTAATCGGCAATGCTAAATCGAACTGAATTTTTCAGTTTCCGGTTTAGCGCTCGTAAGTAGTATTGAATGCACTACCCGGCCCCGTTGCAGGCGCTGGGTTTTGTTTAGGGAAAAGTTTTTCTAAAAGATCTAGAGTTCCAGAAAAGCCCGCAGGTGCTGGGCAATCGGAGGAAAGACTTCATTTAATTTCGCCCCTTCCGCGCTTGAGAATTCTTCTAGTACGAAATTTTCCGTGGGAATCTCGGTACGGTCAACTCGGGAATCGATTCCTACACGGATGCGCGTGAATTCTTGGGTCTGGATCGCATCGATGATATCTTGCACCCCCTTATGTCCCGCGGAAGAGGAGTTGTCAGTTATTTTCCACGCTCCCAATCGTAAATCTACGTCGTCATGTATGACCAAAACGTTGTGGGCACTCAATTTATAGAAGCGCAGGATCTCCGCCACGGCGCTTCCCGAATGGTTCATGAAAGTCTGCGGTTTGGCCAGAAGAAATTTCCGGGCTCCGTTTCCCATCGATGCTATCAGCGAATTGAAGGAGTGTTGCCAAGAGGGAGTCGGCTGCAATGTGGTGGCGTAACGATCCAGCATAATGAATCCGGCATTGTGCCGGGTGTGTTCATATTCTGGTCCAGGATTGCCTAAGCCGACAATGAGTTTCATGTCTTTATTCTAGCACAGCCGGCCTACTGAAAGCATGTGCAATCCATTAAAGGATACCGAAAGGCGATCGCACAAGAAAAAAAGCGGAAGACCACTCTTAATCTTTAATCAGCGCAAGTCGCTGGTTTTTTTTACTAGGAAACCCGAACGCAGCCCTGAAAGGGCGAGTCCGGGGAGGAGGTCATTATTTTGTTTCAGGCGTGCTAGTGGAGAACGTCGTCGCGTCAGTGCCCAAGACCACCACGAAGTCTGGTCGAGGCTGGGGCAACTGGTCAGGATAGGGATAGTCGCTGCGGGTGAGTGGGCTAAGCTTCTCCTGTAAATATTTTAATGTCTCGGGTTTTATCCCGCCCGCCAGGTCATAGAGAATCGTTTCGGTCAGGATCCCACCACCGGGGTAATTTCCTACACTCGTTTCCATGTAATATGTTGCCAAGCCGTCCGAAACTCGCTGGGCCAGTCCGTTGAGCTTGGTGCTGTTCTGGATTTGCAGTCTGGGCGCTTCTTTCAGAAGTTTAGCGTATGTGAACTTATCTGCCACAAATCGATACACGTCTGCCTCACTGACATTCGGGCAGCGGGTAAGGATGTACGCAGCAGTTGCCGCATCAATATCGTTGCACAAAAGTCCGGTGGTGGGATCGAGCGCCAGGCTTAATATGTTGGCTTGAGGGACGGAGCGCGTCAGATCGTAAACCCTTTTCATCTCCCACGGTTCCAGATTTGTCCGGAAATGATCAGCGAAATTTTCGAGAAGCTTAGTAATGGTTGAGAGATTGGTTGCCACATTCAGCTTGAGTATCCTCTCTTTCATTCCTGCGAGGATCTTGGCTTGGCGTCGCGAGCGAGCGAAATCCGATCCTTCCCCATTCGTCCCATGCCGGGAACGAGCGAACTGCAATGCCCGTTCGCCGTCCATGTGCTGGAGGCCCTGTACGAACTTGATTGTCGGTAAATACCCGTGCTGATAGTCCGGGTATTCCGAGTCGGTGAACGTTCTTTCCACACTCACATCAATTCCACCCAGATCATCGATCGCTTTTTTAAACCCCGAGAAATCCACCAAAGCATAGTAGGGGATACTGATACCGGTGATACCCTCCGCTGCTTCTGTTGCCCACTTGGCTCCAAGCCCTTTGCCGCCGAGCTCACCGTAGGCGTAAGCGGAATTGATCTTTCTCAAACCCAGGCCTGCTGGAAGTGGCACGATCAAGTCACGGGGGATCGACAATAGAGAAAGCTCGACCTGTTCGCCGTCGTGCTGGGGTTTGCGAATCGTGGCGAGCATCATTGTATCAGTCAAAAGCGCTCCTTCATGTCCCTCGCCTCCGATACCGAGAAGAAGAAGGTTTACCTCACCGGTCTCCTCGCCCTGCAAGTGGCGGCTGTCGGACGTGAGCAGCTGTCCGAAACTTATGATGAAGGAGAAGGGCGACTTACCGTTAAAGATTTTTCCCAAGGAAGCGACGATACGTGAACCATATATGATTGGAAATAGAGTCAGAAGC
>MFEO01000028.1:5427-6160 GCA_001777585.1 Candidatus Doudnabacteria bacterium RIFCSPHIGHO2_01_FULL_50_11 | reverse complement strand
GCTCGCTCCCGCATTGATGACGGCAGCAGCCGAGATGGCCCGGTCGCCGAAATCAAGATTGATGGATGAAGCCCCCGAGCTGATATTGACGTTCTCGGCCGTCATTTGGGTAAGGTCAAGGGTGAGCTTTGACGCGCCCGCGTCGATGGAGAGGTCGACGGGCAAATCGCGGGAAAGATTGAGATCGAGGGTGTTGGTCAAGCGGCCGAAAACATTTCGAACCTCGGCCGGAGCCGTCAGGGTGAAGTACTGCACGCCGCTTCTCACCTCCGAGTGAGTCTCCAGGTGCGCGACATTGGAAGTTAAGGCCCCTGCGGCCAGAGAGGTAGTGCTGCTTGCGATGGTGAGCCTGACCGCCCCCAGCTGCAGACTCACGTTCGCGCGCTTGGCGCCTGCTTCGCGCGGCGTATCAAAACGGTAAGTCTCGGTGTTCCTGGCCGGTCCGGGCGAGAATATGGTCATGCCCACGAGCCACAGCACGGCCAAGATGATCAGGAAAGACAACAGCGATCCCAGCCACGAGCCGCGGGACAGCAGCGACAGCCCGGCAATGATGACGAGTGCCGGCCACAACTGCCACAGTGCGCCCAGGTCAACTCCTGAGACCCAGCCGAAATTCTGCGCCAGGAACGCCACGCCGATGATCAGGAAGAGCAGGCCCAGGAAGAGCCGGCCGGTTCCGCCGCGGTAGTGATAGTGATGATGGACTTGCTGTCCCCAGGGAGAGTCTTTT
>MFEO01000028.1:0-5416 GCA_001777585.1 Candidatus Doudnabacteria bacterium RIFCSPHIGHO2_01_FULL_50_11 | reverse complement strand
GCCGGACGCGGGCTTAGAAGTGGGGCCGGAGGTGGAGCCGACGGCCTGCCCAGATTCACTTCGGCTTCGGCGAGTAAGCAAGAGGAAGCCTGCTCCGATGATCACAAGCGACCAGAAGACGCCGCCGCTGAAGAAACGGCTGGGGAAAAATTGATTTAAGAGAACAAAAACTCCGATGCCCACGATCACCCAGCCGAGCCAGTCGCGGCGCTGCATGCGCCCCGAACTGCCCTTTTCGCCGAGTTCTGCCGCGAGCCCGCGCACCCGTCCGCCGACTGATCCGTCGCCTTGAGTTTCAGGTGAGAGCGGGACGACGAGGGCGAGCACGATATAGAGAAGGACACCCATACCAGCGCCGAACGTGAGCGCTAGGAAAACAATCCGAAAAATGATCGGGTCGACGTTGAAATATTCGCCCAAGCCTCCGCACACGCCCCAGATGACCCGATTGGTCTGGGAACGATACAGACGGCGGGGTGCTGATGGCGGCGGGGTGGAAGCGGTATCTATCATATATGTTCAAATATTAACGGTTAAATCGAACTATTCTGGCCCCAGTATATGCCCTCTCCCGCGAAAAGAAAACCCTCGGTTATCCCCCGGGTACGATCGCCCTTTCCTCTCCAGAGGAATTTTTTATTTGCCTGCTACCCGCCCGCAAGCAGATGCCCCAGAATCCAGATTGAGGCTACTCCCAAGATGACCAGCGCAAAGACGTGAGACGTTTTATCACGGAATTTCTCAACAGAGATATCGGCCATCAGGTCAGCTGCGGATATATAGAGGAAGACGCCAGCGGTGAAGCCCAGAAGCTGCGGCAATATGGGTTCCAGCGTCTCCCGGAAGTAAAATCCCAGAGCCGCTCCGACGAGACTTGCCAGGGCGGAGAAAATATTGGCCCACAAGACTCGCCTGCGAGCCCAGCCGTGATTGACCATGATGGAGAAGTCGCTCATCTCTTGAGGAATCTCGTGGGCAAGTACTGCGAAGGTTGAGAGTATTCCCAGCGCAGGCTGAATGAGGAAGGAGATTGCGATCAGTATGCCGTCTATAAAATTGTGCAGGGTGTCGCCGATCACGAGCAGGCTGGGTACCGGGTGATGGTGCTCGGACGTGTCTTCGTGATGATGGGGGTGGAATGTCAGCAAGGTGCGTTCCAGGAAGAAGAACCCGATGATCGCAACCAGTGCCGCCAGAAGAATAGAAGTGGGCTCGGCCTTGTCCATCTCCAGTGCCTCAGGCAGCAGATCCAGGAACACTACACCAAGTAGCACGCCTACGGCGAAGGAGGTGAAATGCACGGACAAGCCGCGCGTCCACTTCGGCCGGACCAGAAGCAGGACTCCCCCGGCTAACCCTAGTAGGCCGGAGAAGGCAGATGCAAGAAGTATTTTGGCGAGAAGGGGCATAACAGTGGCTTAATTCCGAAAACGGGGACAAACTGTTGACTGAAATAATAATATCATGAAATGCGATCCCTCGCCCACTCATCACGTTCAAAAAAAGGGAGATAAAAAAACCGCCGGCTACTAATGTTCCGTCGGTATGACTTCACAAGAGAATGCATCGACGGACGGTGATAGTTTGATCTGAGCAATAATCGTTTGGAAATTCCCTGTGAATTCAAACATTATATCTCCTACAGCCGCGCCAGTGAGCGGTTCTAGCTGTACGATATCCCCGTCCACGAGATTGCCGCTCATCCGATGGGCGCTCATGAGCATATCGGACACGAGGGTCTGGAAGTCTGGCTTTGCAGTAAAAATTTCACGGTACGCTCGGTTGACGACTGCCGGGTCTTGGTGGGAATAGTCGGGGCATCGGAATTGGGCAAAGCTTGCCACAGCCAGCTGATAGATGTCGGCGGCTGAAGGCGCAATGTAAAACTTGTGCCGCGCCTTAAAATTTATCCGACCAAATGCCTGGACGGGTCCTGTATTATCGCGAAGATCGAATGCGATGGTCTTGCCTATTGCATCTTCAGGCTTCTCAATGTCTAGCGCCTGGAAGGCAAAGGAGAAATCCATATAGGCAAATTCTCCCGTTGCGATTGCCGGAGGGCCGAAGTCAGCCTGTCTGGTGAACTCGAGCTTGAGCCTTAAGTCTCCCATATCTTGGCTAGTGAAAGATAAAAGGACTGGTTCGATCTTGGTGATATCCCACTTTTCTTGTTGAGCAGTAAGGCTTGCGGGAAGAAGCACTGCCGTCAGAGTAACGAAAATCCACGCGTGCATTCGGTTCATACCACCTCCTGGAAGTCTGAAGTAACTTGAGTCTAGTGTGCTTTGTGGTTGCAGTCAATGACGGTATGGATTGGTCTTGAAATGAACCCGTGATTGTGATATACTCTCATTTCCATAAGGAGGCCTTATGCAGCTTACGCTTGGCAGAAATGACTTTCATGGGGAATTTCTTTGTTGCTCGTTATCTCTGGAGTCTGCCCAGGTGAGAGCAGTGAACGAGAGCACTGCAGAGTTTGAGAACCCCACGATTACGATACGGTTTGTACCGAATCACTTCCAGACGGTGCAGCTCATACTGGGAGAAATGGCCAGGCTCCACCTACAACCTACTATTCGACTCGATAGTCAGTCTCTGGAAGGCGACTCACCGGCAGGAGTGATCGTGTCTTTCGAGATTAGAAGGGTCGGAGAGGCCTTTCTCAAGAAAGCGTTTGCTCATACCCAGATTCAGACCCTGGCAGAAAAAATCTCGTCTGGGAAGATTACATTCTTAGGACTAGCGTCGTTCGATCTGGAAAAGGATATTCAGTTTCACGCCTTCCTGGCCACCATCAAAGAAGGCGCGGCAACCTACAAGCTGGATATCCTCAAGCCCGGGTCAGACGAGACGGCCTGGAGCGCCGAGATTTCCGCAGGCGCAGTCCAATAGCCTGGTTCGCAGAGAGACTTCATGTCTCTCTTTTTTATTACTCAAAATCAGCCTGTGCCCCTTCCGTGAACTAATAGAGATATTTGTGCGAGACTGAAACTTGCTGTCAGGCTCGCACTCCTACTGCTGGGGGAGGCGGTCCCGCCTCAGCGGGCGATCGGAAGGGGGCGACACAAAGTGTGAGCCCCCTTCGAAACTAATAGCGATATTTGTGAGCAAAGAATGCTCTGCTTCTTTGCGAACTCATACTGTGAGGGGAGCATCGAGGGGAGGGGTCACGCATCCCTCCCTTCGAAAAAACTATTCTACCAATATATCAAAATGGTGCACGTTTTCCCGCGAGCCCAAAGATTCATAGAGCCCCAGGGCGGCGGTATCGCCCGGGTCGGCTTGGACGAAGATCACATACGCACCGCGCTCGCGGGCCACAGCTTGAAGTTCGCGGATCAATTGGGTAGCGATGCCTTTTCTCCGATGAACTTCGGCGACAGCCATGTCATAGATATAAATTTCCCGACGCTCTTGTTCGAATTTTTCCAAAACATATGCGGTGAGTCCGCCCACCACCTCTGCTCCAGAGAGCGCCACCAACGCGATGAAATGTTGTTTTCCCAGAAGTGTCTTCAGATAAGAGTCATTTGGGGCAGCACCCTGATAGGTGTCTGGCTCGCCGAACGCTTCGCCGAAAACCTTATTGAGCGCTTTGAGCCACGCAACGTCTGCGGAAGAAAGTAATTTATATGAGTAATTCATTTCAAAAATATAGTGATTTCTTAAGCATTATACTTTGCGCTATTCCTAATAGTCTCTATCCACCATTCGCGCGAATGGTGGATAGTCATCCTCGCCTATTCCCCTTCTCCTTTTCATCTTCCTAACGGATGCCTGTATCGCAAGAAATATCGACACTCGCAAGCTGCTTTGTTGTCACTTCTACTTGCTTCTCTTCACAACGTGGCAAAATATTTATAGGACTCACTTTAATAGTATAGCGGCCAAGCGGAACCATCAGTCGAAACTGGCCATCGGCGTCAGTCTGGTCTTTGTACTGGCGGCCTTCCGCATTTGTGGCCACCAAGCTCGCGTTCGCATATGGCTTGTCAGCACAGCTGGGATCTGGCGGAATTCTCTCGACCGGACACGTCGGTCCCATATGAATGTAACCGGTAATACCGCTAGTTGCAGCTGGTGCCTCGGGGCGTTTTGTTATTTCAAAATGAAATATATACTCGTTGTCTTTTATTTTAACTCCTCCCTTGGGTTGCGGCAAAACTTCCGCGAGGATTATTTGCTCTGCGCTTCCAGTGACAGGCTTATCCAGCTCGAAGATCATTATGCTCTCACCTGCGCCGCTTTGTATCTTGACCTGAACCTTTACGATCCCCGCCCAGATGCACTGCACGTCAGCGGGGCAGCGGCTGTCTTCCAGTAATGCAAGTGGTGTAAGAGTCACGCCAAGGCCGCTCACCTTTTGACCTATTGTTGCGCTTAGGACTGCCAATGTCACAGGCGACGGGCAAGCGGCAAATTCGCACATTGGTCCGCTCCGGCCGACATACGAGCCGTCCGGACAGAGCTTGGCTTCCTGGGTGCAATACATTGTCTGCGGCGCGGCGGGTGCCAGCTGCCAGATGGAGTAATTCAGATACCCGGCGAAGCTCACCCAGAGAATGTAGGGCACTAGGAGCCAGGCGGCGAGCTTAGAAATGCGGTAGAAATTGATCATGGTATAGAGAATGCCAGTCCACAGAGCGATGATGACAAAGAATGCGGCGCCGGGGCGGTGAAGCCCGAAGAAAACGTAAGACCAGAAAATATTGAGAAGATATTGCACGGCGAAAACCGCGATGGTGTTGAATCTCTGCAGATCGCCGGTCCACAGGCGCTCCGACCAGGGATTCCATGCCTTCCGGCCCTTCTCCCAAAGCGGATTTACGACTTTCCAGTCCTGCTTCCACACCAGAAACAGGGCAATGCCAATGAGGGCAAAAAGTATCGTCCATACCGGGGCGAATACCCATGCCGGTGGATTGAGGGCGGGCTTGGGGAGAGTGGCGTACCAGGTGGAAATAGAGGGCGTGGTGAATACCGCGCCGATGAGGCCGGCAAGCTCGGAGATGACAACGGTGATGATTAGCTTGAAAAAATTATTCAGTTTCATTTTTTTTTATTATTATACCACCCCGCTTAGCGGCAATTTGCTAGCTTACTATAGCCAGAGTATACTCTTGCTAACAATGCCTGAGAAGGAGGATAGTGGTGAGAAAAATTTTCTGCTACTCTCTTTTCATGATTTGTCTATTTACGCTGGCCCCAAGCGCAAATAGTCAAGAAACAAAGCTGAAACAAACATTGGAGTACGAAAGGATCGGCGCAGCAGCCCTCCAGCAGCTCGGCGGTGACTGGACAAGCGTTTCGGCTCGCTGCCAGATTTACTTCAGGCCGGGTCGACCAGGATACCTGGGTGCGGCTGACCCCAAAACAAATCAAGTAGATATATGGATCCGCCCCGGGCAGACACCCG
>MFEO01000027.1:50748-52558 GCA_001777585.1 Candidatus Doudnabacteria bacterium RIFCSPHIGHO2_01_FULL_50_11 | reverse complement strand
TCGCACAATTTGAAAAAGAAAAAATGGAGATTGCCCAAGCGGAAAGCTCTTTCGCCCAAAAAGCGAGAAATGAGCTTGTGGAGATAGAAGCAAAACTTGATCGTTTGCTCGACTTACAACTGGACGGCAATTTATCGCAAACGGAATATGCTACCAAAAAGCACAAGCTTATTCTCGCTAAAAAAGATTTGGAAGAAAAAATCACTGCTTTTGGGCGAAAGAGCAATAATCGGTTCGAACGCATGATGGAATTCATAAAAGACGCCAACCAAGCCGAAAATATCGCTTTGCAAGAAAATCCCGTCTTGGGACGGGATTTTCTAAAAAAGATTGGTTCGAACTTCCGCATTGCCGAACGGACGCTCTCTTTGGATTTCAAAAATGCTTGGAAAATTGCGGCAAAATACAATGCCGAGCGGCGAAGCTGCGAGGCAACATCTTCCCAAATCGCTGAATTTACAAACTGGCGGAGAGGGTGGGATTCGAACCCACGAGACCCCGTAAGGGGTCACGGTTTTCGAGACCGTCCGATTGAACCGCTCTCGCACCTCTCCGTAATGGACATGTAAATCCTCGGACTCACCTTACCATGTCACGGGAAACAGTCAGCCTTTAGCCGCAATAGATGGCGAGCTTCGCAGAAAACTTTGCCTCGAGGTCGTAAGTAGCAGTTTCACCGGATTGAATGACCGGCGATGTTGCGGGCAGGGACCGAACTGTTTCAGGCGTTCATAATGCAGCTTCGTCGGGTATCCTTTATGCTTGTCAAAACCGTATTCCGGGAACTCCTCGTGTAGCTTGCTAAGTAGATCGTCGCGAGTCACCTTGGCCAAGATCGAAGCACAAGCAATGGACAGAATTTGCGCGTCCCCACCAACCACGCAGATTTGTTTACATTCGATATTCGGTATCGAATGATTGCCATCTACGAGTACAAGCTGCGGAACGGTTTTGAGATTGCTCAGAGCGCGTTTCATGGCGAGCATGCGGGCGTGGAAAATATTGATCTCATCGATCTCTTCCACTGAAGCGCTGCCGATGCCGAAGCTTACACAGTTGTCGATAATCTGTGTGGCGAGTTCTTGGCGTGCCGCATGGGTGAGCATTTTGGAATCGCGAATCCGATACCACCATTTGTTACTACTCCGAAGCTGACCCACGGTTGAGGGCTCTAGGATCACTGCTGCCGCCACTACTGGCCCTGCGAGCGGCGCCACACCAGCTTCATCCACTCCGGCAATCAGACCGAACAGCGGAAGTTTCTTCAATTCCATTGAAAATGTTGGTGTTTGTCTTGTCATGTCTTTATTTCACCCTCTCTACTATTATACCACGTAAAAAAATCGGCCTGCCCGAAAAAATCCGGGCAGGCTACCACACACACGCAGATCAAAGTCAGAATTTCCGATACTGCGGCATCACTCCGCCGCGCAGGAAGGAGATATCTTTCCCGATTGAAGCGAGTAGCGCTGTCTGCCGCTCGAGTTTGGTGCCCATTTTGGACACATGCCGCGACCATAGCTCCGGCTCAGCGTGAGGATCAGGAACTCGATACTGCTGCACCCCTGATCCAGACGGCAGGATCGGAGCGATGCAGTGGCCAAACAACTCAGTCAGGCGCGCCAGCGGAATGACTTCCTCAACACCCTGTAGAGGATAAAAGACCTCCCCCTTTTCTTGGGACCAGCCGTGCAGATAAAGGGCGCGCCGATCATCTATGGGATTGGCGGCCCGCAGATCGAATCCTCCGACAGTCAGAAGGTCACGATTGCGCCACAGACAGAAAGTGTTGGCGAGACGGCCTTCCAGA
>MFEO01000027.1:38290-50736 GCA_001777585.1 Candidatus Doudnabacteria bacterium RIFCSPHIGHO2_01_FULL_50_11 | reverse complement strand
AATTCATTGATGGCGACCCCGACCGCTTTGGCTCCGGCACAGGCAGCGTCGACTATCGCCTCCATGGTGGAAGGGGTCCAATAGGCGGCGGCTTCACTTGAGATCATAAGGCTATAACTACAGCCCGCTGCAGATTGAATCGCGACCGCGTAGTTGGAGAGGGCACAAAATAAATCGCCGTGGTGCACCTCGTGTACAAAATACTCGCAATCCTTGGGCCGGAGTTGCTGAAGTTCTTCTGCGAGTCCACCGCAATCAACTTTCCCGGGATAATTCTTGTTGTCAGCCCAGACCATGACGTCGACTCGGCCGATCAAAAACTTTTCGTTCACAACGGTTCCGAGTGCCCGAGTAAGCATTTCCCCAACAATCGCTGCGCGATCGGGAATTTGCTCCCGCTTCGTCGCAAACGCCCGGAGCACCAGACCGATCTTGTTCTGCGAAAGAAAACTTATTCGATTCATCTTCATAATACCTCCATTCGGTACGCCCACAAGCCAAGGTAGGGCTTGGGGGCATCATGTTGGTAACGTGCGATCTGATCTTCTCTCACATCACACTTGTGTAAGAGAAGTGACAAGATAACAAAAAACCGCACTTTCGTCAAGGCGGCTTGGAAATCTCTATTGCGTGTCTATTTGATCAGTGCGGTGACCAGTACCCCGACCGCGACCAGTCCGCCGCCCAAGACTGAGCCTATGGTTGGCTTTTCGCCCAAGAAGATAAATGCAAGGCCAATGGTCAGAGCCACGGATAGCTTATCAATTGGGGCTACCTTCGACGCTTCACCAAGCTGCAACGCCTTGTAATAGAAAAGCCACGACAGTCCCGTGGCAATCGCGGAAAGAATGATGAAAGTATAGGAATATTTAGATATTTTCTGCAGCTCCGATGCATTCCCTTGGACCAATACTATTGCCCAGGCGAAGAACACAATGATGACAGTGCGAATCGCCACTGCCAAATTACTGTCCACGCCCTTAATACCGATCTTGCCGAAGATCGCCACTAACGAGGCGAAGAAGGCCGACAGAATTGCGTAGATAACCCAAGACATATGCTTCCTAACTTTCTTCTGCGCGGGAGAGGATTTGAACCTCCATGGGGTTTCCCCCGCTACCACCTCAAGGTAGTGCGTCTACCAGTTTCGCCACCCGCGCACGCAAGTTACTTTTGCAATTTTAGCACAAGTAGAAAATAAAAAAAAGAAGGCGATAACACCTTCTAAAAACTAATATCGACTACACCGAAGCTTCAGCCTTCTGCTCAACCGTATCAACGTATTCCTGTAGAATCTGGCTGAATACCTTTTCCCCTCGATTGGCATATGCCGTGGCAATGGCGACCGGCCCTGCGCCTACTTGCTGGTATTCCCATACGTCACATCCGGTTGAAATTCCTCCTATACCAATAACTGTTATTGTCTCGGGTAAAAGCTTGCGCCATTGTTTCACCTGTCCAAGACCAATCGGCTTTAATGCTGGTCCGGCGAGTCCAGCTAATCCGTCGCCGGGTGTGATAAGACGGTTGCCGTCCAGGCGGAGACCAAAGCCGTTCGCAAAAGCATTGATGCACGCTACTCCAGCTACACGGCCAGATTGTGCCTCGATCGCAATCTGCTCGAGCAATACCGGATCGGAAAAAGGCGAGACTTTCAACACCAGTCTAATTCGGGGGCTTAGGACAGTCTGCAACCGTAACACTATCTCGCGGACAAGGGTTGGTTCAAAGGATGCGATGCGCTTCTGTTTACCCCCATCCCAAACATTGGGACACCCAAGGTTCGCCTCGTAGACATCTACGCCGGCAGCATCCGCGACCTGACCCAAGATCACATATTCCTCAGGCGAGAATCCTGCCCCACTGAAAATCAAAGGCTTGCCCGCATCGTGGGCGGTCTGGGTCATTCGGGGGAGCTCCTGCTCATAGTAGAGTCGACCAGGGTTGGGCAAGCCGAGTGAATTAAGTGAATACGCGCCTCTTACTGGATCCATCTCATACACATTGCCTTCGTTGCCGGTTCGAGCGGCCATGGTGCCTGAGCCAACCATGATTGCTGCAGCAGCGGAATTAGCTAATTTCTCCACGTCCTCCGCTCGCTTGCATGTTCCTGCGGCATTCATGATTGGATGTTCCAACTGCAGGCCAGCCAAATTAACTCCAAACTCCATAGTGCCTCCTAAAAATTGATTTCCTCCAGTAGTGGAAATAGACTAGCAAAATAGGACAAAAAAATAAAGGCTTCATGCCCTTGTTTCGCAGTGATGTTTCACCTCCTCTATAAATTAGGTGATCTTCCAGCCTTCCTTGGTTTTCTCTATTTTGCCTTTGAGCTTAAATCCCGCGGCCAACACATGGCCGCCGCCGCCGAAGGAACGCGCGATCGCCGCCACATCCACGCCCTTGTGCGCCTCCGAGCGCAGGCTGCCCTTGATCTCCTCGCCGCGCTGCTTGAGCACCATCGAATACCGCGCTTCCGGAATGGTGGTCAGCACCGACGCGATGCCTTCCAGATCCTCCGGCTTGGCGCCGATAGACGCCAACTCATCTTCAGTCACGATGCTATACACCATCTGCCGGCCTTCGTCGAAACGCGCATTCTCAAGGGCCAATGCCCAGGCCCGAAGCTTGGACAGTTCGCTCTTGCCGAAGTAATAGTCGGCGATCCGGTCAATGCGGGCGCCGCGGCGCATAAGCTCGGCTGCGATTTCCAAGACTTGGGCATTGGTGTTGGCATGGCGGAAGCCGCCCGTGTCATTGAAAATGCCCGTAAGCAGATTCACCGCGACCGTCTTGGTAATTGACGCCCCGAGGAATTTGATGAAATAGTAAATAATTTCGCAGTTTGCAGCCGCCGTGCTCTCCACCAGATTGACCGTCCCGAACATATGATTGTCCACGTGATGATCGATATTCAAGATCGGATGCGCGGCAAAACGACTTGGGTCAAAACCGATTCTATCGATGACGCCACAACCCAAAAAAATCGCCAAATCAAAGTCTTCAGGTGGGATATGGTCACGGAGTAGCTGCGCGTCAGGCAAAAAGAGCAGGTTTTTGGACAATCCGCCTCGGGCAATATATTCTACCTTTTTTCCCCGGGCTTTCAGCACGGATCCCAGCGCTAGCATTGAACCTAAGTCATCGCCGTCGGTGTATTCATGTGACAGAAAAAAAATAGTATTCGCCGCCGCAATGAGCTCCGCCGCCGGAGCATAATCAAGTGTCGTTTTCATGGTGTAATTGCTGTATCAGTGAGTCAATATGCTCCGAGAATGCGGGTGCCGTATCTATGTGGAACGAGATTTTTGGCACAATGCGCGTTGTCATCGCTTCGTATATCCGGCCTTGAATCTCGTACAAGCCGCGATTGAGTACGGCAAGCACTGCGTCCGGATCCTGTTTTAGTGCCGAAAACCAGATCTTCGCTTCACGGAGGTCTGGGGTGGTAGCAACCGAAGTTACAGTGACAAGGCCGGTGATGCCAGGCAGATCAGAATCACGAAGAATATCCGAGACAAGACGCTTGAGGAATGAATTGACCTTACGCTGGCGTATGCTCGGAGTTTTGCTTTTGCTGTTTGGTTGCCGCGACATAAGCCGATGAGATTATTGAATTTTCTTCAGTTTCTTTTCCTTCAAATGCTCATCAACAATCCTGATCATGTCGCCTTTTTGTAATTTCACCTTGGTCGAAATCTTCAATCCGAAATCCGAACCGGCGGGCACTGCCTTCGCCACCTGTTTATTCCTCTGCAGTTCGAGAATTTTCCCCTCTCCGATTTTTTTCTGTTCCCGCATTAACAAAGCCTTGCGTTCCTCTTGCAGCTGCCCCGATAGGACAGTACCCCCTACAATGCTGTAATCGCGTTCACTGCGAAAAACGGCGAGCAACTTGGCCTCACCTACGGTGATTTCTTCTACTTCAGGAAGTATGAGCGAAAGAATCGCCTGCGTTATATCTTCAGTCAGCTCGTAAATAATCTCATAAATGTCGACGTTGACCTTCTTCTGCTTGGCGAGACGGGCGGCGGCGGAAGATACGGAATTGTGGAAACCGATTATCGTCCCGCGGGCTGACTCGGCAGCCAAGACATCGGACTCGTTAATTTCGCCCACGCCTTGGGACACGATCCGGATTTTTACATCCTGGTTTTCTAACTTGTGTAATTCCTGCAAAATCGCTTCCAGCGACCCTTGCACGTCAGCCTTGATAATAAGATTCAGCTGTTGGTTCTCCGCGTCCGCTGAAATACCGGTCTTATATGCGAGCCGCTTTGCCTGGCGCCGCATCAGGAGCTTCTTCGACTCGGCCTGCGCATCGCGGATGTCGGTATATACCCGCAGCAAATCACCGACTTCCGGCAGCCCGGAAAGACCGGCGATACGAACTGGCGTAGACGGACTGGCTTGGCGTATGACCTTGCCGTTCTCGTCTTCCATGGACCGAATTTTGCCGTAGGCTGAGCCTACTGCGACAATATCTCCGACATGCAACGTGCCATTTTGCACGATTACTGAGGCAATCGGGCCCTGAGTTTTGGAAAGGTTTGATTCGATCACTGTTGCCACGGTTGTGCCTGTGGGGTTTGCGCGATAATTTTCAACTTCCGCAGTCAATAAGATCATGTCCAGAAGCTTGTCTACGCCAATATTTTGTTTCGCAGAAATCGGAACGAAAATAGTCTTTCCACCCCACTCCTCGGATACCACGCCGACTTCGGAAAGCTGAGACTTAACCCGGTCGGGATTAGCTTCCGCTCGGTCGATCTTATTCAAAGCAACGATCATGGGAGTCCGAGTCAGCTTTGCGCGATTCACCACCTCAAGCGTCTGCTGCTTGACGCCATCGTCAGCCGCGACTACCAAGACAATAAGATCGGTGACGTTGGCGCCCCTTGCTCGCATCGCGGCGAATGCTTCATGGCCCGGCGTATCCAGAAAGGTAATGTATTTATCTTTGTAAAATACTTTGTACGCACCAATATGCTGCGTGATTGCTCCGGCTTCGGTGGCCATGACATTCGCTGAACGAATCGTATCGAGCAGCTTCGTCTTACCATGATCGACATGGCCCATGACCGCCACGATTGGGGGGCGAATGGCCAAGGATTCGGCTGACTCATGGGCAATAATCTCATCGACTGTCCCTGACCCGGCAACACTCCCCTTTTCCTCTTTAGCTTCATATCCGAATTCGCTCGCCACTATTGCGGCGGCATCAAAATCGATCTGCTCATTCATCGACGCCATTACGCCATTTTGAATGAGGGTCTTGATCACTGCAGAAACGGACTGGCCGAGTACGGATGCGAGATCCCGGACAGCGATCACGGAAGGGATCGTCACTTCTTTCACCGCCACGGGCTTGGCGGGGTCGATCTTTGGCTTGGGCTTGAGTTTCTCGATGATTTGCCTGGCCAAATGATTGTCTATTTTTCTGGCCCGAGGAGATATTTTGAAGCCAGCCTCGCGTAATTTTCTACGAAGATCAGTGAGAGAAATATTCAGTTCTTGTGACAATGAGGAGATATTCATTCGGGGCGGGATTGGCTATGAATAGAAACTGTACTATACCCTATTTTACTCACATATTCAAGGGTTAGGCAACCTACCAGAAAAGAAAATCCCCGCCCGGGCGGGGAAATTGCTGTTGATTATTAGAATTGTCGGCTCCGGCCAACGATTACCCGCACTTTTTCCGGACTCAATTCAACAGTGACGGGCGCTCGGGCAATGATCGAGCCTGCCAGATATACCGGTAGCCCGTCTGGACCCTTGATCTGGATCTTCCGAGCATGAATGATTGAGCCGCCAGGCAGCTGCTCATAACGATGAATCTTAAGCAATCCACGATTGCGCCAGACCTGCAGACTCCCAAGCTTGCTTGCGAATACAACATCTAAAAGTTCATCTTTCGGATTCCCGACAGCAATGCTGGAAGATGCGCCTACGCTATTATCACGCGCATTGATGATGCTTGCGCCCAACAAAGGATTGGTCACGGTATACGACCCGTCTATTACCATTTCGATATCAACTGTCTCTACCCGCAAGGCCTGACGAATACCCGCTAAGAATCCTTCGCCTTCTCCTTGTCTGTCTGGATCGACATAAGTGGGCGGGCCGAAATACACATTAGAAATAAAATGGGTCGGGCCAATTTTTGCGATATCTAAAGCCTCCACTCTTCGCTTGGCAATGGTTGCGACAGAGTCTGCGAGATCGCCTATGCCAAGGATTCCTTTCAGTCCGCTATTCCCCGCCAGTGGAATGAAACCTAGCGTCAAGGGTTTACCGCGGCAGGCAGTAAGTACTTTCGAAAACGTCTCGTCACTTCCCACCACCACGAGAGTGCTAGCACCGTGCGAGAGAGCAGTGGCGACCAGGTCTTCGACGGTTCGCAGTTTTGTCACCCGCGCCGTCTCACCTGCTACTTGATACTCGCCCAATAACGAGAGGAGTCTGCTTTGGTGGAATTCAAAATTTTTCCCGTCAAATTGTTTTGGATCTACCAAATAATAGTACATACTCCTCTGAAATATCTTCTGGGCTGTATAAATAATGCCAAGGTGCCACCTGCAGCATGCTTGACATTGCTTCTAATATCTTAGTCTGGCTATATCTCCTTTGAATCTGGCACCTTGGGTGGAATTTTTTCTTTCTGTCGATCGGCCATTTTGCATGCACCATTGAAATATGCGCCTTCTTCGATGGCGATTTTCCCGCACTGAACATCGCCATCAAGATACCCGGTCTGGAGTATGGAAATCAAACCGATGACACGAATATTACCCATAACAGTCCCGGCGATAGTGGCTGCTCCCGCTTCAATGTTCGCCTCAATCTTCGCTGCGGGTCCGATGAAAAGATTCTGGGTAGTCTTCACCGACCCGTGCACGACGCCGTCAATCTTGATGTCTCCTTCCGACACGAGATCCCCCTCAATCAAAACAGAATGCCCAACAATGGTTTCAGCAGCAAGGCTTTGGTCGGGCCGTACGTTGATACTCTTTGTCATGGGTTTGGCAGGTGAACTAATGCCTAGCATAAAGAGGCTGTAAAAAACTATTTGAGTTATTGAACTATACTATTATACTCCACGGGCATGTATCGGCTTTCCAGTATGGCTTTTTTTTCTTCTTCGGTCAAGGGAATCTTCGATTGTCCGTGTTCGATTGGTTTGAGATAAGTCCGGCAAGTATCTCGGCCATAAAGTGAGGAGAGGACGAATCCATTACCGTGTGCATCCAAGATAGCCACGGCAAAGGAATTATTCCCGCCCAGGTCGGCAAACGAATTGAAACGGAAAATTCCAACGTGTTGTAAGGATAGCTGCTGCATTTCCGCCACGATTCGGTTTGCTTGGGACAAGGTCTTCAGATCCTGCGTCTGCTTTTGAATCTGTTTCCCTTGGTCTATGATCACTTCTTCAAGATCAGCGCCGGTCTTGCCTGCAAAGAATTTTTTTTGGAATCTGCCCAGCGCGCGGATCTTTCGATATAGCAACATAACCCCGGCCAGAGTACATAGGAGTATGAGGCTGATTATAAGCTCCGGTAAAGTGAGAGTTTTCATCAGATTAGATTTGCAGTATACTTCTCATAGCTTACCATGATAATCCTTTTGCCGATATTTCTTATATCCTATAATACATGGCGACAAATTCAAACATAAACCCCAATGCTTCAGCCGAACGCCAGATCCTCAGGCGGGATTTCTTGAAGGCGTTATTTATCAATGTTTTCTTTCTCGCTGTTTTGTTGGGCCTGTATCTTGCCAATCGATACTGGAATTTCCTAGATAAGATTGCTGCCAAATTCTGATCCTGGCAACCGTTCCACGGGCCCATAGTAAAGTGGTATTACGCGGCATTCGCATTGCCGAGGCCCGGGTTCGATTCCCGGTGGGTCCACCAGTAAACTTCTTTAAGCAACTATACAACAGCCTCAAGCCGGGGCTGTTTTGTTTTTATACTCTCAGAAGTTTCGATGTCTTGATCAAGAATGGTGGAAGCAGTCAGAAATCCCAAGAGTAGAAAAAATATCATCTGCCCTTGTGCAAGCGAATAGGGGTAATGATCAAAAAAACTGATGAAAATATATGCGAGCACCATGCACAGCAGTGCCGCGACCAATGGTGACTCTTTTTTTCTATATCCAAGGTAAACAATGTAAGCCAAATATATACAAAAGGCAATAGCTGCTGGGATGCCGCTCTCTGCTGCGATTAGTAAAAAAATATTATGAACGGGCTGATGTTGATATGCCTGCAGTGGGATTGGCGTATGGCCATCCATGACTCTAGTAAAATTTTGAATACCTACACCCATCCAAGGATGTTGGGTGATCATATGGAGACTAATAGTCTGATACAGTCTCCTGTCACTAATAGCTTCCTTGTTTGTAGTTCCATATGAAACCACCCCCCCACGCTCCAGAAACTGGGGATAAAAAAGCAATCCCGTAAATATTGCGGCGGAGATTACCATTGACAAGGTAAAGAACAAGTTTTTTCTCTGCTCTCTTTCATTTCGTTTCATGATAAACATAAGAGCGAAAAATCCCAAAAAGGCTAATGCAAAACTAACGATGGCAACCCGAGAGAAAGAAATTGCCAGGCCGGTTGTCTGGAGAAAGATTGCAAAAGCAAAAAATATTCTTTTCCAGGTTTCACGACAAACGAAGAGTAAATAAATGGACATCATAAGTCCAATAACAATAAATGACCCATATACATTTGGATGCGGGAAGGTTCCATAGGCTCTTACAATAAAAGTTTCATGATAAACACCAAGCAGCTTATCGACTATCCATTTCTGTCCAAGAGCTTGTTTGAACTTAGCCAGGCCAGGTATGTAAGACCTGATGAATTCCTCCCCCAGAAAATAGAGTCCCAAAGATTTTTGCCCAAAATACTGAAATATACCTATTGAACTTTGTATGCAGGAATTAGCTAAAATTAGCCAAAAAGATGTGTGAAACATATGTTTCACAGTCAAAATGTTTATTATGAAACAAAATATTACTATCAATAAAGAGATAATAATTGCCTTAAATAAGCCAAATATCATTGTTTCACGATGAACAAGAAGTGATACAAAGTTTAGAATTAAAAAAATAAAAGCTGGGGCCAGCATTAATATGCTTTTTCTAAAACGTTCAACGTGAAACTCAAAAAACAGAATGTATAACAAGAACGATATTGATAATAAAAAACCAAGTATTTCGATTAAATATAGGGAATTAGTGTTGTAAAATATCAAAACTCCTTTATTATAGGAATCGTCAAAAAAATACGATTTCTTGATCTGAAAGGGAAGTGATACTATCAGTAAATAAAATAGCCAGATGCTTAGAATTCTAAAGATTTTTTTTAATTTATGCATGTTTTTGCTAATGTTCAATATGAAACAATTATAATTGAACCCATAAGGTATCTATACGTTGATAAAGTCTGTGGTACAATTAATTCATGCATGCGTTGGAATTCAAAATAACAGCTCTAGAGCTTCGAAAGCAGGGGTTGACATTTTCTGAAATTATAAGTCATTTGCCAAGAGGTATCTCGAAAAGCACTTTGTCTTACTGGTGTAAGGAGGTTCGACTGGCTGAGTCTCAAAAGCTTAGAATCAATCAAATCAGTTTAGAAAAATTAAAACTAGCAAGACAAAAAGCACTGCAAAACACCCATCTTCTGAGAGTACAAAATCTTCAGCGGATACGATACGAGTGTACTCCTTTACTTCCTCTGGTTCACGATCAAAGGATAGCAAGAATTATGTTGGCGATGCTTTATCTTGGGGAAGGCTCGAAAACGCGCAAGAGTTCGCTCATGTTCGGAAACTCTGATCCATCTATTATAGCTCTTTTTCTAGGCTTGCTGCGATTATGCTACTCGGTTCAGGAAAATAAATTCCGCTGTACTGTACAATGCCGCGCTGATCAAGATACGAACGAACTTAGGGATTTTTGGTCAAAAAAAACAGGGATAAAAACAAAGTATTTCTATCCTGCCCAGGTAGACAAACGAACTTTAGGAAAAATCACGAAAAAGGAAAATTATAAAGGAGTCTGCCGTATAGATTATTTTTCTTCAAAAATATATAATGAATTAATTGAATTGGGCACACTAATAGCCTCGGAATATCCATCTTCTGGGCCTGTAGTATAATGGTAACACGCGACTATGGCATAGTCGAGTCGGGGGTCCGATTCCCCCCAGGTCCACCAAATAATGACAAACCAATTTGAAAATCTTTATCATTTGCAGTAAGACATTTTATTCCGCAATCCCCATGATCAAGAAAATCTTGGAAAATCATGGTCATGTGATAACCCTGCCAAACACCTATCGCTATCCAGCTGCAGAAAGAAAGTATAGAGAGCTTGGCTACAAGCAACACTCTGAATGGAAGGCGGGAATGTTTAGACAAAGTTTGAAAAATATTGAAAATAACGATGCCGTTCTGGTCCTGAACTTCGAAAAGAATAAGATACCCAACTACATTGGCGGAGCAACCTTTATAGAAATGTACGATGCGTTCCGACTAAAAAAGAAAATATTTCTTTATAATGATATTCCGACGGGCATTTTCAAGGATGAGATCATTGGCTTTAACCCAACAGTCATCCATGGCGAGTTGGATAAGATTATCTAGTTCTGAGTACACCACAATTCTTCTGATCATGTTCCAATAGAGCCTTCTGTGGTCTGCCATTATAAGCCGCTAGCGAGCGGTTTGTTTGTAGGAAATAAGACTGATAAACTATTGATTACCCGCACTTTGGCCTCCTCGTAGTTCAACGGATAGAACAGCGCCGTCCTAAGGCGTTGATGTAGGTTCGACTCCTACCGAGGAGAAGGAATAGATTTCGGGGTGGAGTATGCCGGTAGTACGCACGCTTCGGGTGCGTGTAGACTGGGTTCGATTCCCAGCACCCCGAGAAAAGATAAAAACAGCAATATACAATGAGACAATGCAAGATATAAAGTCAAGATTGAATGTGGGGCCACTGGGACTTTGAAGGATCTAAGTACACAATTTCTCCCTTGGAATTGCTGAGAAAGCCCGATAAGTAATCTTGAAATTTCTTCTGAATGATCAATAACAAAAACTTAATCCTAATGGCTACTCTTGTGCTACTGTTGGGTTACTTAGTTATACGATTTAATAGCAAATATTCCAGCGTGCCTGCTACGAGTGAAGTGAATCCACCAGCCTCAAAAGAACTATCAGGGGAGGAATATGCGACAACC
This sequence comes from Candidatus Doudnabacteria bacterium RIFCSPHIGHO2_01_FULL_50_11, assembly GCA_001777585.1. Classification (GTDB taxonomy): domain Bacteria; phylum Patescibacteriota; class Doudnabacteria; order UBA920; family 2-01-FULL-50-11; genus 2-01-FULL-50-11. The sequence goes on along the minus strand of MFEO01000027.1, from coordinate 39,477 downwards.
AAAGAAAAATTTCTTGATTTAATAGTGAACCATGACCCAAGGGTTGCTCTGGCAGGACTGCGGGAAGAAGTGAAAACAGATAATGCCTTACTCCGTTCTTGCCATGCACTGGTGCACGAAATTGGACGCGCGGCATATGAAAAGTATGGAGATTTTGGCGAAGCAATAAAATATCAGGACGAGATTTGCAATTCAGGCTATCTGCATGGGGTTATCGAAGCTTACTTTTCAAACGTCGCAGACGTCTTTGTTGCCATAAAAGCGGTATGCGACCCATATCCTGTGGGTACATATTTGAGTTGGGAATGTTATCACGGAGTAGGCCATGGCAATATGTATTACACCTCCAATAATCTGCCGAGGTCTCTCGAATTATGCGATAGATTTGATGATTCTTTTGCCCAAGCGGCTTGTGCGAATGGTGTGTTTATGGAAAATTTTAATACCGACCAAAAATTACACCCTTCGGCATTCCTAAAAGCAGATGACCCGCTTTATCCTTGTGCGGAGCAAACCGGTCAACACAAAAATGACTGTTACCTCTATGCCCCGACTTATTATCTTAGCCTTCATAAGAACGACTATACTGATGCTTTGAAGTGGTGCGAAGGCGCAGAATCGCCTTATGTAACAACTTGCGTCCAGGGCGTGGGAAGCCAAGCCATCAAGGAGAACATCAATAATCCCAAATTCATAGAAAAAGTTTGCATGAGCAACACGAAGACGCAAATCGACGCATGCATTGTAGGAATGATCGGTTTATTTATCAATCACTATGGTTCTTTGGAGCCAGCTGAAGAACTGTGCGAGCAGCTTGAAAAATCAAATAGACGAGCTTGCTATCTCTCAATTCAATCAAGCTCAAGATTGTTCGCAAACTGACAGGGACCAAAACGAGCTTGTGCCTGGATACCAAAACTCCTCCCGCAAGGGGAGGAGTTTTGGGTTTATATGCCGATGATGTCGAGTTGGGCGAGCACCTGGTTATTCCAGCCCACCCAACGCCTCATCATCTTGGCCGGCGGATCCAGACTGTTATCGTGATATTCTCTAATCAGGTTGTTATGGTTGACATTTTATACTAAAACTGCCATACTGGCAGGTCTCAAAATGAAATTTTTATGAGTGTCATGAAGGAGGAGCTAAGATGCAATTTGCACTTTGCGGTAACGTTCAAAAAGTGCTGG
>MFEO01000027.1:29774-38238 GCA_001777585.1 Candidatus Doudnabacteria bacterium RIFCSPHIGHO2_01_FULL_50_11 | reverse complement strand
TCGATTGGCTGGCTTGGGAGTGGAAGTGACCGTCGTGACATTCACGCGGCGCGAGACCTCTTACGCACGGCCTGAAGATAAAGACAAGGCCGCCAAGAGCGCCGATCAAGAGATGCGCGCGGCAAACGATATCCTGGGCGTTTCCCTTCGTGAGGTGCTTGGCATTCCTAATCAAGCCGTCACGAACGATCGGGAGACGTTCCAGCAATGTGTGAAGCTCATTCGCAAGCATCAGCCCGAGATCATCTTCACGCATAGTCCCCACGACCATCACCGCGATCACCGGGCCGTATCGCTGCTCGTTGACGAAGCGCGTTGGAAGGCCTGGGAGAACTTGAGTCCCGATTGGGGTGCGCCGTGGGAGACGAAACTCGTACTTCATTACGAAATATTCGATCTCATCGCCAAGCCGCACCTCATTGTGACTTATCCGAAAGAGTGTCTTACGAAAAAGCTGCAAGCGATGGCTTCGCAGGAGAGCCAGCTTGAGGTATTGCGCGGCATCGTGCAGCAACTCGAGGGACTGGCAATGGTTCGCGGAGGCCTCGCGGGCGGCGAGGGATGCTTCGGCGAAGCGTTTGCGATAAGCGATTTTCATCCGACATACTTACGCCTATAAAGGCCACTAAAAAAGAGGGTGTTATGGAACCGATTAGGAATGCTGTGGCTATTACGCCTGTCTGGAACGAATCTTTGGCCATGATTCAGAAGTTCCAGGAGGGTGTCGAGAAAGTACGTCATAAACTCACGGAGAGCGGCATCGGTTTCCGCCACTTCTTCCTCGATGACTGTGCTCTGCACTTGCCTGACGAATATCCGATTCTCGTGCGGCATACAGAGAACCAAGGACTAGCGAAGACGCTCCTCGACGGCTACGAGGCGACCCTAGGAGTGAAATCCGCGCCCGATCTCGTTGTGCGTCTTGATGCCAACGAGCACGACCCGCTGAAGATAGTCGAAGCGGTTGACCACCTATCACACGCACCGGCGGATGCGCTTTTTCTTCCAGTGTGGTATTGGGTGGAAAGCGACCCACGGCCTCTTATGCAGCAGATCACGGCCATGATCGCAGATTTCACCCGCGCGCTTTCACCGATCAATGCTCCCATTGTTGTGTCCATCTATAACCAGAAGTTTCCCATGGGATTCGCGGCTTTTCGACCAGAACTCCTTCGCGGCATCCTTCCCCTGATGCACGAGGGGCTCAAAATGAGTCAAGAAATTTCCGGGAAACCCGTCACGTGGGGGCTTGATCTCCTCGCAATTCTGCTGGCCGCAGAGAAAGCGCCTGGACGGATTGATTTTCTCTTCGGCGGCTGGGCGCAGCCCTGGGCGGAGAACCGCGGACCGGACAAAATCGCGGCTCAGCGCAAGCGAGCCGAGACTATGGTCGATGTTGCGGGACGTCTCGGCTGCAAAATGCTTTGAAATGTTGAGTCTAAGCGCAGTGATGTGTGTTCACTGCGCTATTTTTTTCAATCATGCGGTTGCATGATACAATAACAAGGTATGTTTGGATACCTAGCGCTTGTCGCGATGCTCTCTGGTAATGTTTTTACAGCGCTTGTTGCAAAACATCTTTTTCGCGAGAAGCGTATACGCAGAGAGCTATCCCTAGTTATTTGGCAGTATACGCTGCCGTTTTTGATTTTCGCTGTCATATTTGCAGTGCGACCGCGCGCGCCCATACCAGGACTTTTCTGGCTTTTTATCTTCGGTGCCTTACCCTTTGAAGTGTTTGGGCAGTTTCTGCAGTACCGGGCGCTGAAGCTTTCCGATATTTCGCTCGTCACCCCACTCGGAAACTTGACGCCAATTTTTCTTCTCGGCATCGGATACGCGGTGTCCGGGGACGTACCAAGTCTGTCCGGGATCATAGGCGTTACTCTCATCGTGAGCGGTCTTTTTTTTATAGGAGCAGGAGAAAAAACCGCTAGCCAGCTATCAGCGTGGCGTGATCGCGGTGCGCGTTCAATGGTCGGAGCAGCCCTGGCCTTCAGCGTCACGAGCGCCTTCGGGCGAAAGGCTGTGCAGTTGACTGATCCTTTTACGTTTGGTTTTTTTACCCTCGGGCTTCTTATCGTCGGCAGTTTCGCCGCACTTGCGGCAAGAGGCCGGTTCCCGTTTGGCGAATGGCGTAAGAATCCTTTGCTCAAAACTCTGGGACTCGGTGCGACCGGAGAAACGTTCGGTCAATACATCGCTTATGACATCTTTCCTGCTGCCTATGTTATTGCGCTCAAACGCCTCTCAACTTTGGCTAGCGTCTTGTGGGGCGGCGTGGTTTGGCACGAACCGCACGTACGTCGACGACTCTTTGCAGCCCTTGTCATGATTGCCGGGGCTCTCTTGGTACTCCTGGGGGGATGAAAAAATTGAGGAGGCATTCAGTTAATTATGACTTATAAAATATTCTTTAAATAACAAAGACCGCCCCGCCAATTCGCGGGACGGTCTTTTTTTCTATTTATATACCTATGGCATCGAGTTGGGCGAGCACTTGGTTATTGGCTCTGACCCAGGAATGATTGTTCCAGCCCACCCAACGCCTCATCATCTTGGCCGGCGTATCCAGACCATTATCATTATACTTCTGGATAAGCTTGCTTGCATCTACGATGCCTTCGGCGAAGGTCGGATAAAACCGATGATACTTCGCCCCACCGATACCCCAGCAGTTATTGCCAAGCTGCCGGCGGCACATATTTGATTCAGCGTGTGAAATTGAAAGAATGATTTTCCAATTTGGCTGCATCAGAAGGATCTCGGAATATTCTTGCAGAGGAGAATTCTTCTGAGCAAGGTATGATCGCAACAGTTCTACTTTTTCGGGAGAGATATTTCCAGTCAATGCCGTTGCGGGGGCATTGAGGATATTTTCTATTTGGATTTGAGATTGTATTTCAAAGGCAAGAGATGGTGTAAGAGATGCTTGGGGGCCTTGTGCAACCGCGTACTGGGGGAATACCCAGACGACGGATGCCGAGAGCGACAGCGCAAGCGCGGTCTGCTCCAGCAAATTCAGCCGGTTGGCTGATTTGCCTGCAAGCACCCAAACCAGAAACGCCAACATTACCTAGAAAATACGTTTCTCCATTCCTCGTGGGCTTTCGGCTGACGCCTATGCGCCCGTGAGAAATTTACTTGTTAAGGAGTGGTACCCTCGTCGACGCGCTCGGATAATTTGGGCCGAGAGCCTATTCGGCCGCTGTCACGGGTGGGCCTACCTACCCTGAAATATCAGGAAATTAGATACGCCCATGGCAACGGCTAAATTCGAGGATAACATTATATTCTAGCACAGATTGGATATTTTGTCAATACCCATAAACCTCATGCTGAGAATATTGAAGTCTATCAGCAAAAGAAGAGTCAATCAATACTTATGTGGTAATAAAATCGTACCGACCTGATATACTAATGTTAACAATCATGAGAAAAGATAAAGCAAAAGCTTCCTTTCTTAGACGGCAGGGGAGAAGCTACACGGAAATTAACAATATTCTCTCGGTCCCAAAAAGTACTCTTTCTGGCTGGTTTCGTGGTGTTGCTTGGTCAGACAAGATCAAGAGTACCCTGCAAATACAGGCCAGCCGGGATAATCGCGTAAAGATGCGATCGTTAGTACACGCGCGGGGCGAGCGTCTGGCCAAGATCTATGAACAAGGAGGTCAAGAGGCTCGGGAAGAGTTTGAACGCTTAAAATATCACCCTCTATTTACAAGTAGTATTTGTTTATATTGGGGTGAAGGGAACAAGGCTTCGAGATATAATGTAACAATCGGCAATGCTGACCCGCTCATGATTCGAGTTTTCGTCGATTTTCTTAAAAGCATCTGTGGCGTAGCGCCTGATAAAATCCGGGCTTATATTCTGATATACCCTGATCTGAATTCGATACATTGTATCGAATATTGGATGAAGAATACTGGATTAACGAAGATAAATTTTACCAAGTGCGTCACAATCACTGGACGGCACGCCACAAGGCGGGTAAAATACGGCGTATGCACTGTGGGTATATCGAGTAGATACCTAAAAGAGAAAATGCTTATCTGGCTTCAGCTCTTACCTCTTGCTCTTACGAATGACGAATTTATGCGGGTATAGTACATCGGTAGTACGACGCCTTGCCAAGGCGTAGAGACGGGTTCGATTCCCGTTACCCGCTCCAGTAACAAAACAGGGTCAGTTTTTTAGGCAGAAGAAGAAATGGACTATTGCGAAGAATGAACTATTATTTATGTATGAATAAAAAACTATCCTGGAAAGTTTCTTTAGGCATCAGTGCTGGAATTTTATTATTTGATTTTCTTGTACTGATTATTTGGGGTGCCAGCCCTGTAGAAGCATTATATTTATTGGCGGGCGTAATTAATCCCTTATTTTTTCTTGCAGGGTGGGGCGATAAGGCACCGGGCGGAGTTCTATTTACAATGGGACTTCTTACCTTACTTGTAGTGTTTTTACTACCATTGGGTATTATTGATCTCCTTCGGAGTAGGAAAAAATTACAATAAAATAACAAATCAAAAACCCCAGGATTCAACCTGGGGTTTTTGTACTCCTTTTTCTAAAAATTCTTAATGCAACTATTAATCAATATTTTATGCCGGCTGAATTCTTTTATCAAAAATCCCCGATACTGTTCAGGGATTTTTGGTGCCGGAGGCCAGAATCGAACTGGCTACGCCTGCCTCTTCAGGGCAGCGCTCTGCCAATGAGCTACTCCGGCGCGCCACTCTGGGCGATGTAGGGATTGAACCTACGGCCTACCGCGTGTAAGGCGGTCGCTCTACCACTGAGCTAATCGCCCATTCTGCCCGGGGTGGGACTCGAACCCACAAGCCCTTGCGGGCAAAGGATTTTAAGTCCTTCGTGTATACCATTCCACCACCCGGGCTCTCCAAGGCGTGAACGGGAGTTGCACCCGTCTGCGGGGTTTTGCAGACCCCTGCCTAACTGATCGGCCATCACGCCATGGTCTCGGCCACTCCTGCTTGCTCCAGTATAGCAGGGCGGCCAAGTCTTCATTGTAGAAGCTCTGACCCCATGCTTTACTTTTGCGGTTCTGAAATGGGGCTTTGCTCAGAAGCTTCTGGGGTCGCTGGTACTTCCGGAGCAGGTGCTGAGGCGTCCTTATTTTTCTCCTCGTGGAGGGCTTTCAAGCTCAACCCCAGACGATGATTTTCAGGTTCAATGGAGATGATCTTGAATGTGTATTCTTCGCCCTCGGTCACTGCTTCTTTGGGGTCAGAGATTTCATGGTCAGATAATTCTCCTAGGGGCGCCAATCCGTGGATATCATTGTCTAATTCGACGAAAGCGCCGAATGCCATCAGTTTTGTCACCCGGCCTTTCACGGACTGCCCAACCTGATACTTCTTGACCACATCTACCCAAGGATCACGGGTCAAGCGCTTCATCGACAGTGAGATCCGGTCATTCTCCAAGCTTATCACCTGGGCCTTCACCTTGTCGCCTACTTTCACAATGTTTTTCGGATCATCGATTCTCTGCCAGGCCAACTCCGATATATGAACAAGACCTTCCAGGTCATCGCTAAATTTCACGAATACTCCGAAATCAACAACACCAGTCACTGTTCCCTCCACGCTTTGACCCACGGCGAGCTTGGAAAGCTTGCCTTTCAATTCTTCTTCTTGCGCGGCTTTTTCAGAAACGATCAGCTTCTCTTCCTCGGCGTCGGCAGTGATCACGCGAACGGTGAACATCTGCCCAACGTAGCCTTGAAGGATGGAAAGTATCTTATTTTTATCACCTTCCTCTACGCGCGGATAGTGCAGGGTGGATAGTTGGGAGACCGGTAGAAAACCCAGGACATTATTAATCTCAACCATAAGGCCGCCCTTATTCGCCTCCAGAATCTTGCTTTGAATAAGCTCCTTCTTATCCAGCAGTTCCTTCAATCCCGACCAGACCCGTTCATGCCCGGCTTTTCTAAACGACAACTCGACATTGCCGTCCTTATTCTCTTGCTCGACAACCAGAGCAAATACCGGATCACCCAACTGCATCTGCGAAAGGACTCGCTCGTCATCATACAGCTCCCGCCCCCGCACAACCCCGAGCCCGTAGCCGGGAATATCTATATAGACTTCGTTTTTACCCTTACTTAAGATGTTTCCCTCAACGACATCGCCGGGCTGCATGAGCTTGACTGTCTGGCCCTTGGCGCCAACCAGGTCGGTCATAGTCTTGGCCGGCCCCACGTGCTGGGGGACATCCGTAACTGCCGTTTGTTCTTCTGTCATAAAATAATAAACACGCCTGCAAAGGTTGGTTACTTGTAAATGCCCGTTTGCCAGAAACGGCGCCCAAAGGCCTTCGTGCGGTGTGTAGATTTTCTGGATGGGTATTTTTCCCTCCTCAATCGACTGTTCAGCATCCAGTAGAGCTGAGTATACCAGCAAAAATAATCAAAATCAAGCCCTAGACATTGATAAAAAAGAATCATAAACTAAGGTGCTAGAAGGAGGTTGTATGAAAATAAAGGCTTTAAAACCGGCCCGCAATTACGGAGCGGAAATTGAGCTGGCACCCGAACGTATTGACCCGTTGGTTGAGATCGAAGTCGAGATCCCCGATGGCGCGCACGTAGCCATTGGATTCTGGGGAGTGCTTACGAACACCAAAGAAGGGTCCCCGCGGGTGGAGAACGATTTCTATATATATAAGCAGTCGCCGGTCGTACCAGTGCATATCTACGAAGTGGCGGTTGACCGCCATCCCATTCCCGACGGACCGTTCCAGGGTCTTGGAGACGTAGTGCGGGGCAAATACCTCGCCGTGTTCTCAGGGCCATTCCGGATTCGGCAGTGGACGGTGAGGATCACTAGCGCTTATGGGACTGATCAATATATGTATGATCGAAAGGATTCGATTGTGCGCTCACGGCCAATCTCTGTGGAATATCTGACCAAATCGGGGATTAAGGTAGTAGAGCCGTCTGCCATCTTACCATAACTGCTTGTTTACTGAAAGCAGTTTTTTTATTATGGAAGGTCAATAAGAAATCACTTCCAAAACTGACATAAATCTGGTAAAATAGGTGGGTGGAAACTTAGAAATTTTTCAGCTATTTATCTCTGCTAGGCTAGATTAAACGATTCATGCATATTATCTGGTACGGCCTCTCGTGCTTCAAATTCATTTCTCGGGACGTTACGATATTTACTGATCCTTTTTCCAAGGCAGCGGGTCCAACCCCGCCTCGAGGAGCGGCACAGATAGTATTGTCCAGTTCTCCGGACCAAGAATTGTACAATAACTTCTCCGGTTTTACCGGCGATCCTTTTATCATCGATTCTCCTGGAGAATATGACGTGAAGGGGGTTTTCTTCCGTGGCATTCCTGCCACACCAGGCAAGGAGGCTGGCCGTACATCCGGGCTTGATCGGCGAGCGCTATATACAATAGTCACAGAGGGCTTGCAGGTAGGATTTTTGGGCGCATATCCGGAGAAAATGTTGACCGAAGAGCAACTAGAGGAGCTGGAAGGCGTCGATATACTTATCATCCCCGTCGGCGGGCAGACTACGCTCGGAGCCGAGGCGAGCGTGAAGATCGTCAATCAGATCGAACCGAAAATAGTCATCCCCATGCATTATAAGATTCCTGGCTTTTCCGGAAAATTGGAACCGATTGACCGATTTATCAAAGAGTTGGGAGGAAAAGGTGAGGAACTCGATAAACTTCTCGTGAAAAAAGGCGAATGGGAAGAGGAGAAAACTCGATTGGTCATTCTCTCTCCCGCTCGGTAATCTATATATACTAGTATGGCGCTGCAACAATTCATCCGTTCGCTGCAACATCGGCCGTATGAACAACGAGTCAGATTTCTCTGGGTCGGTTCGATCATAAGCGCTTGCATACTTATTTTAGTCTGGGTGGGCCTTAGCAAACTCAGCGCACGCGGCGGATCATGGACGGACAACAAACTTTTTCATGCCATTAGCCAGCAACTGAATTTGGCGAAAGAAAAATTCCCCAACCTGACCGCTACCAAAAATCCCGCCACACCGGAGGCAGCAGCCGGGTTACCAGAAAATTTTCAGGTGGTTCAGATCCGTTCGTTCTCCCAAAACAAAATCCAGCACCAGCTAGTAATCAATTTTATCGCAAGCAATCCCACCGAAGACATCATGACTTTTCTTAATGCAGGCCGATCGAATATCTACTTACAAGATGGTGAGGCGCGGCTGCAACCCACTTCGATCAAGGCGGGTGACCTGCCCTACCCTTCGAAAATCCTAAGCCAAACCTCCTATCCCGGACAGGCTGTCTTCCCGCTCCCTGAAGACCCACAAGTCACGCTCATCATCGAGGGCATGATCATGCAGGACCATCCAGATATTCTTTTTTCCCAAGCATTGCCCCTGGATCTCACAAAGCCCGCGACCTCAGGATCCGCTGACGTCACCAAACCGAGAGAATAAGCCTG
>MFEO01000027.1:8742-29749 GCA_001777585.1 Candidatus Doudnabacteria bacterium RIFCSPHIGHO2_01_FULL_50_11 | reverse complement strand
CGCCATATCCGAGGTCGGACACGTCCGGCCGCGTTCGATTGAGCGCGAAATGCAAGAATCATATCTGGACTACGCGATGTCGGTGATCGTATCTCGCGCTCTGCCTGATGTGCGCGATGGCCTCAAACCGGTTCATCGTCGGGTGCTCTATGCTATGCAGGGGCTTGGTCTTCGCGCGAATGCCAAATTCCGCAAGTCAGCCACGGTGGTCGGGGAAGTCTTGGGTAAATATCACCCCCATGGGGACGTGGCAGTATATGATTCTTTGACCCGACTGGCTCAGGATTTCTCTATGCGCTATCCTCTTGTGTTGGGCCAGGGTAATTTCGGAAGTCTTGATGGGGACAGCCCGGCGGCCATGCGGTACACGGAATGCAAGCTGACCAAGATTGCGGAGGAAATGCTTCGGGATCTGGAAAAGGACACCGTCAAGTGGATGGATAATTATGACGCGACCCGGCAGGAGCCGCTAGTCCTTCCCGCCTATGTGCCCAACCTCTTGCTCAATGGGACACTCGGCATCGCCGTGGGCATGGCCACGAACATTCCACCACACAATCTCCGAGAGATCGTGGATGCGAGCATAAAGCTCATTGATAATCCCGACGCTTCTCACGCTGATCTGATGGAGATTGTCAAAGGTCCGGATTTCCCCACCGGGGGTGTCATCTACAACTGGCAAGCAATCAAGGAAGCTTACGCGACAGGCCGGGGCGGGATTGTGATTCGCGGGCGGACTGAGATCGAAGAAGTCAAAGACGGACAGTTTCGCATTGTGATTACTCAGATACCCTTCCAAGTCAATAAGGCAACATTATTGCAGGAGTTCGCCGATCTGGTAACCGACAAAAAGATAGAGGGCATCCGTGACATTCGCGATGAGTCGGACAAAGATGGGGTGCGGATTGTCATTGATCTTAAGAAAGACGCTCTGTCGAACAAAATTCTCAATCAACTCTACTCGCATTCCCAACTCCAGTCGACATTCCATTTGAATATGCTCGCATTGGTGGACGGGATTGAGCCGCGGGTACTGAACATCAAGTCTGTTCTTGAATATTATATCAAGCACCGCCAGGAAGTTATCCGAAAACGCACGGAATTTGATCTGCAGAAGGCAAAGGACAGGGCACATATTCTGGAAGGCTTGTCTCGCGCGCTTGACCATATCGACGCGGTCATAGCCACGATCAAGAAATCTGAGACGAAGGAGGTCGCCCATGCCAATCTGGTCAAGAAATTCAAACTTTCCGAACTCCAGGCGGCGGCAATCCTTGAAATGCGCCTTTCGACTTTGGCCGGTCTGGAACGCAAGAAAATTGAAGACGAATTGAAAGAAAAGCGCGCTCTGATCACCGAGTTGGAAGGTATCCTGAGATCACCTAAGAAAATCCTCGGTCTCATCAGATCGGAGCTTTTGGAAATCAAAGACAAGTATGGGGACGAACGCAGGACTGAAATGGTCAAGGCACCTTTGGGTGAATTCAAGCCCGAGGACCTCATCCCGGAAGAGAATACCATCGTCGCGATTACCAAAACCGGGTATGTCAAGCGGGTGCCGCCCGATACTTACCGCACTCAGAGCCGGGGCGGGAAGGGCGTCATCGGCATGACTACGAAAGACGAGGATGCGGTCGAACTTCTGATCACCGCCTCCACCCACGACGAGGTCCTCTTCTTCACCAATCGCGGCCGCGTATTCCAAACCAAAGTATACGAATTGCCGCAGGCAACCCGCACCTCCAAGGGCCAAGCACTGGTCAATTTCCTGCAGCTGCAATCGGGAGAAATTGCTACTGCAGTCTTATCAAGATCCAAGAAGCACGGAGCGAAGTATCTAATCATGGCAACGAAAAACGGGTTGATCAAGAAAACCCCGACTCAAGAACTTGAAAAAGTTCGGCGCTCCGGACTGATTGCCCTAAACCTCAAAGACGGCGACGCGCTCGAATGGGTCAAGCCGACAAGCGGAGACGACGAAATCCTCCTAGCTACCACCTCAGGGCAGGCGATCCGTTTCTCCGAGCACGATGCGCGCCCGATGGGCCGCGCGGCCGCGGGTGTGCGCGGGATAAGGTTGAGGGCGAAAGATAGCGTGATTTCTCTGGAAGTGATTGATCGCAAACGCGCGCCGACGCTCGAGCTATTCGTTCTTTCTGAAAACGGTTTGGGTAAACGCACTGAACTCAAATATTATAAGACCCAGCATCGGGGCGGGAGTGGAATCAAGACGATGAAAGTCACTCCTAAGACAGGCCCGATCGTTTCCACCCACATAATCGATCGCGATTCAGAGCAGGATCTCGTAGTGATTACGGAAAAGGGCCAGACATTGCGCACGCAGATGAAGAAGATTTCTTCTATGGGACGAGCAACACAAGGAGTACGTGTGATGAAGCTCGATGCCGGCGATAAGCTTGCCAGTTCTTCGCTTGTATAAGTTGCTGAAAGCCTCAATAGAAGCCCCGGTTTTCTAAGGCTTGCTAATTGGCTATACTATCCTTGAATCATTAAGGGCGTGTAGCTCAGAGAAGAGCAGCCCCGCACCTTTTTATACAAAACCGGGGCGCGTAGCTCAACGGTAGAGCATCTGTCTTATACACAGATGGTTCTAGGTTCGAATCCTAGCGCGCCCATTTGAAAGGTGCGGGGCGGGTCCTAGGTTCGAGTCCTAGCACGCCCACCAGGACGAGAACCTAAGGAAAGGGGTCGGGAAAACATAAGTTTTCCCGCTGTGGAAATGTTAAAACCGCAAGGTGTTAAAGCGGAGCCGCTTGCGGCGAGCAAGGGCGAGTCCTAGCACGCCCACCACAATCAAACTTTCCGATTTTTGAAGTAAATTATGACATTTTTATCAAAAATAGAAAAAGTAGCCGTCCTGTTTTTTGTAACAATCGGTAATACACTTTTTATCAGTTATATCTTAACTGCAATTTTTGCAATTTCAGGACTAAGTAAGTTATCGCAATTTTTATATTTATTTAATCTCCTCGTTCTATTTTTGATCTTAAGATACTTTTGGAAAAAGTGGTCTCACTCTCGATTAGTTGTGTGGACTGGGATTTTCATTTTTTTAATTGGGCTAATATTTAATGTCTTATCTCCTGCCCGACTAGCATTTCCAGCCAATGTCGCAGCTTTCCAAATTTTCATATTATTCACGCCATTTTTTTTAATTCTGCCAATTTTGGGCCCCCTAACTTTAGCCTATGCTCATTTTAGAGGTTTGCTAAAAAATCAAAGTGAAATTCCATTAAGTCCGCCTCCATCGGTAATTGGCGTAGAACCTGAACAGACAAAGAGAAAAATAGGAAAACATGTGGTAATTGCCATTGCGGTAGTAATCATTTTAATCATCGCTTTTCCTGCCTACTATATTTTTCACACTGGGACGAAAGACGTTGCTGCACCTGAAGATCCTCTGGTCGGGAAAAAGATTACGCTTGGTGTCCCCGTGGCATATAGTCGAGATTGCACCGGCTGCGGTGGTTCGCCAAGGGAATTAGAAGTCAATCGTAATGTTGTATGTATCTATGAGGCGGATGGTTTTGGGTCATATCTATACAAAGATAAAGTTAAAAATATAACTTATGTGCCTACAACGATGGAATTTACTGTTAGTGAAGTCTTTAAACCTCATCATTATGGCATTACTAGCATAGACTCTGGTCCAGGTGATTATCGAGTTGCAGTTCTGAAAGACAGAAATGGCTTGTTATCAACAATTTTGGCAGACGAGGTTGAATCGAAAAAGGTTTGTTTGAACAGAACCCCGTCTTATCTTGATAAACTCTTTCAATATATTGAGACTGCTGACAAAGTGAAAATTGAGCTGGCACTTTACGATGTTATGACAGGAAAGTCCGACCGCACAACCCAGCAAGAATTTATCAATTCTTTACCCCAACGATATAATTTTTCAAAGGTCGACGCAGTCGATACCACTCTTATTCCGGGTCTAGTTGGAGTGCAAATGGATGTAGATGCTAATGCTCTAGCTTTTCTTGTTGCTTCAGGTTTGGACTATAAGGTTTGGGAAATTACTGGTCTTGACCCCGACTACCAAAGCTCGCTGACACCATCGGAAGTTTCTGGTATGAATCGCGCGCCTATTTATTAAGATAGGTCGCAACTTTCAAAAAATGTTCGAGCAGAATTGTATAATTCCACCAAAAAAACTAATCTAAAAAAATTATATGGAAATAGATTTTGGTGAACACGATGTCACTGCAGCTGATGAACACGCTGAGATTGGACTGCGGCATATGAAGCATCGCATGTCACGAGAAGAACGGCAGCAGCTCTTCCGCGAAACCAAACGTGACGGACGAGCAATTTTCTCTGAGAAGGGTAAGAAATATGTTCTCAAGCGGACCGACCGGGGAGACTATACAATTGAACGAGAATAATCATATAATATATGGACCTACAATTGGGGCGATACAGAATCAATAGCCATGATGACCCGCACTCTGTGCAGTGGCTCAAACATTTACGCAAAATAGACCGGCAAGAACGACGTATTCTCTTCGGCCAGGCGGCTCACAAAGGACATGTAGACTTTTCCCCGAAAGAAGGCGTCAACCTGAAACTTCGTTACAATCCCAACGACAAGAGCTTTACCCTGCACCATGAGTGATTGGTGACTTGCAATTTTTTCTTACCTGTGCTATAATTATATATGTAAGGTAAGGCGTCCCGAGATACAGTTTCGGGATTTTTGAAACAAAAACAAAAACACAAACCCCAGACTTCAAAGTCTGGGAAATACCCCGGGCTTATTCGCTCGGCAGACTAGACTCCTGCCCTGCAGGAGCTCTGGCAACAAATAGCTCTTTCAAAAACCTCACTTACCCAAAATAATCCCGATTGTATCGGGATTTTTTGGTCTCCTCAATTGCTGTATAATACCCGAGGCTGCCATTTCTTTCCTTCATGAGTGACAAAACATTCTATCTGATCGCCCACAATATCCGCAGCTTATATAATGTCGGCTCAATCTTCCGGATTGCTGATAGTTTTCGAGTCTCGAAAATATATCTGACTGGCTACAGCGGCACCCCCCACAACGTACGCTTGCGCAAGACGGCATTAGGGGCGGAGCAAAATGTGCCGTGGGAGTACAGCAGACAAGTCAAGCGACTCATACACACACTCAAGCAAAAAAAAATTACGATTGTTGGATTGGAAAATAATATTTCCGGCACGACCCTCCTCAATAAATTCCGTCCGCGCTTCCCGCTCGCGCTCCTCTTGGGGGAAGAAATTGCTGGAATTCAAAAACCGCTGCTACGATTGTGCGATTCGGTCGTTGAAATTCCCATGCATGGAGAGAAAGAATCACTAAATGTGGCGGTGGCGTGCGGTATTGCATGCTATCACATAAGAACCGAAGCTGGATGAATATAGTATTTGCCCAAAACGTGCTAAAATTAGAGTATATTAAGGCCCGGTTATCCTTTATCTAGAATTTTAGTCATTTACTTTCCCTGCCCATGTCTGGACATTCTAAGTGGGCCCAAATCAAACATGCGAAAGCCTCGCTCGATAAAAAAAGAGGGTTAGCTTTCTCCAAGCTTGTTCGCCAGATTACCGTCGCCGTGCGAGAGGGGGGGACAGACCCGGAAGCTAATTTCAAACTCAGACTCGCTGTTGAAAAAGCCCGTGAGGCTGAAATGCCGAAAGATAATATTGAGCGGGCAATCGGAAAAGCTGCAGGCGGAGGCGAAGGGGGACAGATTGAACAAATTACCTATGAAGGTTACGGGCCTTTCGGCACAGCCTTCTTAGTCGAGGTGGCCACGGATAACAAAAATCGGTCTTCAAGCACCATTCGTCATATCTTCGAAACTCACGGAGGCACTCTGGCACAGCCCGGTTCAGTGACCTGGAATTTTGAAAGTCGTGGGCAGATTCTAATTGAACGCGGTGCGGAAGATCTTTCGGACTTAGAGCTTGCCGCAATCGACGCGGGTGCGGAAGACGTCAAAATATCGGAGGAAGGATTAGAAGTCTACACTGCGCCGGTTGACTTGCAAAAAATCAGACAAGAATTGGAAAAGATTGGAGCAAAAATCTCAAGTTGTGAAATAATCATGTCGCCCAGAACTCCGATTCAGCTTTCGGATGAGCAGTATCCGATGATACAACGACTCTATGATGAATTGTCAGAACAGGAAGAGGTAGTAGCTCTCTTTACTTCAGCAAACCTCTAGTATGGTATCAATATGAACATTTTGGGATTGGATCCTGGGCTTGCAACGACTGGATATGCGATCGTTGCCCGGGATCACTCAACTTTTCGAGCGCTGGACTGGGGTATCATCATAAGCCCAAAGACTCTTTCTCTCCCGCAACGCCTTGAACATATTACAAACGATCTTTCTTCATTACTTAAACGATGGAGGCCCAAGATAGCGGTGGTTGAATCTGTCTACTTCGCGAAAAATGCTAAAAGCGCCATCGCGGTTTCCCACGCTCGGGGTGTTCTATTGCTCACGCTCCGCAAACATCGTGTGGAAGTCATAGAGATTACCCCGTTGCAACTAAAATCCCGAATTGCTTCTTATGGCAATGCATCGAAAGATCAAGTTCAATTCATGGTCAAGCGTCTGCTCGGCCTCAAGACGGCACCTCGGCCAGACGATGCAGCGGACGCGCTTGCCCTGGCATTATGTGGAGGAATAAAAGCATAGCATGGCAGAAAAAAAACACTTGAAAATCGCCCATATTATCGCTGAAATTGCACCCTTTTCCAAAATTGGTGGCTTAGGCGATGTTGGTCGAGATCTTCCGAAGGCGCTACTGCGTCTGGATCAAGAAATTATTGTAATCTCACCCTACTACAGTCTTGTTCGTAAGCAAGAACTGCAAAAAGAAAAAATTGAAGGGCCATCACCGATAGAAATAGATGGAATAGATTATCCAGTCAGTTTCCGTAAGCACTCCACCGCATATGGGTTGACGGTCTACTTCATAGTCAACGAAGAGCTCTTCGGCTCTCATCAAAATGTTTATGACCAGGGCGACGATGATGCACTACGCTGGATCTTCTTCTCGAAAGCAAGCCTGGAGCTTCTAAAACATATCAATTTCCAAGCCGATATAATCCACGCCCACGATTGGACAGCCGGACTTGTGCCGAATTATGTTAATAGCCTATATCGTGACGACCTTTTTTTTAAAAAATCTGCGCTCGTATTTACGATTCACAATCTCAACCACCAAGGGACACTCACAATGCGTCGGGCTCGCCCGCATAAAGCCGATAAGGGGACCGGCTCGCCCCCCGAACAGCGCAGCTTCCGCAACTACATCAATTTCATGAAACGAGGAATCGTTAACGCGCAAGTCATAAACACTGTGTCCGAACGTTACGCGAAAGAAATTCTTACTCCCCAATTCGGAGCTGGGCTCGATCCGTATCTGAGGCGGAGGCGGGAGCACGTGTTTGGCATTATAAATGGGATTGATTATGAAGTCGTAAATCCTGCTTTTGACGGAGATGTCTATGTAAAATATGATTTTAATTCTCTAGAGAAGAAGGGGAAAAATAAAGCAGCACTCCAAAAAGAAGTGGGTCTTACAGTTAAACAAACCACTCCCTTGATCGGTCTTGTCAACAGATTATCCCAACAGAAGGGTTTCGCGCTAATCATGGAGGCGATGCCGGTACTCCTCAAAATGGATCTACAAATGGTGGTGGTCGGAAGCGGTAATAAGGATTATTTGAAATTTTTCCGGGAAATTGCACGTAAGCATAGAAGCAAGATCGGCGTCTATTCGCCATTTACCCAGGTTATGGCCTCGCGCGTATACGCGGGTTCGGATCTATATCTGATGCCCTCGCGTTATGAGCCCTGTGGCATATCTCAATTGATCAGCCTCCGATATGGATCAATACCAATCGTGCACTCCGTGGGAGGACTGCACGATACTATCACCGACTATGACCCGATTGCAGATTCCGGCAACGGATTTAAATTCGATGCGTATGCTACGCCAGAACTGCTTGTCGCTATCGCTCGAGCATGTGAAAGCTATAAGTACCCTTCCCAATGGAGCAAGCTTGTCCATCGGGCCATGAAGCAAACCTTCTCCTGGGAGTTGCCCGCTAAAAAATATCTAGATCTTTACCGTGTGGCACTGCGGGTTAATGCGCGAGGACACAATGGACACTGAACCAATCGTTGATCAACAGTTTATGGAAAATTTTTTCCGTTCCCACCTGGAACTGCTCGGGGCCTCGGAATTATTGGGGTTGAAAATTCTACGGCATGACCCGACTAAAGTCTTCGATCGCCGGGTGGTACTCGTCAAATACGAATTAGCGATTCGAAAGCCGGACGGATCGGTAGAAGAGCTAATCTTGCGGGGGAGCAAAGGGCCGGATGACAAGCGGATCAAAGCTTTCCACATCATGGACAATCTTGCGCGGCATGGATTTCTGGAATCAGCCTACAGCGTGCCGAGGCCGATTGGCTATTTTCCCGAATACGGACTGCTCCTCTACGTAAACATTCCCGGCACAACCATGATGGTAAGGATGGAGAGCGGCAAGGATCGGTTGGCCGAGATTACACGGGGAGCCATAGAATGGCTTATCCAATTCAATAACAAGAAGCCCCACGGGGTACTGGAAGCAAAATTTCAATGGGAGAAAGAACGGGAAATATTCAGTCGTCTGGTGGAGACTGTTTGCAACAAATACAAAACCCAATGCCCACGGATCCAAGCCGCCGTTGAGGTGTTGCTGCGGCAAGAGAAGGAGTTGCTCGATGAATCCCAATTCACGCTCGTACATGGAGATTTCCAACCCAATAATATCATCCTAACCGAAAGAGGGGTTGCGGTAATTGATTTTAATGATGCATTTTTTTTCGACGAATTGTATGATCTGGCATACTTCGTCACTCAGGTCCGCTTCATGTTACAACGATTCTCCCGCCAGACGCTTGATCCCCTGCTTGCAAGCTTGGTCAATCATTATTGTGCCGCGCGCCAGATACCAGAAGATGAAACCACGGAAAAAAAACTCGCCCTATTCACCGCCAAGTCTCTTCTCTCAATCAAGGCGCTGACAACCCATGAACAAGGTGAAAAAATATTGGAAGAAATCGAAACCTATGCGAAAAAAACAATTTGATCTCCACCTGCACACCTACTACTCTGACGGGAAAGATTCGCCTCGGAAAATATTCCAGCTTGCAAAAAACGCCGGGCTACGCCTTATCTCTATAACCGACCATAACAGCATAGGCCATGTCCGGGAAGAGGAGGCCCTTGCGCGAAAATTCCGAATCAACTATCTACCCGGGGTTGAGTTAAGCTGTAAATACGAAGGGCGCCATATCCATCTGGCCGGGTATGGCTTCAACCCCAATTCGGGCGTCCTGGCCACAACATTGCAAAAGATCCAGCGAGGCCGCAGAAAGGGTATACTCCAAGTCGTCTCGAAATTACGTAAATCGGGGTTCCATATAACCAGTCCCGAAATTCTAGGGCTGAAAGCAGAATATTATGGCCTAGCTCATATCATTGGCTTGCTTATGAAAAAACGCAATGATCGCCGGCGCATCCTGTCCGAGGTAGGCAGCACGGATATTTTTGCTATCATTAATCATTATTTCTCCGCCGCGTCTGACGCCTATGTACCGGAACGATATCTCCCTGCAGTTTCGGCTATCAAGCTTATCCGTCGTGCCGGAGGCATCGTTGCCTTAGCGCATCCCGGCGCGCACCTTCGGTACCAAGATGATCGATTAGTCGCTCAACTGAAAAAGGCCGGGCTGGAGTGCCTTGAAGTGTTCACGCCGAAACACAATTGGGATCAAGTTGTCCATTATGAGATGCTCGCCAAAAAACTCAATCTGATTATCACGGCAGGGAGCAATTTCCACGAAGATTTTCACCAAAACGATATTCCAATAGTCACTCCCATCGGATTCATGAAAACACCGGGGCGTATTTTCGATAAATTCAACTCCTATGCTCGAAGAAAGCTCGGGTTTCGTTTGCAATATTAATAAAATATGAAAAAAAAGAAATCTCCGTTGCGCATTTCTTTCGTTGCGGCAGAAGTTGCACCTTATGCAAAAGTGGGAGGACTCGCTGATGTGGTCGGGTCTCTGCCGAAAGCCCTTGCTGACCTTGGCTGTCTGCCACGTGTGATAGTACCTCGTTATGAACATATCCGACTTGCCGACATGGGGGCCGAACAGGTCGCTGTTTTTTCGATACCCTTCGCTGGACAGTCATACAACGCTAAAATATATCGCTCACAGCTTCTGCATGCGCGGGTTCCGCTCTATCTGATTGACCAGCCGATTTGGCTCTCTTCTGGAGATATTTACCGGCAGAAGGACAGTGTTTCTGATTCATCCTTTCTCTTAAAACGTTTTCTGTTTTTCTGCCTTGCTGCGCAAACCCTGATAACCAAGCTACGATTCGCTCCTCACATTGTGCACGTCCACGATTGGATGACGGCACCGCTGTGTTTATTGCCCGATCCAACAGGGCGAAATGCAAATGGCTCGAAACGAGTGCTTACGATCCATAATATCGGCAACGAAGGTTTTGCAAATGCCGAATTATTGAATCTAGTAGGCTTGACACTTCGCTCGTTTTCCCCGCTTACGCGAAGCAAAGACGATCATCATTTTTTCAATACCTTCGCACAAGCAATATTGGAAGCTGACTGTATCAACACTGTTTCGCCGACATATGCAAAAGAAATTTTAACTTCGAAGTTCGGAGGGGGACTGGAGCGGGTCCTAAAAAAGCGTGCCCGGAACTTACGAGGCATTCTCAATGGTATTGATACAGAATATTTCAATCCTGCCTCAGACCAATTCATTGCCGAACCATTCACGCAAGATTCACTCAAGCGAAAACCTGCTAATAAGCGCGATCTACAAAAAAATTTGGGGTTGCGGGTTTCCGATCCTGCGTTCCTCTGTGGAATTGTAACCCGCTTAAGCGAGCAAAAGGGAATTGAACTGTTAATCCACGCAATGAAACATCCTGTCAGTAAAGATATGCAATTCGCAATTTTAGGCGAAGGGAATGCTGAATATGAAGAAATCCTCCGGTCGCTCTCACACGACCATTCCGGCCAGATCGCTTTCTCGGCCAGATATGATTCGCATCTTGCAAGAAAGATCTACGCCGGAGCTGATGCTTTCCTGATGCCGAGCCGTTATGAACCATGCGGTCTGGCACAATTGATTGCACTGCGCTATGGTACTGTTCCGATTGTCCATGATACCGGAGGATTGCATGATACAGTTGTGGATTTCCGCAAAAGGAACGGGCAGGGCTTCCTGTTTAAGGGTTTTGCCCCGAAAGAATTTCTGAAAGTCCTTGACGCGGCGCGACGGGAGTTTCTGGTGCCCCAGCGATGGCAGCGATTACAACTCAACGGAATGAGCGCTGATCATTCTTGGCAGCGGTCGGCCCAGGAATATTTACAGATGTATCAATCGATTGTAGCAAAATAAGTCTATGTTTGAGCCTTATGAAAATCTCGCGGTCAGGGCCGAGTGCCCAAATTGCAAAAAACTAGTGAATTTTGATTTGAAAGACGCCAGCGAGAAACAAAATTTTTCATTTCGAGCCCATGACTGTTCGAAGTGTCTGAAAAAACAGCTCAAGGGCTGGGTGGTAAAATATTAACAGGAAACATTAAAACCGCCGGGGATCCACCACGGCGGTTTTTATTCACTAATCAATCTTTAAGAACCGCCTGCCCAGACTAATAATATCGCCTTTCTGAAACACAATTAAATCATCGTGCTCATGTTCCGATAACTTTCTTCCGTTAAAGCGCACTGCACCCTCGCCTCGCTTTCTCCTAGCTTCTGACTTGGAAGAAACGAGCTTGGCTTCGAGAAGTATTTCATCAATTTTATATGGGCCTGATTTCTTCTTTAATAATACGTCAGGCCGTATCTGTGTCACGTCCTTTTCTCTTCCAAATTTCTTCTCAAAATTTTGCGCTGCAGAGGAAGTAGCGGCGTTTCCATGATAGAGCGTTACTATTTCCCGAGCCAATCGTACTTTCAATGTACGGGGGTTCTCCTTTCTGCCAGAAAGTTGCGCTCCAATAGCCTGCAATTCTGCTTCCTCGACATTGGTTGCAAGCTCAAAGTAGGGAAGAATCAGCTCGTCGGAGATTGACATTACCTTGCCAAATATTTCGTTAGCTTCATCGGTGAGATTGATAGTATTACCCCAGGAGGAAGACATTTTTCTGCCGTCCGTGCCCGCCAGTAATTTTGTGATCACTATGTCCTGGGAATTCTGACCGAAATGTTTCTGGATCACCCGGCCTGCGAGGAGATTGAACTTCTGATCGGTGCCGCCGAGTTCCACGTCTGCTCTAACCGCCATTGAATCATAACCCTGCATCAGCGGGTACAAGAGTTCCCGCAGTGATACCCGCTTGCCTGCTTTGAGACGACGGCTGATGATCTCTCGGGCCTCGAATTCATGCAAACCGAAAAGATCCGCCAGTTCTCCCACATCCCGGAACGTCAGCTTCTTAAGCCATTCGGAATTGAAATGGGTCTCTGTCTTCTTCGGGTCGAGTATCTTATATGCCTGATCAAAGTATGATTTGAGATTCTTTTGCACCTCTTTTTCGCTCAACATCGGCCTTTCCGCATCTTTATCGGATGTATCGCCGACAAGCCCTGTAAAATCCCCAATGATCAAAACGGCTGTATGTCCCAATTCCTGAAACGCGCGTAGCTTCCACAAGACAACAGCCCGGCCGATATGAAGATTGGGTGAAGTTGGATCGATGCCCAGCTTGGCTCGCAATTTTTTTCCAGAGACAAGCTTGGCTCGCAATGAGGCAGCCTCGATAATCTCAGCCACGCCACGATTGAACAGTTCTTCTATCTCACCATCTGACTTTTTCATCTGAAGTATGCTGAATGCCTTTACAGTGTAGCAAATTTTTGACATACTGCCCACTGTTATCAGGTCATCTTATGAGCTCATACCAGAAAAGCTGGCACGATAGGGGAGGAAATTTTTCCCGCC
The DNA here is from genome assembly GCA_001777585.1 of Candidatus Doudnabacteria bacterium RIFCSPHIGHO2_01_FULL_50_11. Taxonomy (GTDB): domain Bacteria; phylum Patescibacteriota; class Doudnabacteria; order UBA920; family 2-01-FULL-50-11; genus 2-01-FULL-50-11. Next base: position 16,702 of record MFEO01000027.1, on the reverse strand, counting down.
GGCGGAGCATTATCGGAGGAGCGGGTTATGGCCGCACACGTGGGAGATTGTGGCGGGCACTGAAACGCTCACTGCGCTGGCTCAGGGCCGGATCAACTCTCAAAATGATCATTAAGCTAGCAGCGATAGCAGCTGCTTGTGTTTTTCTTATTGGACTCAGTGCCTTCGCCTACTATTCCAAAGACCTCCCCGATCCCGACAAGCTCACTAACCGGGTAATTCCCGAATCAACAAAAATCTATGATCGCAACGGCGAGCTCCTCTATGATATACATGGCGAAGCCCAAAGAACGCTCATCAGCTTCGATGACATGCCCCAAGGCATCAAGCAGGCTACTATCGCGATTGAAGACAAAGATTTTTACAGACATAGCGGCATCTCTATTGGTCGAATTTTATATTCAGCCGCGTTCGATGTCCTCACTTTTTCCAAATCTCAAGGCGCGAGCACGATAACTCAACAGTTGGTCAGAAACGCACTTTTGAGCCGTGAGAAAAGTATTGCAAGAAAAATCAAGGAAATAGTGCTCGCCCTAGAAATCGAACGTAAATATACGAAAGATGAAATCCTCAAGTTATATCTCAATGAAATCCCCTACGGCTCAACAATCTATGGGATCCAGGCCGCGGCTCAGTCTTTCTTTAACAAGAACGCTAAGGATCTAACGCTTGCGGAGTCGGCTTACTTGGCCGCGTTGCCACAGTCTCCGACCTTGCTATCACCTTATGGCCCGAACCGTGACAAGCTGGAAGACAGAAAGAATACTGTCCTCAAGCTTATGGAGGATCAGGGTTTTATAAACCATGAGCAGCGAGAAGCGGCAAAAAATGAAAAAGTGTCCTTCTCTGCAGTAAAAAATTCGATCAAGGCTCCGCATTTTGTATTGTACATAGAAGAACAATTGGCCGAGCGCTATGGAGAGAATACCCTGCAAGAAGGCGGGCTCCTGGTGACCACCTCGCTCGACATGAAATTGCAGCGGTCGGCAGAAGAAGCAATCGCTGAAAATATTGAGCACAATGAGACCCGCTACGGTGCAAAGAACGCCTCACTGGTCGCAATCGATCCTAAAACAGGACAGATTCTGGCTATGGTCGGGTCAAGAGATTTTTTTGATAACACAAATGACGGGCAGGTGAATGTCGCGCTCCGGCCACGACAGCCAGGATCGTCGTTCAAGCCGTATGTATACGCGACCGCCTTCAAACAAGGACTTTCTCCCGCCACGATGCTGATGGATGTTATAACAAATTTCGGTTCGTTCGGGGGGGAGGAGTATGTACCCCAAAATTATACGGGCAAGAACCATGGTCCAGTATCAATCCGCCAGGCTCTTGCTGGTTCTCTAAATGTGCCAGCGGTCAAGACAATCCTTTTAGTCGGCGTAAAACCTTCGATTGACACAGCGCACGACTTAGGTATTACCACACTACAAGACGAAAGTCGCTATGGTCCATCGCTTGTCCTCGGCGGGGGGGAGGTGCGGCTTATTGATCATGTCGCCGCCTTTGGCGTATTTGCGAATTCCGGTACCCGTATGCCGCTCGTGCCGATCTTGAAGGTCGCCGATTCGCATAACAATACGCTCGAAGAATACCAGGAGAAAGCTGGACAGCAAGTTCTTGACCCGCAAATAGCATACCTGATTACCTCTATTCTTTCAGACAATAATGCCCGTACTTTTATCTTTGGCGCAAAAAATTATCTCACTCTACCTGACCGTCCGGTGGCAGCCAAGACCGGTACGACCCAGGAATTTCGAGATGCGTGGACGATCGGCTATACCCCACAAATCGCAACGGGTGTATGGGTCGGAAATAACGACAATTCCGCAATGAAAAGCGGCGCTGATGGCAGCGCGGTTGCAGCACCGATCTGGAATTCGTTCATGAAAAAAGCCCATGCGGGACTTACGGCACAACCCTTTGTGCGCCCGAATGGCATTCGCGATATTGCGGTAGACACGCTCTCCGGTAAACTGCCTACTGCCTACACTCCTTCGACGAAACCAGAAATCTTTGCCAGCTTTGCCCTGCCGGAACAGTCGGATGATCTGCATATACCAGTCAAAATAGACAAGACCACCCTCCTTCCAGCCAACAAAAATACTCCTGATGAAAATATCGAGACAAGGCTATATACGATATTTCATTCTGAAAAACCCGATGATCCAAACTGGGAGACACCAGTCAGGGAATGGGCAATCGCTAATGGCTATCCTTACCCAGATGTACCCGGCGATGATGGTGTTGGGGGAGACTCCAATCCACCGGGTACCTCCACTCTTTACATCACTATGCCGGAGCCTTCAGAAAACGAGCTGATCAAGGCATTGCCGCTTAAGATCAGCGTTCAAGCATCTTCTGCAGACCCAATAAAAAATATTACGCTATCATTTGATGGAGAGAAAATATTTTCCAATGATTCGGCTACTGCTAGTTTTTTCCTCGATACATCATATCCCGATGGCGTGCATTTAATCCAAGCTCGCGCGACAACCCGGTCGGGGAACGTCAGTGAAATCACTCGCCGCGTCAATTATGCCTTCGGCACTTCTATAGTTCTTGGGTCTCCGCAACAAAACACTTCGACTAATTTTCCATTGTCTCTTGTGGCTCGCGCGTCATCGCAGGTCAGCGGTGTTGCTTTCTATTACCAAAAACCGGGTGGCGTAGCTAAGAAAATTCCCGGGCCGATTGTAAAAACTTCGCACGACCAGTATATGGAATTTGCTCAAACATGGTCTGCTTCCGACAAGCCTAAGGCAGGACTCTATGATGTGTATGCCCAGACTAATTCGGGTGAGAAGACAGAGCTTGTGAGAATCAGCGTTCCTTAACCGCGCACTGCGCGCACGAATCTTTTCATGGTTCTATTGATCTGTGTTAGCCTTTCTGCATACGGAATAATCGCCTTTTTACGGCCCGACTGGGGTGTCTATGGGATCCTGGCGCTGTTGCCGGTCTATCAAGTTCGTTTCAACGTATTCGGCTATCCTTCGACTGCACTTGAATGGATGATTATCCTATCTGCGGCGGGCATGGGGATCCGACTGTTGCTGGGCGAACCCTCATATCGGAAACGTGTGCGAATCATATTCCACGACTCCCCGTGGCTCCTTGTCTGGATAGGATTGTTCATTTTGTCTGGCATAGTATCGGTCGCAGTATCCCCGGAGACACTGAAGGCTCTGGGAATATTTAAAGCGTATTTTGCGGAAGGTCTTCTCTTTTGGCTGGTAGCCTATCTTGCGCTTGATTCACCCAAAAAACAACTCTACAGTTTCTATGCGCTTTTTATTCTTCTGCTCGGTCTTTCTTTTTTTGGCTTGTATCAATTTCTTACCCTCTACCACCTCCCTCCGGCGTGGTGGGGTCCAGGCACAGAACCCAGAAGGGTGGTGTCGCTCTATTCGTACCCCAATGCTGTCGCGTTGCTAATAGCCCCCATACTCACGATATTGTCGGGGTTGATTATTTTCCGCAAACACCTTGCTGCCGGGCGATCCAAGGGCTTCCTATTTTTCACACTGTTTTGCGGCACCGCCCTGCTTGGCCTTACGTTTTCGCGCGGCGGTTGGCTAGGTTTTTGCATCGGTCTGTTATTGTTGGGCTGGCTCTCCCGATATCGCAAGATGATGATTGCAGTGGTTCTTGTTATCATTTCGACGCTCTTGATCGTACCCGCCTCTCGCGATAGGATCATCCCTGCTTTTGTGGGGAATGATCCGGCGGGGCAGGAAAGATTGAAGTTATATCGGGTTGCTGTCGATGTGCTCAAAGAAGAACCGGTCTTGGGTGCTGGTCTGATGGGTTTCAGGGAATGGTACGGCGCATTCAAGCCTGGCCTCAAAGATGATATCCTTAATTACCCCCACAATATTTTTCTAAATTTTTGGCTGGAGTCTGGTTTGTTTGGACTGCTTGCCATACTGGGAATGCTCGTCTGGATTGTGAACAGGTCAAAAAAAATGATTGGTTGGGGTCAGGGATACGGACAATTTACAGTAATTATTCTGGCTGCACTTACATCGCTCGTGGTGCATGGTCTAGTAGATGCACCATTTTTCAAAAATGATCTCGCGATTCTTTTCTGGTATCTTCTCAGCCTCTTCCCCGCGGCATCGGCCAGTAAGATAGGACAGTCTGAACTCGAGAGAGAAACACAAAAGACTGCCGCGGTTGGAACAAGCGCGAATGGTCCCTCGTAGCTTATTTTTTCAATTTTATCACAATACGCCGTTCGGGTTCCTCCCCGATGCTCTCAGTAATCAAATCGGGGCTTTGGGCAAGAACAGTATGGATCACCCGACGGTCAGAGCTGCCCATGGGTTTTAGTACCAATCTTTGTTGTGTCTGGCGCACTCGATCAGCGGCTTGTCCCGCCAGCGCTTGAAGAAATTCGTCCCGGTTTCTCCGATAATCTTCCACGTCAAGATAGAATTCTGGAGCCTGTTCACCATCCGGCATTGAACGGCGGACAAGAAGTCGGGCGATATGCTGCAATGATTTGAGATGACCGCCGTACTGGCCGATCAGAATCCGCGAATCATCGCTCTTGATATTATAGACGAGCTGGCCACTTCGATCTTCAATAGCGATCGTGCAGGGTATGCCCATGTGTTCCAGGAGATCCTGGATTTTTTCCTTAATATCATCTTGGGGCGTCATAGATAGTCTGAATAATCTTATTGGCTCAGCTCAGCTTTGGGCGGGGTACTTTTCAGTATAAAGTATTGCTGGCCGATTGAAAATACTGTAGTTACCAACCAATACAAGGTAAGTCCCGCGGGAAGGGTGGAACCAAAAAACACTGTCATAACGGGCAAAAAATACATCATCTGTCGCGAAACAGCCTGGGACATATCACTAGATTGGTTTTTGGATTTAGGCTGGGCGGCGATCATCTGGCGGCTCTGGATGAATTGCAGAATGCCGGTTATTACGGCCAAATAGATGTTGGGCTTGGCTAAATCAATCAGCCCGAGGGAGCGTGTTGAGATTTTTCCAGGATTACTAATGAATGAGTATAGCTGTTCGATCGCGTTGCCGTGCAGACCGAGTTGCAATACCTGGAATAGTCCGATAAGAATCACCAACTGAATGATAAGGGGAAGGCATGAGCCAAAGGGGTTTACCTTGTTTTCTTTATAGAAATCCATCAGGGCTTTGCTCTGGGCTTCTTTGTCATTTTTAAATTTCTCTTTTATATCCTGGAGTTTTGGCTGCATATCCGCCAGTTTCTTCTGAGACTGTAATTGATGTTTGTATGAAGGGTATAATATTAACCTGATAATTATCGTCATTGCAATGATTGCCAAACCAACATCAGATCCGAGCCAGTTATAAAGTAAGATAAGAAGATTTAAAAGAGGCTGGAAAATTGCTGTGTTATAAATCGTCGAAAACATTGAAAAAAGATTAATATATTTTGACGTGATCCGCGCGAGGAGTGGAGAAGGGATTACATGCGAGTATCCTCAAGACACTCGCGCTAACTCCCTTATATAAACCGAGCTTTTCAATTGCTTGGAATGAGTATTCTGAACAACTCGGGGAAAAGCGACAATAACCATAGGGGAAAAATGACTGAAACCAACCATGATCGGGAGATATTGTTTTCTGATAAACGGTGAGTAGTCCGAGTAATATATATTTCATCGTCTTGTTGATCTTATTTCTTTTTGAAGTAAGCCGATTTTGAATAGCAGGTCTTGTATTTCACCCTCTATCTCTTGGTATGACTTTGTCAAAAAAGGGCGGCGCACGACCACAATACAGTCGATGCCCGCTCGAATTTGAGGAATCAATCGCGCAATGATGTTGCGTAGCTGCCGCTTCATGCGATTCCTCTGGGTGGTTTTTGAACTAATCTTTTTCGAAATTAGAAAACCAAACCGGTTTTCAAAAAGTTGATTGGGCTTCGTATGAATCCTAAATAGAGGAGAGGTTATGCTCCGAGACCGCAATAGAGCCATGATATCCCTCTCCTGTACGATGCGGTATTTCTTTGACAGCATCTATACAGTCAGTCGCCTACGGCCCTTCCGGCGCCTGCTGGAAAGAACTTTCCTGCCAGAAGTCGTTCTACGCCTTTTTAAGAATCCATGACGTCGCAACCGGCGCTTTTTCTTGGGCTGCCAGGTTCTCTTACTCATGTGATGGTGGTGAATTCTCTTACGTGTCTCGGGCTTAACTATAACTTTAATCGAGCGATCCATCAAGGATTTGCTTCTTGTGAAGAACATGAAGAAACAAGCAATCAACTTATGATCCACACTCCATCAACACTATTATGACGATTTGGCTAAATTTAGATAAAAAAAAGCAATTTTACATGTTGATAACTTATCTGGTAGAATGCCTAGGTCTAAAAAAGCCCAATTTTCTTGAAAATTTTTATTGCTATGACGACTATCGGGGCCCATTAGTGAAACGAAGGTTAAATAAAATACTGAAAAAATAACATAAATTAAACAAAATTTTAATGGGGTTCAAAAATTTCTCTAAAATAAGCAGTGTAAAAAATGTTTAAATCAAGCCAAATATGACGAATGAACAATTTTGGCAAGCTGTTTTGGGGAACCTTGAGCTGTCTTTATCAAAACCGAATTTCACGACATGGTTTAAAAGTACCTCTGTACTCAACAATTCTGGAAAAGGCGTTACGATAGGAGTCCCTAACGAATTCACTAAGGCCTGGCTTCAAAATAAATATCACCAAAACATCCTTCAGGCGATCCGGGCAGTCAATCCGGATATTCGTGAGGTGAAATATGAGATCTCCTCAAGTGTAACCCTCAAGTTCTCGCCCCAGCCGCAAACAGAACAAGCGCAAGCAAACAATAATCCGGGGCAGGGGCCAGCACATCAACCGCAGGCGACGACAACTTATGGAGGATCACAACTCAACCCGAAATATAAATTCGAGACTTTCATTGTGGGAACAAAAAATGAATTAGCCCATGCCGCGTCAGCCGCTGTTGCGGAACGGCCTGGGGTCGCATATAACCCCCTGTTTATTTACGGCGGCGTTGGGCTGGGAAAAACCCACTTGGTACAGGCTGTGGGGCATAAGATTCTATCACAATGGCCAACACACAAGGTTTTATATGTATCTTCCGAAAGATTTACAAATGATTTTATTATGGCTGTAAAGGATGGCCGCGCCTATGACTTCAAAAATCGATATAGGAACGTTGATGCGCTATTGATTGATGATATTCAATTGCTCGCGGGTAAGGAACAAACTCAAGAAGAATTTTTTCATACGTTTAATGCTCTGTATAATACCAATAAACAAATCATTATTACCGCTGACCGTTCGCCCAAAGAAATTCCTTCAATAGAAGAGCGTTTGGTTTCCCGGTTTGAGGGAGGAATGGTAGCCGATGTCCAGCCCCCTGATTATGAAACACGCCTGGCCATCCTCCGTGCTAAAATCAGAGAAAAAAACTATGAAGTCGATCCGGAAATTTTGAACTTTATCGCTACTAATATTGAATCAAACATCCGGGAGCTAGAGGGTGCGCTCAATCGTTTAATTGTATATTGTCAGATCAACAATACTCGACCGTCTCTGGAAAAAGTAAAGGGCATTCTTGCGACTATCATTGCCCAGCCCAAAAAAAGAGGGCTTACTGCAAAAAAAATAATGGATACGGTTGCGATTTTTTATAGCGTCACTATGGACGATCTAACCAGACAATCAAGAAAAAAAGAATACGTAAAACCTAGACAAATAGCCATGTATTTGATACGCAAAGAGCTGGAAACCTCTCTCCCTTCAATCGGAGAATTTTTTGGCGGGCGTGACCATACCACGGTTATTCATGCCATTGAAAAGGTGGATAAATTGGTAAAGGAAAACGACAATCTCAAACAAGAGCTCTCCCTTATTATGGATAAGGCTTGTGTATAAGCCCGGGTTGGTTGTGGGAAAAAATAAAACGGGCCGCCG
>MFEO01000027.1:0-8714 GCA_001777585.1 Candidatus Doudnabacteria bacterium RIFCSPHIGHO2_01_FULL_50_11 | reverse complement strand
GCCTATACAAACCCACAGCCAAAACCAAGAAAAGGCATCTAAACAAGAAGTAAAATAGTCATATACACAAATCCACAGCGCTTATTACCACCACTACTGTATTAAAGAATATAACTTAAATAATAATAATCAGGTTGAAAACTAGTTATGAAAGTAATCTGCACGAAAGATAATTTAAAAAAAGCCCTCACCCAAGCTTCAAGGATTGTAGGAACAACATCAGCACTCCCCATACTCAACAATGTTTTACTCAAAACAGAAGCGGGGCAATTACTCATTTCCAGCACAAATCTAGAGATTGCTCTCAAAACAAGGATAGGTGGGCAAATTGAAGAAGCGGGAGAGATAACAGTTCCCGCCCGAACCTTCTCGGAATATATCGGGAATATAAACGAGGAAAAGATCACATTACAGACGAAAAACATCAACCTTTTAGTCAAAACAGAAAAAACAGAATCCATCCTGAAGGGCCTTCCCACCGAAGACTTCCCGCTTATCCCAGAAATCAAACCAGTCGCAACAGTATCCATAAATACTCTAGATCTATCTCAAGCGCTGGAGCGCGTCGCGTTCGCAAGCGCTTACTCAGAAACCCAACCCGAGCTATCCGGGGTTTTATTCCAGATTAACGCAACAGAATTAAGACTTGCGGCAACCGATCGATATCGGCTTGCGGAGAGTATAACAACCCTCACCGGACGGGGGATTGAAGCGAAATTGATCATTCCAAATCGGGCGGTAGGCGAGCTTTTGAGAATTTTGGGAGAGACCGAACAAGGAGTAGAGATCCTAATCGCTGACTCGCAAGCGCTTTTCCGAACAGCCAATTCTGAATTTATTTCTCGTGTAATAGAAGGGCAATATCCGGATTATCAACAGATAATTCCTCGCGAATTTACTACTGAGATCCGGGTAAAAACCCGCGAACTAGTGTCGGCATTGAAGCTTTCCGGTTTATTCGTTCAGGATAACAATAATGTTGAAATGAAAATCCGAAAATCAGATCAGTCCCTCATACTACGTGCGACTTCTTCAAAATACGGTTCAAACACAAGCCTGGTCCAAGGCGAAGTTATCGGAAATGATAATGAAATAATTTTTAATTTTCGCTATATTTTGGACTGTTTGAATCATATCACCCAAGATCACGTTCTGCTTAAGGTCATAAATAATTCTTCCCCCGCAATGATTGTGCCACAAGACGAGGCATCACGATGTCTCTATCTGGTGATGCCGATCAAAACCTAGCCAACGTGCGGATATCGAAAGTAACAACAGAAAATTTTAGGAACCTAAAAAATCTTGAGTGGGACGTCGCTCAAGATTTTGTAATTCTTGTTGGCCCCAATGCAAGCGGAAAGACTAACTTTCTTGAAAGCATTTTTTACGCGTCTACGCTTCAAGCTTTTCCACCAGGCAAGTCGTGGGAAATCATCACCTTTGGCTCAGACTATTTTCGTGTCAGTTTTGAAATCGAACAAAAGGGATTGGAATACTATTACGGCCGGAAAGAAAATAATCGATACATGCGCTCGCAGCGGATCAATGGGATTAAGAAGATGCCAAGCCAGATACTAGGAGCTCTTCCCTCAGTTTCTTTTCTTCCCCAAGACCTCAATCTTCTTCGGCTTTCGCCCGGGGTGCGGCGGGAGTATCTTGATGAGGTGTTGTTACAAACAGAATCGGAATACGAAGAGGTTATGATAGAATATGCAAAAGTACTGACGCAACGAAACGAACTTTTATACCGAATCGCTCTTGGTCAAGCGCAAGAACAGGAGCTGGATTTTTGGGATCAGAAGCTTTCCTTTCTTGGCAGTACTATTATGGGTGCCCGGACAAAACTCGCGGAGTTCCTCAATGCGGGGCTTGAAGACGTGTATACTTCTCTGACCGGCAGCGAAATTGATCTGAGATTTCTCTATACGACCTCCGGGATCGAGGAGATTTCTCAGGAAAATATATATGATCAGCTTCTTCGCCATCGCAATCAAGATGTCGCGAGCGGAAGAACAGAGACAGGCCCACACCGTGATGACTGGCGAATTGAAGACAGTAATACAAGAAATCTGGCTCGATTCCTCTCTCGTGGAGAGCAGCGCAGTGTCATTATTGCTTTAAAAATGCAAGAATTTCAATTTCTTAAAGATGTGCTCGGTGTCGAGCCGGTAATGCTACTCGACGAGCTGTTGGCCGAGCTTGACAAGACAAGGCAAGGGCACCTGCTAAATCACCTTCCCCCAAAAACACAGAAATTTCTCACCACAACAGATATAGATGCCCTGCCTGAATCAGTTGTGTCGCAAGCACTCATAATCACCATACCGAAATAACATTCATAGGTTGAATATTATAGCCATGGAGTCGCTCAAAAACCTGCTTAAACAAAAAAAGAAGGGCCGCGGGCTAAATCGCCCGCTTCAGATTTATGAACTCTTCGGAGTCTGGAACGATCGGGCGAAGTCATACTTTGGCGGTAAAAATATTCGATGTCACCCCAAATTTTTACGTGGGAAAACCCTCTATGTGCAAGTCCAGGGGGCCGCGCTAGCCTCAGAGCTGCAGTTGCGTCATGCTGACCTGGTTAAGAAGATCAATGATCATTTCGGCAAGAAGATGGTGGAGAGAATCGTCTTTAAATTATAGACAAAATACACACGGGTGGGTAAGGATTGACAAATTTTATGGAGATGATTATTATTCATTGTTCAGACTTTTCCATAAAGCTTTTCTAAAGGGGGGTAAATGAAGAAACCTATCAATGTAGGGATCATTGGCTATGGATCGTGCGGTAGATTGCACGCCGAAGCAATTCAGAAGCTCAGCTCAATTTTCTTTCTGGTTGCCATTGCTGACATTGATTCAGTGGCGGCTCCTGAAGGGGCACGAATTTATTCCGACTATCGCGAGTTACTTGCCGACCCGGGAGTTGACGCAATCTCCATCTGTACCTATCCCAACCTTCACTACGAACAAACCCTGGCAGCGCTTAATTCTGAAATTTACAGAGACGTCTTGGTGGAAAAACCGCCAGTATTGGAAGTTGGTCAGTGCCGCGAACTCGGGAACCTCGCTCTGACAAGAGGGGTCGTCTTGTACTTTGCTCATCACACCTCCATGATTCCGCCAGTTGCCGCCGCGCGACAATTGCTTGCCGGCCGCGAAGTTGTGGGTATTGAAGCTCTATATATGGATAATGCCCTTGGGTGGCACTCGCCAGACAAGTGGATTTTTAAAGTTTCCACAGCTGGCGGTGGAGTGCTTATGGATTGCGGCATAAACATCATGTCTGCTGTCATGGGCGTCTTGCCCGAAGCAAGGTTCACTCCAACCAGGGTGAAGGTTTCGAGTGCGCCATCTGTTGATGTTGAGACCCAGGCCGAGGTTGATTTCAGTTTTGGCACACGTGGGTCAGGACATCTAACAATGGACTGGGAGTACCCCAAGAACATCCGCAGGATCCGATTCACCACCTCCGATGGTGAGACAGTCACCATCGATATCGTTCGTGGACGGTTATACTGCGACGGAAGGGTGGCGTTTGGATTTGAAAACAGTGACAATAATTTGTCTATGGAATACCCCCTCGTGTATCAGGATTTTGCCGATCATATCGCGCGAAGGGAGTCCAACACCAATACTCAACCACTTCGTTTCATTTTGGATACCTACAACAAAATTAAAGACAGGTGACTAGAGGAGGTCGAAGCAGAAGTAACCCGCGTGCCGGTTTGGTACGCGGGGATTTTTATTATATGAGTGGAGAATAATTTTAAGCTTCCACCCGACCTAGATCCTCGACATACCGTTCAATCCGAAAACGGCGCTTGACTGCACGGCGTGCTTCTTGGGCGAGTCGATTATACAGTGTCGACGATTCTAGGAGCCGGTGAAGGGAAGAAGCAAGCTCATCCGACGACCCGGGGGTAAATAACAGGCCAGTCCTTTCGTGTTCAATGATTTCTGGTAGAGCGCCGATGCGCGATGCCACCACAGGCACCCCATGCGCCATCGCCTCAAGAGCGACAAGACCGAACGATTCGGCTTCAAGCGATGGAACAGCCAGAGCATCAATGCGGGCGAAGAAGTCGTCGATGTTATTAATCACTCCCGCAAATTCGATTTTTTGACTCACCCCCTCATCGGAAGCCATCTGCTCAAGCCGCTTTTTTTCAGGGCCATCGCCTGCAATGAGGATGTGGGTTTGGTCGGAAAGATAGGCGCTTGCCTGGATGAGTGTGGCCAGTCCCTTCTCTTGAGCAAGTCGACCTAAGAAGCCCACGGTTGGGGCGTCGACGGCCTTCTCTGTTTTATTTGATTCGTCGCTTATTGCGGTTCCCGGGTAGATAATCCTAATACGATCGAAAGGGATTTTGGCTTTCAATAATTGATCGCGGAGGAAGTAGGAGGGGGCGATGATTCGGACCCGCCTGGACAATAGACGGTAGAGAGGAAGAAAGGGATTGTCGAAAAACCACCGGCCAAGTCGCGTATGTTCAATCCATACTACATTGCATGCTATCACCAGGGCCCATGGTGTGATAAAGAGCTTGTCAGCGAGAGTGGTGCAGTAGACCGTTTCGGGCCGTCCGTGCGAGATTACCGCTCTTAGAAGTATGAGGCCACACGCAAGGGCGGTTAACGGACTAAAGAAAATTGCCCACCAGACCGTCGGCTCCCACCCCGCCCATGCAACAACGGCTCCCACCCCGCCCTCTCGGCAGCGTTGCGCAAGAGGCAAATGATTGCAATAGATAGCAGATTTGCGGTTCGATCCTGCTATTCTGGATAAAAATTCAAATGTGAGTTTTTCCGCCCCGCCCCATGTCGGCTCGAGGGGAAAACGGAAAAACATGGTGGTCATATCTTGTCAATTGGCAGTTCGGCCGCCGCCCCAGGTCGTGACCCGAGGATCTCCGCAATAAAATCGCGCGGGACGGCACGTAATACAAAAAGCAAGAAAGTATATATGACAAGTCCGATAATCGCTTCAGACATCCACGCTGGAACTGTCGTAAATCGAGTGGAAAAAAAATTTACTCTCCAAGCGAAATTCACATAGTGGAAAAATAATGCCATTGGCAAACCGGCGATCAAGGCCTTAGCCAAGATTGAAAATGAAGGAAAAAAATGCGCGGCACGCGAGGTAATCAATACGGCGATGCATGCGACCATCAGTTCGATCAGCACAGTCGCCGCCGCCGCGCCGAAATAGGAATAGCGCGGAATCAGAATAAAATAAAGCACCAGTCCGACCATTGCACCGCCCAGGTAACCCCACTGCATGGTTTTTTGTCTATCAAGCGCGACTACCGCATAGCCGAACAGCTGGCCTATATAGATAATGGCTGTAGCGAAAATCAGAATTTGTAAAACACGGTCGGCATCAGGATAGATCTCTCCACCGACCAAATTGACTATCGGCCGGGCAAAAAAATACGTTGTTAATGTAAGCGGCACGACAAGGAGAAGTATGGCATCGAGCGATTTTTGCAAATACAAACGGTAGCTCGCCCAATCCCGGAAGGAAAAGCGGGCGAGGAAAGGCATAATCAGACCAGCAAACATTGCCGGAAAAGCAAGAGGTACCTCTAAGAATTTGTACGCCAGGCTATACAGACCTACGTCTTGCGGCGGTCTGTATACTGACAAAATTACAGAGTCGCCCTTAAAATAGATAAGATTAAAGATTACTGAGAAAGCCAATGGCCACGATTTGGATAATATTTTTTTCCAAAACTTGAAATCAAATTGCAAGGTGAAAGGGACTAAGCGGCGGACAAGATAGTAACTTAGGAGAAAGTGGACCCCATTTGCTAGGGTAAGAGAGAGAATAAAAGAGGGGAGGGAGAGCCGTTGATGAATAAAAAACCAAGTTGAGACTAGCATAGCAATTCGCCCCAAGACCTCGGAAGCGATAAGCTCATAGAATACCAGATGTTTTTGGAACACACCGACCAAGACTTGCGTCCCAGAAACAAATGCAAAAGCGAGAATGGCGATAAACATCGTCTCTTTTACCGCAGCCGAGTATGGGAAGAGTTGCGCGACTAGGGCGCCGAGTAGCAAAATCAGGAATACACTAATGATGCGCAACGAAAAGACGTTACCCAGGATCTTGTTTTCATCTGCCCCAACCTCTGATATTTCTTTTGTCGCCACTAGATAGAGCCCTAGGTCCGCTAAGATACCCCAAAAACCCATAAAGGATATTACTGTCGCATACTCGCCAAAACCTGTACTTCCCAAATATCCAGTCAGCATACCAACCACCACCAGGCCTATGACAATAGAGATTAGTTTACCGACGCTTTGAAGAAGAGTATTGTAGAAGATTTTTTTCACACTCATAGAAACAGTGTGGCAAATAACAATGCCCAATCTAAGGCCCCGACTCAAGGTCGGGAGTAACGTTGTTATACGAATTTTCTCAGTCGTTTGTCTTCGTGCAGCCGCCTTACCAAAAGCCGAACATCCTGGGCGCGGTCTTTATGGCAAACAAGCGTTCCGTCCTCGGTCTGTATGATTAGTAAATCGTGGACGCCAATAGTAGTCACGATCCCTTCGGTGTAGTTATAGATCAGAGAGCCGCTCGTATCCATTGCATGGTGCAGGCCTAGTGTTACATTCTGATGGGAATTGCCAGCCTGGATCTCGCGCACCGATGCCCAATGACCGACATCGGCCCAGTCAAAGCTTGCCGGCAAAACGAAAAAATCGTTGTGTAATTTTTCCAATATCGCATACTCGATCGCGGGCGCGGAGATTCTTGAAAATGCTCTCAGATTGCCCCGAACAGACTGGAGGAGAAGCTTGTGTGTGTCGGGAATATATTTTTGGAAAAGCTCTTGGATTCTATCGGCTCGCCACGCGAAATATGACGGATTCCAGAAGTACCGCCTGGAAAGGATCATCCGCTTCGCTTGTGTAAGCGGCGGCTTCTCAATAAAGCGGCGGATCGCATATGTTCTTGCATGGGGTATAAGTCGGACCCTGGGCCCAACCTCGATGTAACCATAGCCAACCTCTGGATATGTCGGGCGTATCCCCATCAGGCAGACCGCTTGGGGATTTTTTTTTATTACCCGGTCCATGTCTTTCAGGTGGCGAAGAAATTCTTGTTCGTCACCAATGAAGTGGTCAGAAGCCATGCTGATAATAGTTTCATGCGGATGGCGCTGTGCAATGTGGTACGCTGCAAGCCCGATAGCTGCGGCGGTATTGCGACGTTGCGGCTCGACAATAATATTCTTTTTGGGGAAGCGGGGCAGCTGGACTCTAACAGCCGCGAGATAGCCTCGTACAGTCACAATGAAAATGTCTCTTCTGGAGAATTTTTTGTCCAGCCGCAGAATGGTCTTCTGGAGCAAGGTGTGCGCGCCAAAAAAAGGCTTGATTTGTTTCGGGGAAGCCACGCGAGACAGAGGCCAGAGTCGCTGGCCGATGCCGCCGGCTAGCACGACTATTTTCATAATACAGGGGGGCTCTTTACCGACGGAGTAGTTGTTGTTTTGGCGTATCCTGTCTCTCCTGAGTTCGATGCGACCTTTTCATACAGCTCGAGAATGATTTTTGCGACATCATGAGGATGGGCGATAGCGTCAAAAGTAAAATTTTCTTTTTCACCGGCCGTCTGCACGAGAACATCGCCGAAGCCGAATAAATTAGCCAGCGGACCCCGAATGTTCGTGGTCACATCCTCGACTTTATGCAGATGGAGTACTGAGGTTTCGTTCCGCAGCAGGCCCTTCTGATCGATATCTACAATTCTTTTGTTTGTGATGATCTGTGCATTCAGATAATACATCGCCCAAGTCAGAAAAACCCCAAGACAGACGTGAAGCATAATGGCAACCAAGATCAGGTTCATAATAGTTCCGGGGGAGCCTCCGGTAAGCTGGGGGAACATGGCCTGGAGCAGACCGTTGAGGAAAAGGATTACTCCCAAGTAGAGCATCCAAAAAATTACGCGACTGGCGAGAACAAACCAGTGCTGTCGGATGACTAGATACACTTGTTCATTGTCATCCAGAGAGGCTAGTAGGGCCTTGGTGTTGAAGGGCATAAGTTTGGAAATTAGAGTTTTGCGATCAGACTTGCCGCTCGCAGATAAAGCGACATCACAAGTAATATATAGACGAAGGAAACTAGGAGGCCCAAGAGCTTAGACCTTCCAAATTTTGTCAGAGCAAAGACGATGAGCGCTGAGTATACGGAAATAAATATCATGAAACCGTGGAAGAGCGTGTTTACCACGTATTGAGAATTTAGGCTTTCAAGGGAGAACCCAGTATTCATGTATGCTAGAGGAGCTTCGAGTTGTGATCTGCGGGCGGCTTCATCTTCAGATGCTGATAGGCGTTTGGCGTTGCGATTCGACCCTTGGGTGTGCGATTCAAAAATCCAATCCGCATTAAGTAGGGTTCATAAATATCCTCAATAGTCGCCATCTCTTCTGATGTCGCTGCAGCGAGTGTTTGTATCCCTACTGGCCCGCCCCCGAACTGTTCTATGATAATCTGGAGTATACGTCGGTCATTTTGATCGAGACCCACGTCGTCGATCGAAAGCATATCAAGCGCCTCTCGGGCGATTATGGGGGTGATTACGCCGGATCCGCGGACCTGGGCATAGTCGCGGGCTCGTCTTAACAGTCGATTGGCGATGCGCGGCGTTCGCCTCGAGCGCTTTGCGATTTCCTCTGACGCCCCTTC